>CAZBLQ010000016.1:0-43279 GCA_964492635.1 uncultured Oleiharenicola sp.
CATTTACCGCGAGGCGACCCGCAGCAACCAGCGGCCGGAGAAGCTGGCCAAGGACTTGGGAAAGGACCGGGGCCGCCTGCGCTCGATTCAGGACTCGATCGTTTTCGACAAGGCGGTTGATTTTCTGGTATCCAAGGCTAAGGTGGTGCCGGCACCCACGCCCGCATCCTAAACCTTCTCCGCGCCCAATTTCCGTGAGCTACTACGTTCCCATTGTCCTCGAAAACACCGGCCGCGGCGAGCGGTCGATGGATATCTACAGCCGCCTCCTGAAGGACCGCATCATCTTCATCGGCACGCCGATCGACGATGGCGTGGCCAACGTCGTCATCGCCCAGATGCTGTTTCTCCAGATGGAGGACCCGAAGAAGGACATCCAGATTTACATCAACTCGCCGGGTGGCGTGGTGACGGCCGGCATGGCCATCTACGACACGATGAATTTCCTCCAGTGCGACTTCGTCACCTACTGCCTGGGCATGGCGGCTAGCATGAGCACCGTCCTTCTTGCCGCCGGCACGAAGGGCAAGCGTTTCGCCCTGCCCAACAGCCGCGTCATGATCCACCAGCCCTCGGGCGGCGCGGGCGGCCAGGCGACCGACATCGCCATCCAGGCCCGGGAGATCATCCGCTGGCGCAAGACTCTCAACGAAACCATCGCCAAGCACACCGGCAAGGCCGCGGAGCAGGTGGAAAAGGATTCCGACCGCGACTACTACATGAGCGCCGAAGAGGCCAAAACCTACGGCATCGTGGACCATGTGGTCGCCTCCACCCGCGACGCCCAGAAGATCGCCCAGAGTGCCGCCTAAGATTGTTACATCCGGCTTAGGACAGGAAAATCCCTCGACTAAAGGCCGGTTGGCGACGAATATACATTAAATGGCAAAGCCCTCGCGCATGACCCTATGCTCGTTCTGCGGCAAATCGCAGGCCGAAGTCCGCAAGATTATTGCGGGCCCCGGGGTCTATATTTGCGATTCCTGCGTCAACGTATGCAAGACCATCATTGACCGTGAGGTAAAAGCGCCCGCCGCCAACGAGGGCAAGCCCGCTTTCCGTCTCATTAAGCCCGCCGATATCAAGAAGGTTCTTGATGATCATGTCATCGGTCAGGACCACGCCAAGAAGGTCCTCTCGGTCGCCGTTTACAACCACTACAAGCGCCTGAACTACGACGCCGGCTCCATCCGCGATGCCGTGACCATGCCGGCGGAGTTCAACGACGTGGAAGTCGAGAAGAGCAACATCCTGCTCCTCGGTCCCACCGGCTCTGGTAAGACGCTGCTGGCGCGCTCGCTGGCCCGGATTCTCGACGTGCCCTTTGCCATTTCCGACGCCACCACGCTCACCGAAGCCGGCTACGTCGGCGAGGACGTGGAGAACGTTGTGCTGCGCCTCCTGCAGTCCGCCAATTACGACGTGAAGAAGGCTGAGTGCGGCATCATCTACATCGACGAGATCGACAAGATCCGCCGCACCACGGAAAACGTCTCCATCACGCGCGACGTGTCCGGCGAGGGCGTGCAGCAGGCGCTGCTCAAGATTCTCGAGGGCACCACGTGCAACGTTCCGCCGCAGGGCGGCCGCAAGCACCCGAACCAGGAATACATCCAGGTCAACACCTCGAACATTCTCTTTATCTGCGGCGGCGCCTTTGTCGGCCTCGATCAGGTCATCAAGAAGCGCAAGGGTCAGCGCTCACTCGGCTTCAACATCAATGCCAAGGATCACGATCTGACGCCCGACGAGATGATGCGCTCGGTCGCCCCCGAGGATCTCATCCGCTTCGGCATGATCCCCGAGTTCATCGGCCGCCTGCCGGTTGTTTCCGTCCTCGACGAGCTCAAGGTGGGCGATCTCGAAAAGGTTCTGCTTCGCACCAAGAACGCGATGGTGAAGCAGTATTCCAAGCTTTTCGCCATGGACGGGGTGCAGCTCAAGTTCACCCGCGACGCCCTGCACGCCATCGCGCTCAAGGCGATCGAGCTCAAGACCGGCGCCCGCGCCCTGCGCTCCATTTTGGAAAAGTTGATGCTCGAGGTCATGTACGACCTGCCGCATCGCGACGACATCGCCGAGGTCATCATCGACCAAGCCGTGGTCGAGGGCCGCAAAAAGCCGATGCTCAAGAAGATTGCCCGCCCGGCTTCCTCCGACAAGAACGCGGCCTGAGTGAGCGAAGGAATACGGAAATGAAAAGGCGCGGTAGCATCCGCGCCTTTGGTGTCTAGGTAGGGCGCGACCGCTGGGCGCGCCGTAATCTCTGAGACATTCCTGGAGGCGGGGTGCCCTCACCCCGCGAGGCATGTGTTGCGCGAACTGAAACCCGGGGGTGAGGGCACCCCACCTCCACCAGGCTACAAACTGTTGGGCCGGCGCTTGACGCCGGGCCTCGGCCTACGGCAAACACCGCCGCCCTACCAATTAAAACTCTCGTCCTTCTCGATCGACTTCGCGAAGGCGACAAAAAGCTTCACGCAGTTCTCCACGTCCTCGAGATCCACGACCTCGCTCGGGGTGTGCATATAACGCAGTGGGATGGACACCAGCCCGCAGGCTACGCCGCCGCGGGCCATCTGGATGGCACGGGCGTCGGTGCCGGTCGGGTGCGGATCAGCCTCGGTCTGGAAGGGAATCTTCGCCTTCTTCGCGCAGGCGACGAGCCGCTCGAAAACCTTGGGGTTGATGTTCGGGCCCCGGCAGACAATCGGGCCGCCGCCGAGCTTGGTCTCGCCAAATTTGCGCTGGTCGCAGTCCGGATGGTCGGTCGCGTGACCGACGTCGACCGTCAGCGCGACGTGCGGATCGACCGCGAAGGCGGAGGTCGTCGCACCGCGTGTGCCGATTTCCTCCTGAGTCGTGGCGACCGATACCACCTTCGCGTTCAGTTTCGCCTTCTCTTTCTCGAGCCGGATGAGCGCCTCGCCCACCACGTAAGCGCCGACCTTGTTGTCAAAGGCCCGGGCGGTGCCGATGCTGCCGGTGATGAGTTCGAATTCGTGATCGTAGGTCGCAACGTCGCCGATGGCGACGCGCTTGAGCGCCGCGGCCTTGGACTGGGCGCCGATGTCGATCCAGATTTCGTGCTTCTTGGGCACCTTCTTGCGGTCCTCCTCGTCCATCAGGTGCACGGCGCGCTTGCCCGTCACGCCTTTCACGGAACCGCCGGCCGTCTGGATGATGACGCGCCGGCCGGAGATGATGCTGAGATCGTGTCCACCGATGGTGTCAAAGTAGAGATAGCCGTCCTTGTTGACGTAGGTGATGATTAGGCCGAGCTCGTCCATGTGGCCGGCAAACATCAGGGTCGGACCGCCCTTGGGGTTCAGCGTGGCCAGCCGGCAGCCAAGGGCGTCGTTGGCGTAGGCGTCGGCGTGGGGCTTGACGAATTTGTCGTAAACGGCCTGGGCCTGGGCCTCGGCACCCGAAGGCGACTTGGCTTTGAGCAATTCGACGAGAAATTCGGGTGCTTGGTAGTCAGACATACCGCTAGTTACTCCGCTCTTTCCTCAACCCGCAAAACCAAAATGCATGCCATGCTTGCTAGAACCTCCGATCCGAAACGTCGTTTGGTTTTGCTTTCGTTTCCCGAAGCATCTTCGGAACAATTCGAATGGCAACTGTCACTGCGACCAAACTAAAGGAAATAAACAGTGCAGCATTGCTTGCCAATTTGAGATTTGCCTTGTGAGCCACGTCCAATGGGGTGCCCGTTCCAGACGCCCAGCCCCAATACACCGAGTAATAGAACGCAACAAATGCGAGAATAGGGAGGGTGATTAGCGCGGTCTTTTTAATATGTTGGTCGACCAAAGTCAGGGTTCTTGAAAAGCGATTTTGTCCTAAGGTTTAGGTTGTAGCGACCCGAATCAGATAATCCGCGCCGATGCGATCAGAGGGATTGTTTGTGCCGACGGGAGCAAACTCGTAGCCGAGTGGCTGGAGGAGTGCTTCGGTGCCGGCGACTTCCTGCGGACTGTGAAACCCCATGAGGATGACCGGCCGTTTTTGCCGGATGGTTTCCATCGCCCCGGCCAGTGCGTGATGGCCGTGGCCCTCGACATCCACCTTGATCAGGTCGGGCGGACGGATTTGTCCCGTGCGCACCAAGTCATCCAGTTTCAGCAGCCGGATGCTGATAGGCTTGGCAGAAGGGTCGGGCGTCTCACCGTCGTAGGGCAGGTGGGTCGTGGTGCTCAGCAAGTTGCCATAGGTGTAGAATTCAGCGGAGCCATCGGCGTCCGAGCAGCCGGCCTCGAAGGTTTTCAGCCAGGTGAGTTGATTCATCCGGCGGTGGCGTTCGAGCCGGGCGTAGCTGACGGGATTGGGCTCGAACGCCACGACTTCGCCCGTCGGCCCGGTGCGCAGCGCGAAGCCGACGCTGTAGAAGCCAAAGTGCGCGCCGAGATCCCAGCAGACCTTGCCGCTCAAATCGCCGAGCCCGAGGATCGCCTGCTCGATCTCCGGTTCATAGCCGCCGCGCCAGTAGGCGCTCCAAGGGAAGAGTGTCCAGCGCGCGCCGGCCGGCAGGCCCCGACGCACCCGCACCGGCCAGTATTGCAGGCCGGTGATTCGCAAGGTGGCGGCAAGGGCGCGTTGGAGGAGGAGTTTCACTTGGATTATTGGCGCGGTAGCGTCGGTAGGGACGGACCGCCGGGCCGTCCGCGAATGTCCCTACGGCGCGCCCAGCGGTCGCGCCCTACCCATCGCTTCTACACTCAATATTGAAATCAATTGGAACGCGCTATCTGATTTTCTCCGCCAGTTCCTCGAGCGGATAGGTGATGATCTCGGCGAGCGTCGGATGATACCACGGGGCGCGGAGCAGGTCGCGCACCGTGGCATGCATGGCCAGTGGACCGGAAAAGCAATGGATCAGCTCGCCCGCGTCCTTGCCGACAATCTCCGCGCCGAGGATGCGGCCACGCTTCGGCTCGGCCAGCACCTTCACGTAGCCGTAGTTGGCTTCCATTAAAATGGACTTGCCGTGGTCATTGAAAGGATACGAGGCGCTGAGGTATTTCACACCCTGCTCGTCGAGGTCGCGCTCCAGCCGGCCGATGGTCGCGAGCTGCGGGTCGGTGAAGACGACATTGAGCAGGAGGGAGAAATCCACGGGCTTGATGGCCTTCACCTTGAAGGCATGGCGCGCCGCCAGAATGCCCTGTTCGATGGCGATGTGGACAATGTCCGCCGGGCCTGAGCAGTCGCCTGCGGCGTAGATGTGCGGCGCGCTTGTCTGTTGCCAGCGGTTGATGATGACTCCACCGTTCGGACGCGTCTTCACCCCGGCGGCATCGAGGCCCAGTCCGGTGGTGTTGGGTTCCCGGCCCAAGGCGTTGAACAGGTGCGCTGCGCGGCGGGTGATGAGTTTCCCGTTATTCAGGAATTTCACGGTGATGCCATGCCGGTCAGAGGCGACAGATTGAAGCTTGGTATCGGTGAAGAGTTCGATGCCGTCGTCCACGAAGGCTTTTTGGACGACACAGGAGGCTTCCTCGGAATGGTCACGGAGGATGTTCGGGCTGCGCTGAACGAGTATCACTTTCGCGCCAATGCGGTTGAGATATTGGGCGAGTTCGCACGCGACGATGCCGCCGCCGAGCACGAGCACGCTCTTCGGCACAAAATCCAGATCGAGCACATCGTCGCTGGTCCAGCATTTGGTCTCCTTGAGGCCGGGCACGGGCGGTACGCTGACCTTGGAGCCGGTGCCGAGTAGGAAGTGCTTGGCGCGCAACCTGCGTCCATCGGAAAGCTGCAAGATGTGCGGATCGACGAAGTGTCCGTTGGCACGATAAAGATCGAAATTGCCCGACTTGAGCGCGTCCACCCGGTAGCGGGCGAAATCGGCGATGAGGCGCAATTTTCTCGCGTGAACAGCCTTCATGTCGGCGCGGGCGCCGGTGACCTTGAGGCCGAATTTGTCCGCGTGCTGAGCGTGGTGCAGGATCTCGGCGGCGTAGATGAGGGTCTTCGACGGCATGCAGCCGCGCAGGATGCAGAGGCCGCCAAGCTGCCGGGCACCGTCCACGACAGCGACCTTTTTGCCGAGGCCGGCTGCGGCCTTGGCGGCGTTGAACCCGGCGCTGCCACCGCCGATGCAGATGAAATCGTATGTTTTGATGTTAGCCACGGATTAGACCGCTACTCACAGATCGTGAACTGGCAACCAGCCGGCTTGATTTTTTGAAACAAAGAGAGACCAAGCCGAACCCAATCAGAAAAATTAACCACGGATTGCACAGATGACACAGATAAATATCTTTAAGCAGCTTAGTTTGCCGTGGACTCGGGTTCCATCCGTGTAATCCGAGCAATCGTGGTTCCTAATGCTTCGTGTCTCTGTGGTGCAGTCTCTCTTTCACTACCGGCCTTTGCCAAAGAGCATGAGGTGGATCGTCTTCAGAACGATTGACGCATCGAGCACGAAGGAGAAATAGCGGATGTAGTAGAGATCGTATTCCAGTTTGCGGAGCGTGTCCTCGATGTTCTCGCCATAGTCGTAGTTGACCTGTGCCCAGCCGGTGATGCCGGGCTTGACCAGATGGCGGAAGTGATAGCAGGGAATTTTTTTCTCATAATCTTCCACCAGCTTCACCCATTCCGCCCGGGGGCCGATCAGGCTCATGTCACCGATGAGGACATTCCAGAGCTGCGGCACCTCGTCGAGCCGCGTCGCGCGCAGGAACTGGCCGATGCGGGTGATCCGCAGATCGCCCGCGCGAGTGTAGCTGTCGCCGCCCTTGTCCGCCCGCATGGTGCGGAGCTTGACGATGGCGAAGAGCACGCGGTTGCGCCCCACGCGCGGCTGCCGGAAAAACACGGGGCCGCGATCGTCGAGCCAGATGGCAGCGACGGCGAACGGCAGCAAGGGAAGCGCCAGAACGAGGCCGATTGACGCCAGCAGGATGTCACTGAGGCGTTTCAGTCGCTCGAACACCGGTTCGCGTGCGATCTGGAAACCTTCCTGAAACAGCCAGGTCTGGTTCAGCCGGTAGAGCGGGATTTTCCGCCAGTAGACCTCGTTGAAAAGCTCGAGGGTATAGGTTGGAACGCCCGAGAAATGCAGCTCCATCAATTTCTGGGCCACGGCCTGGGGCAGTTCCTGGCTCGATTCGCGCAGGATGATGGCGTCCAGGTTGCTTTCATATTCGGCGAGATAGTGGGTCACGTCGCCGAAGGGCGGAACGGAGACCGGACTGGCCGAGTGGACGGGGGTGACGCCGGGGACAAACGTCTCATGGGTAGCGTAAAGCACTGTCTGGGTCATGCCCGTCTTGCGGCATTCCTCCTTGAACGCGATGCAGCTTTCCGGACTCCCCAGAAACATGAAATACCGCTGCTGCTTGCGCGCCTGCTGGCGTTGGTAAAGAATCCGCCGGTAGCTTAGGGTGACCGGGATCAGCAGCAGGAAGGCTCCGATGGTGACAAGGCGGCTGCTTTGCAGCGGGAAGCCCGCCCGGAAAAACGCATAGGTCAGCAACAGGGTGCAGAGCATCACGAAGACCAGGGCGATGGTGTGCAGGCTGGTGTAGGTCACCGACATCATGTCGGTGCGCGGGCTGTAGCCGTCGATCAGGTAAACGGCCAGCACATGCATGGACACCAGAAGCGGCAGTGGCGCCAGGATGGGATCGGTCAGCACCATCAGCCCGCGGCTCCACGCCATGAAATTATACGCGACGATCACCGCGGCGATGTCGAGCAGCAGGAGGACAAATGGGATTTTTCTGCCCTGGGTCATGGAGCGGGCGATTTTACGGCGTCACTTGCGGCCATGGCAAACTGAACTTGGCCGGCGGTTCCGACACGGCTTAGGATATGCTCCCACTGTGCCAGCGCCGGCTCGAAACGAAAAACTTTTTCGTAGACGGCGCGTGCACGCCGGCCCATTTGCCCGCGCTGCCCCGGCTCCCCCTGCCATTGCGCCACGGTTTCGGCCAGCCGGGAGCCCTCTGCCGGGGCCACCGCCACACCACACTGTTCGCGAGCCAGCAGTTGGGCGATCTCGCCCTCCGGCGGCCCGACAAACAGCACGGGGCGGCCGGCGGCGAGAACTCCGGCCAGTTTGCTCGGGTAAACCAACCGGGCGAAATCCGGCCGCAACGTCACTAGGTGCGCGTCGGCGGCGGCGAGGGCGGCGGCGAGTTGCGCACGCGATTCCGGCGGCAGAAAACGGACGTTGTCCAGCCGACCGGCCTGGACGGCGGAGCGAACCTCGGCGTAACGCGCCCCGCCGCCGATGAAGAGAAAGACAATGTCTTTGCGGGCTTGCAGGATTCTCGCCGCCTCGATGACGGCCTTAAATTCGTGCACGCGGCCCAGGTTTCCGGAGTAGGCGACAATGAATTTGTCGGCCAGCCCCCAAGCGGTGCGCCGGGCCGTGATCTCGGCGGCAGCGGGCGGAGTCTGCAGTTCGCGCGGGGCCCAGTTCGGCACGATGGTGATGCAGCCGGGCGCCACATGCTGGGCGGCGACGGCCCGGGCCATGTCGGTCCCGAGAGCCACGCAACAACCGGCGGAACGCCACGCGGCGTTGCGCAGGGCTTTGAGCGGCCAAAGCAGCCACGCGCCCAGCGCCCCCACGTGGGCGGTGACAATCTCCGGGTAGATGTCCTGAATCCAGTGGACGATCTGCGCGCCGCGGCGGGAGGCGACACTCGCGGCCGCCGCACCCAGCATCGGCGGATCGGTCATCAGCACCACGACGTCGCCCGGTTGCGCCAGGATGGCAAGCAGCCGTCGCGTACCGCGAAGAAAACGCCAGTAGTTGCGGGTACGGGAAATCAGGCCGCCATGTTTAACTCCCGGTCCGGTGCGGTGGATGGTGACACCGTGGTGCGGGCCGGATTCATCCCCGGCGGCGATGACGTGCACCGGCCAGCCGCGTGCCGCCAGACCCTCGGCCAGATCGGTGAGCAACTGGGCCGTGGCCGCTTCCGCGGGCCAGTAGACCCGGTTGACGAAAATGAGACGAGGCTTGGACAAGTGTCTGATGATTTGGATAGGGCGAGTCATCCTCGATGAGCCGGCTCATCCGGAGGATTCGCCCTACCTTTTCGCTCGTTTCAGTTCGCGGGCCTTGGCGGCGCACAGGAATTCATACCAGGCCATCAACCGGCAGAACACATAGCCGCGATATCCGTCGAGGAATCCCGCGCGCCAGACATAGTGGTAGAAAAACCGCAGGGCAGGCCGGAACGGCAGCGACCAGGCGAGGCGGCGCAACCGGCGCTTGCGGGCCAGGCCGGCGTCGAGTTCGGCATCTCTGCCGGCGCTCCCGGACTGTGCCCCCACCTGGAGACGCGCCTCCCAATTGCTGTAGCGGTTGTGTTTCTCCACCCAAGTGGCGATGTCGGGGAACGCGTAGTGTTCCATGTCGGCCTTGAGGTATCCGGCCGAGCCCTCGAGCTGCACGTGTTCATGGACTTCGTTGTCGCCGGAACCGGCGCCGGCCGAGTCCGGGAGTTGCTCGTAGCGTCCGAGCCGGTGGCGGAACAGGCGGAGATTCCAACTCGGGTAGTAGCCGCAATGATTAAGCCAGCCGTCGAGGAACCAGAAGCGGCGGTTAACATAAAAACCTTGCTGTTGCGTCTGGTTGACGGCGGCGCGCATTTCCGCGGCCAGCTCGGGCGTCACGCGCTCGTCAGCGTCAATAATGAAGACCCAGTCGTTTTTCCACGACACATTGGCCAGTGCCCAGTTTTTCTTTTTGGGAAACCGGCCGTCCCAGTTGAAATCCACCAGCCGGGCGCCGGCTTGAAGGGCGATCTCCTGCGTGCCGTCGCTGCTCGCAGAGTCGACCACCACGATGTCGTCGCAAAACGCCACCGAAGCCAGGCAGGCGCCGAGGTTGGCCGCCTCGTTCTTCACGGGAATCAGGACGGAAATGGGGGCTTTATTGGGCATGGTCACGTGGCTCATCCTGCCGGGCGCGCAATTCGAGTGTGGCGTAGCGGATGGCGCAGTAGAACATCGCGCAGAATGTGAGCATCACGGCGGGGTTGGCAAAGGGGAATTCGACCCAGGCATAGAGCAGGACGAGGGCGTCGCCCGCCAGCAGGTAGCGCGGAAGAGTCGATTCCACCTGCCGCCACCGCACGGAAAACAGCGGCACCAGAACCAGCAGGGCCAGCAGGCCCGTACCCACGAACCCGACCTCGGCGAGTGATTGAAGCCAGTCATTGTGCGCCTTGGCGTAAAAGGGAATCCACCACCACGATTCAGTCGTCCGCTGCGTGTTGAAAATCCGGAACACATGCGGGTAGCTGTCGAGTCCCCAGCCAAACCAGGGTTTCTCAGCGGCCATGCGCCAGGTATCACGATAAAGGGCCAGCCGGGAGTTGAGGGTGTCCTCCCGGGCGATTTGCGACAGTTGCTGCGAGGTCAGCCGGGCGCGCTGCGCAATCACATCGCGCCCGAGGTAGGCGATGGCGGCCGTGGCGAGCACGGCGGCCAGAATTATTCCCGCGATGGGCGCCGCGATGGATTCGTGCAGTTCGCGCTGGCGGCGAATGAGGCGGGCGAGAAAATGGACGAGGGAGCCGCCCAGCAGGCAGGTGATCAGCACAGTGCAGGAGCGCGAGGCGCTGAGCGGAATTGTCGCCGCCAGCAGCAGCGTGGCCAACGCACCCAGCAGGACGGGCGAGTGCCAGAAGTCCCGGTCGCCGCCCCGCCGCACGTAATGGTAAAGCAACGCCAGGCAGCCGGCCGTATTGAGGAGGGTGAAGGCGCCCCAGTGGTTGTGGTAGACGAAAGTGGAGAAAAATTTCGGATTGGGCGACGGCACGAGGCCGAACCACAGGCCGCTGGCACCGCTGAGTTTTTGGAAGGTGCCGAAGATGGCAAGGGCGACGGCATTGCCGCCCAGAATGAACAGGACAACGCGAACGAGGCGACGGCCATGCAGCACCAGGTTCAAGTTGAAACAGGACAGTACGATGACATCGAACAGCCAGAGTTCCTTGAGGGTCAGCAGCGGGCGTGCCGAACTGGGCAGCCAGGGATTGGGATCACCCATGACCAGCGAGGGCTCTCCGGCAATGACGGCGTCCTTGAAACTTGGATTGAAGCAGCTCACTCCCACCACGAGATTGTAAAGCAGCAATGGCCAGAGACAGCGCACGGCTGGATGGAATCGTTCGCCGGCCGGTTTGGGCCGCATCCAGCAGGCGATTAAAAAAAGCAGGACGCCCACCGCACCCCAGGCGGCCATGCCTTGTCGCACCCACGGTGCCTGCCCACCGAAAGCCCATGAGGTGAAAACGATCAGCCCCACGAACTGGACCAGGACCAGGATCTCAAGTGAACGGCTGCTGCGCCGCGGTCGGGAGGACCGGAGGCCGGGAGAATGGGGTTCAGCGCCGCTCATCGTGCAAATGTTGATAAAACTCGCTCAGCAGACTGGCGGCCCGCTGCCACGAAAACTCGCGCTGAGCCCACGTCCGGCCGCGCGCTCCCATGGCTTCCAGAACACCCCGTCGGGTGCCCAGCGCGGTGTTGAGGGTCTTGCCGAACTTTTCCCACGGCACGCACCAGCCGCAATCCTGCGCGGCGAGACCCTGCCAGGGAGTGGTGTCGGTGACCAGCGCGGGCACGCCGGCGGCGAGAGCCTCGGCAATGACAAGGCCGAAATTTTCCGAATGGGACGGCAGGACAAACAGGGAGGCCACGGCGTAGGGTGGAGGCCGGTTGGCGCCGTCGAACACGGTGATGCGCTCCTGTCCTCCGGCGGCGGCGATCAACGCGTTCAAGCCGGCGGCAGTGTACTCTTCCCCCACGCCCACGATGAGGAGCAGCCAGTCGCCGCGCGGAACGGAAAGCCAGAGATCGATCAACTCGCGCAGCCGTTTCTTGCGGTGAAAGCGCGAATAGAAAAGCGCAACCGGCCTTTGCCGCGTGGCCGGGCAGAACTCGTTCCAACCGGCGCGTGCGACCGACAGCTCAGCGTCGGTGGGTGCCGCGACGCCGTTGGGCGAAACGCAAACCGGCTGGGTGAAGCCAAGCTGGCGGATGTCATCCGCCTCAGCCGGACTCGTGGCGTGCCAGCCGGCGGCCCCGGTCAGGGCGTGCGGATGCACGAAGAGTTCGGCAAGACGTTTCCGCCAGCGACGATGACGATACGCCCAGCCGCTCATCATGCCTCGCGGAGAAATTACCAAAGGTATGTCACTGCGCAGCGCCGCCTCGTGGGCATAACGCAGCGGGAGCAGCCAGAGGGAATGATTGTGCACACAGTCGTAGCCGGCGGTTTGCAGGTACTGCTGGAGTCCGGGGGAGCGGGAAAGCCAACGGGGGGTCACACGCGGAAAGGTGCGCACGGTCGCCGTGTCGCGACCATCGAGGGTGACAAGCTGGCCGGCTTCCACCGTGGTAAGCAGGTCCACGGTTTCGCCCTGCTGTGCGAGGCTGTTGGCCAGGGCCCGCACCGATCTGGAGGGCCCGCCATGACGGTCCTCGAGGCTGGGCACGATCTGGCAGAGGCGCATGGAAAAGGACTACGGGACTACGGACCACACGACTACCGGACATGGAAGAGTCCCGTCGTCTGTAGTCGGTAGTCCTGCAGTCATACTTTGGGTTCGGATCTGTCCTTGACCGGCCGGCAAGGCGAGCCGACGCAGATTTTCCGCGGGGGCAGATCCCTCACCACGACCGAACGGGCTCCGACCACGCAGAGTTCGCCGACCGTCACGCCCGGGCCGACAAAGACATCGGCACCGAGCCAGGCGTTCCGGCCGATGACAATGGGCCGGGTGACGAGCGGCATTTCCCAGCGGGTAAAGTCGTGCGTGCCGGCGCAAAGATGGCAATGCTGGCTGAGATTCGCGCCATATTCGAGGCGGATGGGAGCCAAATTATAGAGATTCACCCACGGTCCCACCATGCTGTGCGGGGCGAGGGTGAGGTGCTGCGGGAAAACGATTTTCGCGGTGGGGAAAATCACGACCGGCCCGGTGATATCGGCGCCAAAACAGCGGAGCAGCCAGGCCCGGAAACCATGGACGGGGCGTGGACTCCAGCGGAAAAGGGTGGACTGCACAAAAAGCCACAGCCAGCGGCGCAGCACCTGCGACCTGGCATAGGGTGTGGTGCAATTGCGACCGAGATAGGGGGCGTCGTCGTTCACGAGGTGGAGGATGCGGGCTCAGCGGGGGCGGTCAACTGCGAGAAGTCAGCCAGCAGCGACTCGGCATAGCTGCCAAAATCGTAGATCCGCACGTCCTGTCGTGCCGCCACGGCGAGACGCTGGCGCCAGCCGGCTTCCCTTAGCAGGCGGACAAGGGCGGCCGCCAGTTGCGCCGCGGCGTCGGGCGCGGCATGGTCAAACACCACGCCGTTCTGCCCGTCGCGGACAAAATCGGTGAAGCAGGCCAGCCGGGACACGACCGGCACTGCCCCCGCGGCCATGGCCTCCGCCACGGCGACGCCAAAGGTTTCGCCTTTGGCGGCCAGACTGGGATAGCAGAAAATATTGATGCGACGGTAAACCCCGGCGAGGGTGCGTTCGTTGAACTGTGGATCCAGCAGATTGAAGCGGCTGGGGTGCATCACCGAGGAAAGTTTGTGCAGTAGGTCTCCGCGGAACGCCACTCCGGAGCCGCCCCGGGCGATGTCCGTCGGGCCGCATAGCAGCAAACGCCACTCCGGCAGGCCGGGCGTCTGGCCCACGATTTGCAGGGCCTTGGCGAGCAGCATCAGGCCCTTCTCCTCGTGGATGCGTCCGACAAAGCCCAGAGTCAGTTCCCCCGGCACGGGCGGGGGCAGCCCCGGGGGTGACATCTCGGTCTCCTGATTGATCAGCCGCCAGTCGATGGGATAACCGCAGACTCGGGTGACAGGCGCCAGGGCGGGGTTTTCCTCCAGCACCCGGTCACGGACAAAACTGCTCGCGGCCAGCACCCGGGCGATGCGGCGGTAGTGGCGGTACTGACCCTTCGGCATCCGGCCGGTCATGATGACAACCCGGCCGGCGCGTGGCTTCAGCCAGCCCAGCCAGATGGGCAGGGCCACGGCATTGACCACGACGATGTCCGCCGCCGGCAGGGCGAAGAAAACCCGCCAGCTCCAGATGAAATCCAGCAGCAGGTTGCGCCAGAGCTGGCGCTGATGATCGGCTCCGCGCAAGCGAATATGCCGGATGCCCTCCGCCGTCTCGGTCTGCGGAAACCCGGACCAGCGGCGCGAAAACATCGTGACACTGTGGCCGCGGGCGACGAATTCACGGGCGAGATTGTACCATGATTTTTCCGTCGACCCGCCGCTGACGGGTGGCACGGGCAGGAAAAAACCGTTGACGATGGAAATGCGCATCGGTTTAGCGCGGGCGCAGGCTGGCCAGAGCCTGGAGCAGACCGTCGCTGGTCTGCTGGTAGGTGTAGCGGGCGATGGTGGTGAGGGCGTTGCGTCTGAGTCGTTGCAGTTCTTCTGCCGAAGTGCGGAGGGCGGTGCGCAGCGTGGCCACAAGCGCTTCCTGGTTTTCGGCCGCAAAGACCCAGCCGGTTTCGCCCGGTTGCACCAGGTCGCGCTGGCAGCCGACGAGATCGGAAACCAGGCAGGGCACACCAACATGCATGGCCTCGTTCACGGCCAGCCCCCATGTTTCATAGTGACCCCGGGAGGGTAGCACGAAAATATCGGCCAGCAGGTAGCGGGCCGGCATTTCCGTCTGATTGGCGAAGGGCAGGAACCGCACACATGCGGCGGGACTCGCCGCGGCCAGGGCGGTGAGACGCGCCTTTTCCGGGCCATTCCCGACGAAGACCAGGGCGTCTTCCGGTGTGGCGATCTTGAGAAATGCCCGCAGCAGTTCCACCGGCTGTTTGCGTTCGTGGAATTTGCCCGCGAAGAGCACCACGCGTTTGCCGGCGAGGCCGAGTTCGGTTCGCAACGCGGCAGCCTGCGCCTGCGCCGCCAAGTCATCCGGATTGAACAGCGCGGAATCCACCGCGTGCGGGGCGAAAAACAGCCGCTCGTTTGGCACGCCCAGTGTCCGGAAGTATTCCCGGTTGGCTGAACCGACCGGCAGAAATGCCGCAAACTGACGGTAGAGAAGCTTGAGCAGCAGCCGGCGCGCAAACGGCAACTGGATGCGGCCGAGCAGATGGGAGTCCCCCCGGAAGAGCAGCGGCACACCGTGCCAGCGCGCCCACCACAAGGCGTGTTGATGCGAGCGAGAGTTGTAACCAAAGAGCAGCACGGCTTGGGGCTGCCATGCGGCGAGCCGGCGGCATAGTTCGGGATTGTCGAGTCCGCGGAAGTGGTGCGTGCCGGGATCGGACGAGACGTTGGGCACAAACTCGGAGTCGTAGCCGGCGAGCAGGTCGGTGTCCCATTGGAAGGCGACTCCGAACTGCGGGTCGCGCTGCACCGTCACGCCGAATTCCCAGAGGTAAAACACCTTGAATTCCAGCGTCGCGTTCGCCCGCAGCCAGCGAAACCACGGGCTGTAATACTGCACCGGGTGCGACAGGATGATCGCGAGGCGGACGGTAGCGGGGTTCATCAACGGCTCAGGCACCGAGCAGGCTGCGCAGCAGAATGGGCACGCCCAGCACCACGATGATGGCCTGGCTGAGCGACGACACCCACACCGCCATGGTGAGTTCCGAGTTAAATGACCAGGCGGTGAGCAGTATCATGAGCAGTCCGGCGAGAGAAAACATCGGGCTGTTCAGGGAGAGGATTTGCAGTTTCTTCAGACTCACGCCCCAGAAAATCCCGAGCAGGACAACGCCGACGAGCCCGAAATTGGCATAAGCCTCGGCCGGCATGCCAAAAGCAATGGTGGTGCTGGTGGTGGCATCTTCATCCTGCAGGCCGTAATAAATGGCCAGGCGGTAGGTGCTAATGTGCGCGCGGGGCTTGTCGGGCCAGAATAGACGCGGGATCAACTGGGGCAGCACGTAGCCGTAGGTTTCGCCATGAAGGAAGGGCTGGCGATCCGGGGAGAAATTAACGGCCAAACACAGGATGTGCATGAGCGAAGTGCGTTCCAGCAGTTTGCGTCCCACCGAGGCATCGCGCTCGCCGCTGCTGTTTTCATCGGGCGGTTCCAGGCCGTGGCCGATCCACTCGGCAAAAAAGGCCGGCAGCTGGGTGACGGTGGGAGGGGGATATAGTTGCTCCCAGTATTTGACCCGCATCTGGCTCTTTCCATTGTGCAGCACGGCCAGGATGGCAAAGGCGCAGAGCATGGTGACCCAAGGGACGCGTTTGCCGCCTGACAGATAGCCGAGCAGAGCTATACCAAGGAGGGTGATTGAGTTAATGAGGAGCAGGCCGACGGACTGCAAAATAAGTTGCGTGACAAGTGTGCAGGCCAGGATGGCCTTGTCCGATTGGGTCAGCTCTCCCCGGCCCCAGCGCTGGGTGGCGATAAAGGTGCACAGAATGCCAATGCCGAAGAACACTGCCCGCAGCACGCTCTCTAAATCGGGTGGGACCCAGAGGGTGAATGTCGTGATGATGACATAGACGGCTGAGAGAATGAGGCCGTAAACGATGAACTTCTCGACCTGGCGGCTCAGGATTTCCTCGACCCAGAAGCGACTCTTGCCGGGCTGGCCCCTGGTCACGTTGTAGGCGGTGATGGCGCTCAACTGGTAAAGGATGACGGCCCATCCGGCTCGGGTGATGACTTCAGGCGGATAGACGGTCAGTTGCTCATGGCCGTTGAGCAGCGGAATCGCATAGGCGCTGGCACACAGCAGCATGATGGGTTCGAAAACCGGGAAACGGGATCCACCCGACTTGGCCCAGAGCAGGCCCGGCACAAATGACAGGGCGAAAATGGCCAGCCCCTGGTAGAGCTGAAGGATGTCCGACACCTTGGCGTTGTAGGCCAGATAGACCATGGCGACGGCCAGCAGGCCCAGCCCGGTGCGAAAAAGAGTCCGCCCGCGCTGCGCATGATCTCCGCCCAGCAGGGCGTATTCCGCTCCGGAAGCGGCGGCCGGTGAATTGACGTTGGACATGGGGCTGAAGAATGAGCTGCGGAAAGGGCTAGCCCTGGCGGGCGGCCTGGGAGAAAATTTCCAACTGTTGAACGGCCAGGGCCTGCGCGCTGAAACCATCGGGTGCGTTCGAGACGGGGTGGTCGACACGAGGAGTGCAGCTGAGTGAGCGCAGCCGCCCGGCGGTGGCATGGACACTTTCTGAATCCGGTCCGGTGGCGGGGAAAACAACACAGGACTGCCTCAGCTCCGCCAGCCGTGGCACCATGGCGCTGCCGGCGGGCGCGATGGCCAGAACCGGCCGGCCGGCGGCGAGCACCGTCAATATTTTCGAGGGCGTGAAAGCCAGCTCGCTCGAGCCAAGGACGAGGTTGGCGTCCGCCTCGAGCGTCACTTGCAGGGCGTCGAAATAGCGGAGACGGTCGGGCTGCTCATGCACACAGCCTTGCAAACCATATTGTACGGCGAGCGCAAGCGTCGCCGGCCGGCCCTGGGCCAGGGGCGAGTAGCTGGTGCCGAAGAAATGTGCCGATACCGGCACACCGGACCGGAGTACTTCCGCCATGGCGGCGAACAGGACTTCCACGGCGGCGAGCATGCCCGGCCCGAGCGCGCCGGCAAAAACCAGTCGCAGGCCGCCGGTGGCCGGCAGGATGGGCCTGCGTGATTTCATTTCCGCGGCCACGCGGTGAAGATCGGGATCGGGTGAGCCGAACGGCAATACCGTGGCGGGAGTGGCGCGCAGCCGCGGATAGCGAACGCGCAGGGTGTCGATATAGACCTGGGATACGGCGATGATCTGCGCCGCGCCGCGCATGGTCCAGCCCTCCAGCACCCGGCCCAACCCCTGGGCGATGGAATATTTCCAGCCGCCGGGCGGTCGTGGTGCTCCCGGCCGATCGTAGTAATCACTGATCCACGGATCCTGGAGATCGATCACGTAGGGCACGCCGTAAAACATTTTCCAGAGCCGGCCGAAAGGCAGAACAATAAACATGGTTGTGGAAAAATAAACCACGTCGTGGCGCCGCCTGGTCAACAGCCGGCAGCCGGCCGCAAAAAGGAAGGGCAGCGAACGGAGCGCGACATTGTTTACGCCGAAAAACCTTGTCCAGTGCCGGGAAAAACAGAAGGCGCGCTCGACGCGCACGCTGGCGGGCACGCTGGTGGCCAGTTCTGGCTCGACCGGTGCCGTGGGCGTGGGATCCGCGACGGTGAGCACAGTCACTTCCCAGCCAGTTTCGACAAAATACGGCAGGCTCGTCCGCACCCGCTGCATGTCGGGTGCATTGACCGGCGGGAAATGGGGACTGACAATGAGCAGACGGGTACTCACGGGGAAGCCGGGGGCAAAAGTTTGTAACGGAAGAAATACTCCGTGTCGGTGTTGAAAGTCTCCACGAGATTCGCCGGCAGGGCCGGCGTAGCATCGGGGGCGAGCGGCGCGATTTGCGACTGGTAGCACCTGATGGCTTGCTGCTTGGCGAGCCGGTAATCCTCCAGAGGAAGCCGACGGCAGTCGTCGGTGGCAAACCAGCGGCGCAGCAACAACAGGGGATTCCACCAGGACCAGACGGGATACTGCCAGATATCGGGCTGCATACCCGCCTGGAGGATGGCATCGGTCACGAATCCAAAGGTGGCGTCATGCTCGCTGCTGCCGTCCGGATTGCAGGGTAGGAAAATCTCCGACGGCGCTATGGATTTGAAGAGGACGGCGAGCCGGTTGACCAGCTTCTCCCGGCGGCCGGGGTCGATGGTTTTGAGAGAGCCGTCCGGCTCGTTGAGAAAATGGACGGCGGCGCGCTCCACGCCGAGACAGGCCAGGGCCTGCATGGCCTCTCCAGTCCGGGTGGCCGCGATTGCCGGCGGGTCGAGCCGCGGATGATGGGGATGCGAAGCCGACCCGTCGGTGATGAACACCACGTGCACAGGCAGCCCCTCGTTGCGCTTCCGGGCGATAATGCCGCCACAGGCGAGCGTCTCGTCGTCCTGGTGCGGGGCGATGACGATTGCTGGCGTTTCGCGGAGCTGATAGGGCTTGCTGCCTATCTTGAGGAGACCGCCGCACAGCTTGATTGCCAGCTGCCGAAGGAGTTCCTTGGTCTGCTGACGCTTGGAATGGGAGGGAACGGGCATGGTGGCTGGCTTACCGAAGCGCCTGTTCAACGGCGGTGAGCAACCGGGGCGTCTCGTGTTCCCAGCAGAATTCCCGCTCGGCGGCGGCACGGGCGGCGAGTTGCGTGGCCCGGAGATGCCGGCGATCGCTCAGCAAGGTGTCGAGCTTCTGCGCATACTCGGCGGTTTCATGCGGGACAATGAGCAGCCCACACTCCGGTGCCGCCTTCATTACTTCCATCTGGCCGTCGGTGTTGGTCGCGACCACCGCCAGGCCGGCGTTCATGTATTGGAAAATTTTATTGGAAATGGTGATATTGCGGTTCAGGGGCCAGCGCGGCTCGAGCGCCAGCCCGATGTCGAACTCCGCCAGCCGGGACGGCAGCTCATCCGGGGGCACCGGCGGGATGAAATGCAGGTCGCTGCGCCGGGACGCCGGCAGCCGGGAGACCAATTTTTCCCGGTAGTCCGGGCGGTTATCGCCTAGCAGGTATACCTGGCTCGGCCGGGTGGTGCGAATCCATGCGGCCAGGAAAAGTTCCAGCCCGCGTCCCGGGCCGATGGTTTGTGAGAACCAGATGAATCTGGGCGGGTCGTTGGTCGACGGGGCATCGGCCCGTGAGCGGGGCTGCAAAGGGAAGGTATTGCGGATGACAATAGGCGGCGGGCAGTGGTAGGCGGCGGTGAGAGCGTTGGCCATGCTTTGGGCTGTGGCGGAGGTGTACGCGGCGTGGCGGAGGGCAAATTTTTCGGCGTGGCGCAGCAGTTTGAGCGGGCGGCTCTTCCGGTCGGCAAAAAGCAGGTCTTCGGAATACCAGTCCTCCACGTCCACTGCAACCCGTCGGCCGTCATGGATGAGGTGCTGGGCCGCCCAGATGGGAATCTCGGTATGCACGATGGTCAGGTCGGCCGGAAAGGTGCGGGCAAATCGCAGCAGGGCGGACGCCGGGCCGAGCGTTTGCGCGGTTTCCACTCCCAGATTTGCGCACAACCGGCGGGCCACCCAGGTGGCGCCGCGCTGAAAAAAATCGGCGGTGCGGGCGACAGTGGTATCCGCCGCATAATCGAGCACCATTAATTTGAACGGCAGCCCGCGCATCAGTTCGCGGTCCATCTGTTCAAAGCGCGTCTGCACGGAGATGCTCATCACCGTGACCTCATACCCGGCGGCGCCCAGCGTGGTCGCCTCCTTCACCACGCGCGGATTGCGGCAGAGGTGGGCCGAGGTGAGGATCAGGATGGTTTTGTTCCGGGTCATCGTGGGTTGGCGGATCCGTGAGTCGCTTCCACGTAGAGCGATTCGCTTCGCCGGGCGGGAGTGTCGACCAGCAGGGTAGGATCCGCGCCCTCGCCAAACTGGCGGCGGGCGATCTGATCAAACCCGCATTCCTTGAGCAATAACTCCAGCAACTGGAAATCGAAAATAGTGCGGTGGCCGAAAAGCGACTCGCGATCCTGATAGAAAATCCGGTTCACACTGACCATGGGTGACCAAAGTCCCCTGGCCTGTTCGTCCTCCTGGAAGGGGAAGAAGCGGGCAGCATCACCCTCCAACTGCCGGACGTAGATGCGGAGGTAGAGTTCGCCATCGGGAACGATGACCCGCGCCGTGCCGCCCGGGGCGAGCACCCGCCGGATCTCCCGCAGAAGTTCCCGGGCCGCCGGCAGCGGAAAATGCTCGAGGCAGTGCTCGCTGAACACGCCGCGTAGTGACGCATCCGCAAACGGCAGCCCCCGCCCGATGTCCCAGCACACGTCGACCCCCGGGTGCCACAGATAATCCAGGTTGATGAATTCCGGGTGGGTGTTGAGTCCGCAGCCGATGTCAAGGTAGGCGGAATTCCGCACGCGCGGGCGGCGGAGTTGGAATGGCCGGTTGCGGATGATCGGACCAAACCAAGCCTGCACCTTGGCGTAGGAAGTCAGCGGACGTTTGAGGGAAAATGTGCGGAGTGACACGGCTGGCAAGAAGCGGGAAATGAGGGGAATCGCGGGTCAGCGTCCGAGAAGATATTTCAAGCGCCACACGTTTCTCCATCCGAGCAAGGAGGCCAGCAGCCTGGTCCGGGGGCCCATCGGGGGCGCGGCGAGGGTTGCGCCGCCCAGGGCATTCACATGCAGGGCGGCGGCGCGCATCAGGTCAGCCGGCGCCGGAAAGAAATCATGGATGAAACGCTGGTAATAATTGGCGGCCGCCCGGCGGGTGCGCGGGGAATCCTCTGTGGCGAGCAGGTGTTGTTCGATCGATTCCACGGAACGGAATTGCGACCGGCGGGCCCGGTCGCTCCGCTGCTGGCTGAGACTGCCCGGCAGCCCCGAGCGGTAATAGCTGCGGCCGGCGGGGCAATAGGCCATGCCCGCGCTGGCCAGCAACACGCGACAGAAATATTCCCCGTCGTCATTCAGCGACAGCGCTTCATTCCAGGGGCCGGCCCGTTCGGCGATTGCGCGGGGCAGCAGCCAGGCCGAGGGATGCATCATCGCCCCCGTGTCGCCGGCCAGCACGAGAAAATCCACCGGCGTGAAATCGCGAAAGACGGCTTCGTCGGCGAAGCTTGCCTGCCCGAAGTCGTTTTGAAAACGCCCCCAGGCGCAGGTGGCCACCATGCCCGCCGGGCGCTGGCGCAACATTTCGAGCTGGGCGGCGATCTTGTCGGGCGAGATGAGATCGTCGGCGTCGAGGAACTGGATAAAATTTCCGCGCCCCACGCGCAGGCCATGGTTCCGTGCCGCGGCCGCACCACCGTTGGGCTGGTCGAGCACGCGCACTCCGCGTGACTCGAACTGCCGCGCCACGGCCAGGCTGCCGTCGGCCGAGCCGTCGTTGACCACGATGATTTCCCGGTCCGTCCAGGTCTGGGCGAGCGCCGACTCCAGCGTTTCCGCCAGCCAGCGTTCGGCATTGAAACAGGGAATGATGATTGAGACCAGGGAAGGCACGGGCGGGTCAGCCGGGTTTCTGCGCCGCGGTCAGAACGTGAAACCAGTTGCGCTGAAAATACCAGCGCTTGGACTCGGCCACGTAATGGTGCATCACGGCTTCGCAGGCGAGTGCCTCGGGTGGGCGCGGCAAAGTGACGTAGTTCGAGGCGGGCGCGACAGTGCATTCACGGCCGGCGACCAGCATCGCGACGAGCGCCTGTTCGAGATAGTAGCTGGCGCCCTCCTTTTCCATCAGCACGCGGCACCAGTACTCCAGTTTTTCCCAGTCCAGTTCGCCGCTGTTGAGACCGCACAGGCCGACGTTGACGTAATCGGCGAGCGGAGCGCCCGCGAGTGAGTCGAGCAGCGGGCGGGAGTAACCGTAGGAATTTTCAATGTCGACGGCGAGCAGCGGGTGGGCGGGTTTGTCGAGCCACTTGATGAGCAGGCTGGGGCGCCGGAAAAACAGCAGATCGGAGTCGATCACCAGTTTCCAGCCTGTTGCGCCGGTGTGAATGTCGGTGAGTTTGCGAATGTTGGGGTAATGCTCCCAGCGTTCGCGCAGCGCGGGAAAACGGGCCACGGGCAAGTGCTCGTCGAGCCGCCGAAGGGTCTCTTCCCGCGGAACAAAACGCGCCAAGGGAAATAGGCCCGCCAGCGTGGCGCGCTGTTCCTCGGCCAGCGTGCCATCGTCATAAATCACCGGGGCGATTCGGCGCTGGGCGTGCTGCGCGAAACTCCAGAGGCAAAACGCGCTTTGATACCAGAAGCGCCGGCCGGTGAGCAGGTGCAGCGCGAGCGGTGCGCGGGTGCTGTCGGCCGGGGCGAGCGCGGGCAGGCGCGAGGCGGCCTGTTCCATGTCCCGCCGGCCACGCTCGGTGCGGCGCTGCTGCAGCGGTCCGCCTTCGCGCATGCAGTCGCGCAAATTGTTCCAGGGCCGATAAAGCAGATGATAAGCCACGCGCCCGAGGCCGGCTTTTTGGGCGATGTCACGAACACTCATGACGAACGAAACAGCCGGAAGATTTCCAGAGGCAACACGCGGTTTGATAGCGGAGGAGTTTGCCGGTACGCAGGTACGTTTCGAATGGGCCGATGTCGGTGCGGCCGCGCTCGATGTCGCAAGACTTGAACAGTCTGCTATTCGCGAGGATGCTGCCCATGCTTCCGACCGGCAGGTGCCCGACATAGCAGGCGATTGATCCGGGAAGAGGCATCAGGACTGCGGTTTTGACACCGGACGCGGGTGTAGGACGGTCACGCCGTTGCCGAATTCCGTGGCGAAGGTGAGGGTTTCGAAATCGGGCCAGCGGTCGCGGATGGCGCGGCGCACCCCGTCCTGGCTGATGGAATCGTGGAGGGCGATAAGTCCGCCGGAAGCGAGGCGTGGCAGGTAGGCGGAAATTTCGTCGAGCGTGGCCTGGTATTCGTGCGAGGTGTCGATGAAGAGCAGGTCAATCTCGGCTGGCAGAGCAGCAAGGGTGTAGGCATCGAGTGACATTCCACGGACGAATTCAACCTGGCCCGCGAGACCGAGGCGGGCCAGATTGGTTCGCGCGGCGTCGAGGAATCGGGCGTCGTAGTCGAGGCACCAGAGTTTTCCTCCGGGACCCGCCGCTTGCTGGCCCAGCGCAAGGTGCGCAGAGGTCCAACCAACGTAGCAGCCCAGTTCCACAATGGTACGGGCGCGCTGGTAGAAGGCCAGTTCTCCAAGGAATTCGCTGACGCTTTGCTCGGAGTTCCAAGCATGGGCGTGCGCCAGCACGAAATCATCGGATGAGCCGATGCGGCCGGAGAAATCGGGCGGCAGCGCGGCGGCACTCCGGCCGGCAAACTGACGGGCAAAGCGGAGCGGATGGGTGTTAGCGCGGATGTCACGGAGTTCGAAGCCATGCGCTTTGACCATGACAGTAAGATCATGCCAGATGAAGCGGCGTGTCAGCGCGATGCGAAACAGGCGGAGACGATCACAAAGATTGGCGACGAGTGACATGGTGGAGTGGATCAGGGTTTCCGGCCGAGAAGACGGCGGAAGGCATGGCGGAGCGGACGCGAACCGGTCTCGACCAGCTCCCACGAGGAGGCGCACCAGAGACGCCAGGCCTGGCGCGGCGTCATCTGGTCGGAGACGACGCATCCGAGGCGCGGGACGTAGGCGCGATGGACATGATTGACGTCGATGAGGGCCTTGAGCGCGGGCATGCCCGCGAGCGGCCGGCCGTGGAGGATCCGGAGATCGGTGATGGCAAAGTTGGTCGAGAGCGGGCGGAAATTGTATTCGGGGGTTAGAACCGAATGGCGCAGACCAGAGTGGTAGAGAGCGATGCGAAAGCTACGCTGGTCACAGGTCACTTGCGGATAAAGGCGGTCATAGGTCGTGCCCCAGACGTCGAAGAATTTCTGCACGGCAGGAATGTTGCGGAAGCCAATGACGCCGGTGTTAAACTCGGGGAAACAGTCAGGAACATCGGGCAGCTGGTAGTTGTGTCCTTCGAAAAGCTGTTGGCCGATGACATCGAAACCGTTGTCGAGCAGGGCGAAGAGTGGCGCAAGATCGGCCGCGACATAGGTGTCGGAATCGAGAAAGAGCACGCGACTCCATGGCGCAAGGCGCATATAGAGTTTGTCGCGCAGGGTACGGGTCGGCGCGGTCAGCGGAACGACGGACTGCCAGTCTCCGGACGGCCGGGGATCGTCCGTGGCAAGCGCAGCGGAGAGGGCGGGATTGGTGCGGCGCAACTGGGCGCGCGACTCGTTGGCTTCGGCAAGATAGCGCGCACCCGTAGCGACGTAGATAACCCCGCGATTTGCCGGGTCATGCGGCGCGATGGATTCATGCGGGGGGGACGAGATGGACATGCTGGAACAGTCGATCTTACGGTTTGATGGCGAGCCGGGCGGTGTAATCCACACGGTGAAGATAGAGCGGGTGCGGGAGGGTGCGCAGGAATTCATCCGTGGCTTCGCGCGATCCGCGCCAGTGGCCGTAGTCGTCGATGATGATGACGCCGTGTTGACTCAGCCGCGGGTAAAGGTGATGCAGTTCGTGCCGGGTGGAGGCGTACCAGTCTGTATCCAGACGGAGCAGGGCTATCGTGGTCGGAACTGTACCAGGAATGGAATCCTCGACCTTGCCCCGCACAAAAACCACTCGATCGGCGGGGTAACCGGTGGCGAGGACGTTGCTACGAACATCGTCGAGTGTCGCATAGGCCCAGATGGTCATGCCCTTCTGTCGGGGTTCCGAATGCATCAAGTCGCTGGCGGAGCGCCCAAGTATATCCCGGTCATGGTCGGTGGGCGCGGGCATGCCCTCGAAGGTGTCGTAAAGGAAGAGCGTGCGTGAGGTCTCTCCGAGCAAAAGCAGAATACGGGCGATGAGCACCATGCTGCCGCCGCGCCAGACACCGCATTCGACAATGTCGCCGGGGATCCGTTGCTGCACGATGTATTTCACCGCACTCATAAGGGCCGCCAGCCGTTTCGGGCCGGTTAGCGTCAGCGGGCTGGCCAATCGGAGTATCTCCCGCTCCTCTGTGGTGAGGTCGCTGAATGCGTCCATTGTGTCCGCGGGAGGAGTGACACGGGCTAGCTGGTAACCGGCCCGGTGCAGAAGGTTCTTGAGCAGTTGCTTCAAGGAGAAAAGGAAGTGAGCGAGGCGAGACCGTCGAAGTGGCCGCAGACACCCTGCCATCGGATATGCGCGGCGACGGATGACCAGGCGCGGCAGGCAAACCAAGCCTTGAATTTTCGCAGCGGCACGGTCCAGCGGGGAATGGGCGGCCAAGGGTTGGCATCGTGCCGGGCCAGCACTTGCATCCATGATTTCTGGATGCCGCGGTTCAAGCGCGCCAGATAGTCGCGCGTCGTGCGAAAAGCAGGAATAAGGTGGGTGAGGTGCAGCGTGGGAAAATACGCGGCTTCCCAGCCGGCCGTCATGGCGGCGAGCACGATGTCATTGTCGCCGCTGGAAGTGAGTTCACCGCCCCGCCGGTCGGGCAGGGCGGCGTGGTTGCCCTGCTCCAGCCAGCTTTGCGCGGCGGCGCGGCGCAGCGCCATGCCCGCGCCCATCGGAGCAAACGGCGGATACTCATTCCGGCCGGTGACGGGATTGCGCAGGCCGTGCGAGATTTGCGGTGCCGGACCGAGGTCGCGGCAGGCAATCAGATTGTCGAATTCGCGCACCCACGGATCGGGGGTGTGCTCGAACTCCGGTGTGCTGCGCCCGCCGAACATCCCGACCTTCTTGTGCGCGGCGAAGAGCCGCAGCGTTTCCTCCAGATAATCGGGCGCGAGCACGTTGTCGTCGTCAACCAGCACGAAGAAGTCACCCTGACCGGCAAGGAATCCGCACCGACGCGCATGGCTGAGCCCCGGTTCTGGTTCAACGACCAGACGGAGATTGGCCGGTGCGTCCGCGTTCCAGTCGGCCCGAACGAGGGCTGGCGAGGAGGCGTTGTCGACGAGCACGGTTTCCCAGCCGGTGGCCGGCAGGGTTTGGGCGCGCAGGGCCGCCAAGGTGCGCCGCAGCCGGCCAGCGTCGGGGTTGTGTGCGGGGATGATGACGGAAATTTCCAATTGGTGTGGACGGGTCAGTGCCTCAGCCAGCGGACAATTTCAACCGGGAGCATATTGATGATGTCGCCGCTCTGGTAGGTGACGTGCATGGCGGGCATGAGCAGGTTGGCGATCAGGAGAATGGTGAGAATCCGGCGCGCAGCCTCTGCGCCGCGGAGGGCCATCATTCGCTCGACCCCGAGCAGGACCAGGGGCAGCAGCATCGTGGTGGTGCGACCGGTATCGGAGGCCAAAAAGGTGATGGCTGCCAGGGGCGCGGCCATCAACGCCGCCGGCCACAACGCCGACCGCAGATCGGCGCGCCGGCATTCACCGCCCATCGCTACCACCACCAGCACCCATGCGGCGCGCAATCCCATGAACCAACCGAGGGTGGTCCACGGCAGCCACTGCTGGAAGTTGGCGAAAATATACTGAAGGTATCCGTGAAAGGCGGTGGCGGGCAGATGCAGCAGATTGAAAGACCGGGTGACGGCATAGACGGCCAACCCCGCCGCGGCAGCCGCGAGCGAAACCTTTGGCTTCCATCCGGGGCCCAGTGCCGTGGCGCGCACCCAAAGCGTAAGAGGCAGGACCAGGATGAATCGTTCGTCAATCCACGGGCCGATGCACACTGCCAGCAGCAGCACGGGCAGCGCGGGTTGAAAAGCGACCGCCACCAAGGCACTCGCATACCAGGCATCGTTCAAGCCGAGCCAGCCGGTCACAGTGAGAGTGGCGCTGGTGGTCCCGACCAACGCGGTTGCCAGGGCCGCCAGACGGCCGTCACCCGTGCGTCGAAGCACGAGCCACGCGCATTGCATGAGCAGCACCAGCAGGCCGAGCCAGGGGACAATAAATACCGCCATGCCGTGCAAACCCAGCGTCTTGGCGAGCACGGCGGGCGCCAGCCGCCACACCAGGCCGGCGTCGCTCAACGGACTGCCGATCGGTGAATCGCACTGCTGCACAAACTGCAGCCCGCGATCCCAGTAGGTTGAGCCGGGCATCGGGTGGGCAAGAATCCACAGGCGGGGACTGAAGAAAAACAAACTGAGCGCCAGTGCAACCAGCGCCCAGCCGACGGCCCTCAGGAGCAAGGCCGGATGGGAAGGTACGGCAGGAATTGGAGGAGATTCTGACACGCAGAAAAATCAGGGAGCAGTAAGATCGCTTATCAAACCGGCGCTTGCGGCGTGTTTTGCCGATAACCCTTGATGATAGCCGGCACGCCGTGCGCAATGGCCCCGGCCGGCAGATTCTTGGTCACGACCGCACCGGCACCGACAACACAGCCATCGCCAATCGTCACGCCGCCGACGACGGTAACTCCGGCCCCGAGCCAGACATCCCGACCGATTCGGGTCGGGAGAATAACGTCAGGTTGCGAGCGGATGTCGGTGCCGAATGGCGCGACGGTGTGATTCGAGGAAAGAATCCGGCAGTGCATTGAGATGAGAGTGTGCCCGCCGATCTCAACCCCGCCGTGACCGTAAATGACGGTGTAAGGGCCAACGTAGACATTCCGTCCGAGGCTGATGTTTCCACCGTAGGCGTGCAGGATGGTGCCGGTAGAGAAATGGCAGTCGGGGCCGGCGGAAATCCGGCCGCGTTCCGAGTTGGCAATTCCAAGGGAGAATTCCACGCCCCGGTCCAGTCGGGTGCGGGCGGAGAGCTGTACGCCGCGCAGACGCAGCCAGATGATTCTCAGCCGAGTGGAGAGGGAGCGAAGCAGCGAGGCGGGTAGGGTCAGCATGGGATTCAGGTTTTGCGCACCCGGGCCTGCAGACGCAGCGCGGCCATCGGGCCGAGCAGTCTTTTGCAGAGTTTCAACACCGGGTTGCGGGTGGTGGGCGGGTCTCCGCCGAGTTGGGTGACAAGCTGGAGCGCTTCACGGGCGGAGGCGGAGTCGCCCAGCCGGAGCAACTGGCGTGCTGCGCCTTCGAGTTCGCTGATCAAGGTGGGCGTGCAATCAGCCGGCAGGGTCTGCGCGTAATGCCGGAGCGCGGTGAGCCGGTTGCGCCAGTTGCGCGCCATCTCGGCACTCAGGCTGTCCGTCCGCCGCAGGGCGGTGACGAGCGGTTCCTCGACCACGGCGAAGCGCGCGCCTTGCAACGCCAGCCGCACATGCAGATCGGCATCCTCCCACACCTTGAGTTTCTCATCGAAACCGCCTGCCAACTGCAGGGCGGTGCGGCGGTAAAGTCCGTTGATGCCGCCGATGGGATGGCTGAGCAGGTAAGGCGCGGGAGCGGCGCGCAATTCGGATTCGGAATACCGCCACTCCAACTCGACCTCGCGGGTATCCTCCCGCAGCCAGCGGGCGTTGCAGATGACGACATCCGTGTCGGCACTGGCGCGCGCGGCCATCTTTTCCAGGAAGGCGGGCTCGAGCAAATCGTCGGCGTCGTGGAAATGCACCCAGTCGCAGGTGGCGGCCCGCCAGAGCTGGTTGCGGGCGTGCGCCGGCCCGCCGTTGACCTCGCCACGCAGCACTTTCGCGCCCAACGACCGGGCGACCTCTGCGGTGTCGTCGGTGCTGGCGTCGTCGTAGCAGATGGGTTCCGCGAAGGACTGGGTTTGCGCCCGGACCGTCGCCCACAACCGTGGCAGATGGCCGGCGGCATTGTGGCAGGGCACAAGCAGGCTGCAACGGATCATGCGGCAAAGGCGCGCATTCGCGTCGTGAGTTCGTCGAGATTGGCGGGGACCCGGGTAAAATCCACCGCAGCCCACGCGTGTACACAGCGGGCGGCAAGGGCCAGCCGCCCAAAAAGCGGACGGTAGTGCCCCTCGGGCAGCAGCTCGATGAGGCGCGTGCCCGGTGCACAGAAAACCAAGTTGGTCAGGCCGGCGCCATGCGGGCCGGCCACAACGCCTGCGCTGGCCATGAGGCGCATCTGTTCGACCGGTGCGAGCCGGGCTAGTTCGACGCGCTCAAAACCGTCGAGCGTGGCGAGCAACTCGTTCTCCCAGGCCAGGACCCGCGAGCCGGCGTCGTTCCGGCTGATCCAGACCCGGTGCGAACCCGGTCGCGCGGCCGGTGGCGCACGCAGTGTATCCTGGATGGCCGCGATGAGCCACGGCGTGGGCTCGGAGTCGGAGCAGAGTGGATTGGTGAACATGATCTCGTCGCAGTGGAAATGGCTGTGGCCCGACAGCCACCGGAGTTTTGCCGCAGGCACGCCGGCGTGGACGAGCCAGCGTTCCTGAAACGAACCGGGCGCACCGTTGGCGAGAAAATTATCGATGCGGTCGAGCCACGGGCGGGCGAGATACAGGCGGGGCAGCGTCTCCATCAGGAAATGATAGAAGCCGCCGCCGTCGAGCGTGCCCAGGCTCAGAGTAAGACCCGGCAGATCTTGCGCCGGCGGAAAACGCGGCGCGGCGAGCAGCGGATGGCGTGCCGCCGGCTGGGTCCATTGGCGGACGGTTTCCTCGACCGCGACGCGCTGGCGCGGACAATAAACCACGGCATCCTCACCCGCGACACCGGCGTCGGTCAGGAGCAAGAGCCGGCGACGCGGCGAGACCGCCAGCAGGTTTGCCTGATAGCGGGGAACGCCCGAGGCCGGCTCGGGCTCCGGGGTTTGGCCGAGGAGCGAATAAGTGGGCTCATACTGGCAGGAATCGGCCGGCGCCTGCGCCAGTTCACCGGCCACTGTTTCAACCTCAGGCCTGTCGCGCGGATTTTCGCGGCCGGCGCGAACCTCGTCAAACGGCCGGACGGAAACGGGGCCGTCGCCCAGCAGGCGTTGCGCGAGATTTTTTAAAACGAAGTTCATCCCGAGGAGCGGCGGCGCAGACGGGCGACGATTGCCGGTTGCAGTTTTGTTTCCGCCAGCCACGCGAAAAGTACGGCGATAGATACGACGAGAATCAACCGGAGCAGGTAACTCGGCACACTGCCGGTGGGAAGCCAGTCCTGATGTTTCATCCAGACCTGGGTGGGGGCGGCCATGGCGTAAAGACCGTAGGAAAATGCGCCGACCGGGGCGAGCCAGCTCCACGGCTTTCGGGACGGACGCCAGGCGAGCAAAACCAGTGCGATGAGCCAGAACACAGCGTAGAGACGAGTGTCCTCGAGGGGCCAGCCGCGCTGCGACCACATCTGCCAGATGATGCGGGCGCCGGGAATCGCCACCGCGATTGCCAGGCAAAGTCTGTGGCCGGGTGGGGACCGTCCGGCCACGGCTGCCACTAGCAAAACGGCGGCGGGCAGCAAATCCAGATGCCAGAGATTCACCTCGGGCGCCCAGGCAAAGCCCAAGCCGGCGCGCTGGGCAAAAATTTCGGCCACGTGCAGCTTGCAGGTGATGAAAAACAGCAGCAACGCCGTGGGCCAGGCGTGCCCGGCGATGCCAGCATCGGCCGGGTCGGAACACCAGGCCAGCCACAATCCGGCCAGCCAGAAGTAGGCGCCGGCGGCAAGATTGGCCAGCAGGGCCAGTCCAGGCGCGCCGAGTCGCAGCGCGGCCAGAGCAAGCAACCCGCTCAGCACATACGCCACGCGCGGCCGAAGGCTCCACACGACCGGGAAAAGGAGGTAGTAGACGACCTCGTAGTGAAGGCTCCACAGATTGGGATTGGCCTCGAGCAGCGGCACGCGGAGGCCGAGGAACGGCTGGCTGTCCTGCAGGAAAAACAGGTTGCCCAGCAGGGTGCCGGGCGCGGCGGACGGTAGGGCGAACCAGGCCAGTCCCACGGCGAGTGCGTTGATGGGGAAAAGCCGCCAGAAGCGGCGGCGCCAGAAATCCCGCACGACGGTGGCGCTGGCGGGCCGCCGGTTGGTCAGGCCGATGACGTATCCGGAGAGCACAAAAAACAGGAGCACGGCGCCGGTGGCGAATTCGAAACGCCACCAGAGCGGGCTTGGGGCGTAGCCGGAGTCCAGCTTGGTCGCCGGGGCGGTAAGGTGCGCGTAGAAAACCATGAGGGCGGCAAATCCGCGCAAACCCTCCAGGGGCAGATCACGGCCCGCTGGGGTTGCGGGATTGTTCGGTTCAAAACGCAAGACGGGAAAAAATATCAACCGCGCCAGTGATGGGGCAGGAACATGAGGCCCTCGGATTCGTGCGGCACCACGCCGGTACCGTAGTAATCGCCGTCGATGGAATCAACGATCAGGGCCTCCTCCCATTCGAGGATGTTCTGCATGCGGTAACCGGCGTGCACGTCCACCCGCACCGGGCCGGTGCGGAACGGCCAGCGCGGTATCTCGCAGATGATTTCGCCCCGTTCCTGGACGGTGAAAGGCGAGCCGCGCCCGGCCTCGCTCCACAGGTTCAGCAGCCGCTGGCCCCGCACATGAAAGATCACACTGACATTGATGCCGCCGGCAAACGCCGCCGGATTGGCGCAGCGGTAGCGCAGGCGGAAAGCGACCGGCTCGCCGGCCTTGGCCCCGGTCGTGGGCGTGTCGTGCGCCAGCGCGGTGAACTCCTCGACGACAAAATCAGGATGCTGGTTGCGCACGATGCCGGCCGGCCCCGCGGCACCCCCGGTGTTGAGGTCGGCCAGAAACTGCTGTTCGACCTCCGCCACGGACGCGGCGAGCTTCAAGCGGCCGTTTTCCAAGTAGAGGGCGCGGGTGCAAAGGCGTTCAACCGCCGCGAGGTTGTGGCTGACAAACAAAATGGTGCGGCCCTCCTTGCCTGCCACCGCTTCCATCTTGCCGAGGCATTTTTTTTGGAAGGCCGCGTCACCGACGGCCAGCACCTCGTCGACAATCAGAAGCTCCGGCTCCAGGTGGGCGGCCACGGAAAAGGCGAGGCGGACATACATGCCGCTGGAATAGTGCTTAACCTGGGTGTCGAGGAAGCGTTCGACCTCCGCGAAGGCGACGATCTCGTCGAACTTCCGCGCAATCTCGGCCCGCGACATCCCGAGGATGGCACCGTTGAGGAAGATGTTGTCGCGGCCCGACAGCTCCGGATGAAACCCGGTGCCCACCTCCAGCAGGCTCGCGACACGGCCGCGGATGGTGGCGCGACCCGTGGTTGGCTCGGTGATGCGGGACAGAAGTTTCAGCAGGGTGGACTTGCCGGCGCCATTTCGGCCGATAATGCCGACGATGTCACCCTGCGCGACCTCGAAAGACACATCGCGCAGCGCCCAGAATTCCTCGCCACCCGGACCCGCGCCGGCGGGATCGGTGAGCCGTCGCCACAGGCCGCGGGCGCCCTGCGTGAGCGTGTCGCGCAGCGTGTCCTGGCGCTTCTCGTGGGAAAGATAGTAGCGCTTGCCCAGGCCGGCGACGCTGATGATGGGGGAGGACATGGGCTTAAATTATGTCCGCAAAGGTGCGCTCCGTCCGGCGGAAATACCAGAGACCGGTGACCAGCAGCGCCAGCGCCATGCCGACTGAGACCGCCAGGGTGGAGAACTCGAGCACGGGTTCACCGTGCAGGAGACACCAGCGGAAGCCGTCGATGGCGCCGACCATGGGATTGAGCGAGTAGAGCAGCCGCCAGTTGGGCAGGTTGGTCGAACTGAAGCCTACCGGGGAAAGGAACAGGCCGATCTGCAGGAGAAACGGCACGACAAAACGAAAGTCGCGGTATTTGACCGTGAGCGCGGTCAGCCAGAGGCCCGTGCCCAGGGCGGTGACCAGCGTGAGCACGATGAACAGGGGCAGAAACACGATGCGCCAGTCGGGCACGAAATGCCACCAGACGCACATGCCCGCGAGCAGCACGAGCACGACACAGAAATCAATCAGCGCCACGGCGATCGAGGAAAGCGGGACGATCAGGCGCGGAAAGTAAATTTTGGAAATGAGATGAGTGTTGGCGACAAGACTGCCGCTGGCGTTGGAAAACGCGCCGGAAAAAAGCTGCCACGGGAGCAGACCGGCGAGCACGAGCAGAGGGTAGGGCGTGTTGCCGGCGGGCATCCCCGCAAGCTTGCCGAAGATGAACGTGAACACGGCCAGCGTCACTGCCGGCTGGATCAGAGCCCAGAGGACGCCGAGCACCGTCTGCTTGTAGCGCACCTTGACGTCGCGCCAGGCGAGGAAACCCAGCAGTTCGCGGAAACGCCAGAGGTCGCCCCAGTAATGCCGGCTGGAGCGGCCGGGCTCGATGACCAGTTCGGGGATGTCGGCGGTGGGCATTTGTCAGTTCAAGGCGGCGGCGAGGCGCTGGCGGAAGGCAGGGAAATCAAAAGCGGCGGCATGGCGGCGCACAACCTCCGAATCGCGCGGGTGATGCACGAGGTCGGCCACCGCAGCGGCGAGATCGGGAATGTTGCCGTATTCGACCAGTTGGCCCACGGATTCGTTGATGACCTCGGGCACGCCGCCGGCGCGGGCGCCGAGGCAGGGTTTGCCATGGGTCATGGCCTCGAGAAAAACCAGCCCGAATCCCTCCCGGCGGCTCGGCAGCGCAAACAGGTCACACGTGGCATATTCGGCGCGCAGTGCCTCGTCGTCGATTGGGCCGGTGAAAACCACCGCGCTGGCGACGCCAAGTCCGGCGGCAAGCTCCTTCAGCCTCGGCAGGTCGTCGCCCTGGCCGACAATCCTCAGTTGCGCAAAGGGATGATCCTTCCGCACCAACGGCATCGCCTCGATCAACGTGTCCACGCCCTTGTAATTGTCCGCGACGGTCAACCGCGAAACCGTGAGAATCCGCGGGCCCGCAAACGGCACGGCCACCACCGGGCTGCTCGCATCCGGGGAAAAATAGGGATCCAGCGTGTTGGGTACGACGAGGACGCGTTCCGGCAGCAGGGTGGGGTGAAACCGCAGCATCTGGTGGCGGGTGTATTCACTGACACACAGGATCCGGCGGGCGCCGGCCAACGCGCGGCGCTCAAGCCAGCTGTAGGGACGCCAGACTTCGATGCCATGCGCCACGAGGTAGTATTCCAACCGTGGGTGGAAGAATTTCGCGAACCGCGCAATCGCGAGATGATGCAGGTGGCCGCAGATCAGGATGTCCGCCCCGCGGGCCAGCCGGACGGTCTGGGTGATGAAACGCAACTTGTGGCCGGCGCAGCCGAGATGTTCGCCGAGCCGCTCGGTGGCATAGCGGGTGAGGCGCGGGTCGCGGCCAGACTCGTCGTTCAGCACGATTGAATCGACGCGTCCCTCCGGCCCGACAATCTCGCACAGGGCCTTCAGGTAAAGCCGCATGATTCGGGCGATGCCACCATCGGCGCGAAACAGCTCGGGTGAAACCAGCAGGGCTTTCATGGGCGGGGGGAAGGAGACTCCGAGGGTAAGGCGCGACCGCTGGGCGCGCCGTGAAAAACCAGAGGCCATCGCATGCGTTGCGGCGCGCTCAGCGGTCGCGCCCTACCAATATTGACTTTCGGGGAAATCCTCATCACGCACCCTTCCTATTCGCAAACGCCACCAACACCGCGATGGTCCACACGCGCGACCAGGCACGGGGGTCGCGGCCGGCTTTGAATTCCTGCCAGACGCGCGCGGTCTCGTCCGCTTGCAGCCACGGACAGTTGGCCAGCGATGGCGGGGAAAAGGTTTCCTCAAGGAACGGTCGCAACTCGGCCAGCATCCAGTGCGCAAACGGCAGCGCGAAGCCCTGCTTGCGGCGCTGGCGGATGGCCGCCGGCACCAGATCGGCCGTGGCGTCGGCGAGCGCCCGCTTGGGGATGCGCGGATCGTATTTGAAATGATCCGGCTGGGGCCACAACCACTCCAGCAGCACGCGGTCCACGAAGGGCACGCGCAATTCCAGCGAGTGCGCCATGCTGAACACGTCGCTGTCGCGCAGCAGCACGTCGGCCATGTAGGTGCGCAGCTCCCACGCGCTGATGATCTGGAACGGGCTGGCCCCGATGAGTTCGAACGCGAAGTCGTCGAGCATCGGGTGGTTGGGACCGAGACGCAGCGCCTGCGCCCGGGCCGCGGGTGCCAGCAGGGCGAGCCGCCCCGCTTCGGGCAGTACACGGCGTTGCAACGAGGCCAGCTCGTGCAAATCGCGGGCATGGGCCAGAAAATCGGCGAGCTTGCGCGCTCGCGCACCCGGCCGGTTGCGAAGCCCGTGCACGATTTTCTCGCGCAGTGTCCCTGGGAGCCCGCGCCAGAACGGCAGCAACCGCTGCAAGCGCGGCAGATCCCGGAACGACGGATAGCCACCGAAAAGTTCGTCGCCGCCGAGGCCGGACAGCGCGACGGTCACGCCGCCCTGCCGGGCGGTCTGGCTCGCGTAATACGTGTTGATGCCATCGCCAGTGGGTTGGTCGAAACTGCCGAGGATGCGCGGCAGGTCCGCCGCCACCCGCGCTCCGGTGATCAATTCCTCGTGATGCTCGGTGCCGAAGGTCTGCGCCGCCAAGCGGGCGCTGGCCTGCTCGGAGAATCCGCTTTCGCTGAAGATCAGCGAAAAGGTTTTCAATCTGATTGCGCCGCCCCGGGCCATGAGTCCGACGATGGCGGTCGAGTCCATGCCACCGGACAAAAACGCCCCGACCGGGACATCGGAGACGCGATGGGCCCGGATGGAGTCTTCCAGTTGGTGCCGCAAGCCGTGCACAAAATCATGGTAGTTGGTCGCGACCTGGCCCGGACGTTTGGGCGCGGGCAGATGCCACCACGCTTCGGTTTTCAAACGGCACCCGGCGTCCACCGAGAGGCAGTGACCGGGCGGAAGATTGGCGACGCCGCGATAAATCGTGCGCGGCGCCGGCACGCTGAACCACGCGAGGTATTCGCCGACGGAGCCGGGGTCGATTTCGCGCGGCACGTATCCGCTGGCCAGCAGCGCATTTAGTTCGGAGGCGAAGATGACTCCACCCTCCGGCAGGCGCGCATGGTAGAGCGGCTTGATGCCCAGCGGGTCGCGGGCCGCGAACAGGGTGCGTTCGCGCGCATCCCAGACGGCAAAGGCAAACATGCCGCGAAGTTTGGGCAGACACGCCGCGCCATGGTGGGCATAGGCGGCAAGCAGCACCTCGGTGTCGCAGTTGGTGCGGAAACTCCAGCCGCGCGCCGTGAGGTCGGGTTGCAGCTCGCGATAATTGTAGATGGCGCCGTTGAAGATGAGCGTGAAGCGGCCGTCGGGACTCGTCATCGGCTGGTGGCCGTTGGCCGGATCGATGATCGCCAGCCGGCACATGCCGAGCGTCGCACTGCCGTCGGAAAGCAGGCCGCTGTCATCCGGTCCGCGATGATGCTCGCGTTTCACCATGCGCGCGACCGCCTCCTCGCGGGCCGCGGGCTCAAGCTTGGGCGAGACGATGCCGGCTATGCCGCACATGGTTTAATCTCTGTTCCCGATCCGGATTTTTCGACACAGAGTTCACTGAGGAGACACCGAGATCGCCGAGAAATTTCCCTCTGTGGACTCCGTGACTGCCTCCATAGCCTCTGTGCCGTTGGTTTGGAACTGTTCACACGATCTTGCAGTGGATAAGAGCGTCTTCATCCACCTCGTAGATGGCGCACAGCCGGTGGTAGCCATCCGCAATCTCCACCTTGCCGTTCGGTTCGTCCCTGACCAGCAGGAGAGGAGAGAGGCTTTGTCCCTGCCGGATCTTTTTCCGGTCCTTCTCCACGTGGGAATTGCTCACCCCCAGCACCGAGAGCCGGGAAGCCCGGAAAATGTCCTTGGCCTTGAATTGCACAATGGCCGAACGCCGGAGCCGCGTCATCATTTTGTCAACCCGGGCCTTGCCGTAAAGGAGGCTGAGATAGGATTCCGCCGCCGGGTAGTCGTGCTCTTCCACCGAGGAAAGCCATTTGATCTCTTGCAGCTTTGACTTTGTCATTCTGGGTCCTCCCGGAACTTCGCTTCGATTGTTGGCTAACGTTAGCGATGTGCCACGCCGTCAGGCGTTCGCTCTGGCACCTTGTCGGGCAATTTCTTCTTTAGAGAAGCGGTGATCATGTTTGAGGCGAACTCGACTGCTTCATCGCCCTGAATGCCTCGGTGGGTCGCATTACTGGTGAGATCGCCTTGGCCGACCGCTCGGGTCGCAGAGCTGAATATCCGTCCGAAAAAACTCAACCTAGATCTGAGCGCCAATCGGTCTCTCACGACCACACAAATGTATTCGCAAGCGCCATCGCGCTTCAGGAATACTTCCCTTATATCTTTCCACTCTAGATTGCCGATACCCCATATAGGTTCGCAGATTCCTTCTTCGTCGATGTGGAATCGCATGGTGTCTGGACCTGCGATGTATCGAATGGTCATACTTCAGCCCGACAGTGTTATTCAGACCACGGGTAAAGCCTGCGGTTTGTTTTTCGCTTTAGGGAGGAGACAGATAACCTGTTCGGTTCCAACACACGTTTTGTGACGGTTGCTTTTGTCGGGCGAAAACCTCGGGCAATTGACTACTCCTCACATCCGACATCGCCAGAGGCCTGTTGGGCAAAGCAGAGTGTAACTCATTCCGACTCAAGACTGCTTCGCCCCGTCGCTTCCCTGGCAAGGAGGCGGCGAGGCCCAAATGAAGTTCAGCCACACGCAATCGTTGGTCCGGGTTCGACCATAATCCATCCAACGGCAAGGCCCGCCATCTGGCAATGCCGATTTCGCGCAAAGCCTTAGAGACAAATGGCTTTGCTTATATCGGCCGATTTGGCCGGACCTGTAAGCAGACTCACCAGATGCAGCCCGAATTCCATGGCCGTGCCGGCCCCGCGCGACGTGGTTATTTTTCCATCGGTCACGATCCGCTCCGTCGCAAGGATGGAGGGCAGTTCGTTTGCCACGGAAAAGTGGGCTGTGTAGCGCTTTCCAGTCAACAGACCGCAGTCGTTCAGCACCGTGGGCGCCGCGCAAATGGCCGCAAGCCACCGGCCCGCCGCGTGATGTTTGAGCACCAGTTCACGGACCCGCGGGTCGGCCCGCAGATGCTTCACTCCGGCGCCGCCCGGCAGAAAAAGCAGGTCGAACAACTTGTCTTGCACGCCTAACAACGCTATGTCGGCATGAGTGGTGATGCCGCTGCGGCCGGTGGCGTGACGGTTCTCGCTCAGTGAGGCGACCGTGACTTCGATGTCCGCCCGGCGCAGCAGATCGACAGGGGCGAACGCTTCAATCTCCTCGAAACCATCGGCAAGAATGACGAGCACACTGGGCATGGGAGAGAGTTAACCACTAATCCACGCTAATGGGACACAAATTTTCGGTAGAAAAACAGAGGACCTTTGACCACGGATTGGCAAATGTCGCTTCGCTCGGCACGCTGATAACACGGATAAAGGCATTCGTTTCTCCAGCACTATTCGTATCGCAATCCACAGAATCTTGTTATCCCAACAAATCTTTTCCCGATGTGTTCCCGCGAATAACGCGAATGATCGCGGATAACTCAACCCTTCTGCCTCGCTGGCTTCCTCATGACATCTAGCGTTCATTCACGTCGATTAGCGGGTAAAACGCATTGGTATTTATCCGTGCCCATCTGCGTAGTCCGTGATAAAAATGCTTTGCTCATTGGAGTGTGGTTTTGCCTAGTGGTTTCCTCTCATGGCTTCGCTCCACGGCAAACGGCTCGTCATTTTCGGTTGCGGCTACGTCGGCTCCGCGCTCGCGCGTGCCGCGGTCGCCGCCGGCGCCCGGGTCGAGGCCCTGACCCGCAATCCGGAGAAAGCCGCCACGCTCCAGGCGCTGGGTCTGACAAAAATCGTGGTGGCCGACCTTTCCACTCCCGAGTGGCACTCGCAGTTCCAGGATGGGGCTGATTTTGTCGTCAACTGTGTCAGCGCTGGCGGCGGAACCGACGGCTACTGGCGATCCTATGTGGCCGGCATGGACTCCCTTCTCGCCTGGGCGGCGCAAGGTGGCACGCCTATTGGCACGATGGCCTACACGAGCAGCACGTCGGTTTACCCGCAGGGCGGAGGCGTAGAGGTGGATGAATCCGCTGGCGCCGGGGGAGCGACGCCCAACGGCAGCATCATCCGTGAATCGGAAATCCTTCTGCAAAGCGCGCCTGCCACGGCCTGTGGGCGCTGGTTCATACTGCGGTTGGCGGGCATCTACGGGCCGGACCGTCACCATTTGCTCAATCAACTGAGCGACGGCGCGACCACGCTGGGCGGCAGTGGTTCGCACCGGTTAAACCTGATCCATCGCGATGACATCGTGTCGGCGCTGCTGGCTTGCCTGGCTGCGCCCGCTGAAATCCGAAACGAGATTTTCAATGTGGCGGACACCGCGACGGTGATGAGGGAGGACGTGGTGCGCTGGCTGGCCGGCCGGTTGGGGCGAAACATGCCGGCCTTCGACGGTGTGGGAGGCGCCCGCCGGAGTGGCGCACCAATGCCCGACCGTGTCATTAACAGCGGCAAAATCCAGCGGATGCTCGGCTGGCGACCGCAGTATCCCGATTTCCGCTCGGGTTATGAGGCTATACTCCATGGGGGAAGGACGGTTTGGTAACCACTAATTGGCACTAATGGATCACTAATCCGGAATCATTCAGATGAATTTAACCACGGATTACTCGGATAACACGGATTGATTCCGAACCCTCAACCAAAACAGACTCGACTGTATAGAGGTATTTATCCGTGCGATCCGTGAAATCCGTGGTCAAACGTGCCTTGGCCTTTCGACGTGCAGAAAAAGAGCGTGATTAGTCTTCAGAAGTCTTCATTAGTGGAGTCACTTTAACCCCCTTAAATCATGGCCGGCGTAGGCAAACTCCTCAAACAAGCCCAGAAAATGCAGAAGCAGATCGAGTCGATGCAGGCATCGCTCGGGACGCGCGAGATCGACGTGTCCAGCGGCGGAGGCGCCGTGCAACTCAAGGTCAACGGCGCCGGCAAGTTCCTCGCCCTGACGCTCGACCCGGAGTTTCTCAAGGAGGACAAGAAGCTCGTCGAGGAGACCATCCTCAACGCCATGCAGGAAGCGGCGCAGAAAGCCAAGGAGCTGAACGATTCCGAGATGCAGCGAATCTCATCGGCGTTCCAGATGCCGGGAATGTTCTGAGATTTTTGATTCTTGAGTTTCGATTTTCGATTGAAGGCCAGCCTTAGGCACAAGAACCAATGAGACCGCGGATAACGCAGATGAACGCGGATAATACACCAGGAAAGTGTCATTCGGAGCGCAGCGAAGAATCCACGACTGCGAATGTGACGCCAAGTGCGGATGCATGGATCCTTCGCTGCGCTCAGGATGACAGGATTTGGAATTCCTCATCCGTGTATATCAGTGAAATCCGCGGTTAACTCTGGCAGTCCGATCCCATGACTCCCGCACTGGAACATTTGCAGAAGCTGCTGAAGCAGCTGCCCGGCATCGGCTACCGGTCGGCGGAGCGCATCGCGCTGCACCTGCTCGTGGAAAAACCGGCGCGGCTGCCCGAACTGGTATCGGCGCTGGAAACTGCGGCGAAGAATGTCCGGCGGTGCACGGTCTGTGGCAATCTGTCTGAGGCCGAGCTTTGCCCGGTTTGCGCCGACGAACGGCGCCGCAGCGGCCAGGTGTGCGTCGTCGAATATGCCCAGGACCTTGCCGCCATCGAGCGCTCGGGGGCATATCGCGGCCGTTATCATGTGCTGCACGGCAAGCTGTCCCCGATTCGCGGCGTCACGCCCGAGGATCTCAACCTCGGCGCACTGATCCAGCGCATCACCGCCGGGGAAATCACCGAGCTGATCCTGGCGCTGTCCAATGATGTCGAGGGCGAGGCCACCTGCCATTATCTCACGGAGCACCTGCCGCCGGGTGGAGTGAAGGTGACGCGCATCGGCTTCGGCCTGCCCAGCGGCAGCGGGGTGCTCTATGCGGATGCGGTGACGCTCAAGAGCGCGCTGGAAGGCCGGCGGGAGTATTCCTGAAGCGTGGTCCGGTCGGCTTGCGGGCTTGACCGGACGGGTGCCTTGGTTAGCACTGGAGCGTTCCTTTTCGCGGGCGTAGTATATCGGTATTATATGTGCTTCCCAAGCATGAGAGGAGGGTTCGACTCCCTCCGCCCGCACCACTTTTCTTTTCGAAACGAAGAGCCGAAAAATGCCCTCCGTAGCTTTGGCGACGGAGGGCCTTACCGCCTCCCCAGCAAAGGTTGCCCCGGTTCATGCTGGGCGCGGTTCACGAGTTCAGCCATTTGCGCCGAAGCAGCCGTTCGGGCCAGTCGCGTTTCATGCACGGCCGCTCAAGATAGACATAAAAGGCCGCGCTGATCGCCAGGACAACGATGACGATCACGGGGAACAGATAGCAGAAATTCATCCAGAACGGCAGGTCGTGGCGGTAGGCAAAACGCAGGATCTGGGCGCCGACCCCGAAGATCCAAAGGTGGTAGAGATAGATGGAATAGCACATTCCGCCCACGATCCAGATCGGTGCGAGTCTCAGGATTTTTTTTAGGTAGCGCCCGCACAGGGCCGCCTGGCAAATGACTCCAAACAGGAGAGGGAAAAGTCCCTGGTAGCCCCAATAATACTCCGAGAGCAGCATCAGCCCGACCGCACCCAGCGCCGCCAGATCCCACCCTGGCTCGCTGCGCTCTCGCCATTCCGGGTGCGCGCTGTGGAGGTCCGCCAGAAGAATGCCGGCCAGAAAATAGCTCAAATACCCGACGAGCGAATAGTCCATGTACCAGGCCGACCCGTGATAGCCGGCCGCTGCCAGACTGTGAACCACGATCACGGTCAAAATGACCAAAGTGCGCCGGACATTGCTCCCGATCAGATAAATCAGGGTGCCGAACAACGGCATCAGCAGGTAGAACTGGGCTTCGACTTCCAGACTCCACGTGACCCCATTCACCGTGCTGAGGTCGTGGTAAATGAGACAATGCGAATAGACGAGGCTCGCGCCCAGATGCGGGAGAAGAGCGGAAAATCCTTCGCCCTTGGCCCTCAATCCGAGTGTGAACAGGGTGGCCACCAGCAGGTAACTCAGGAGCAGGTTCACCACGTAGGGCGGCTCCAGTCGGGTCAGCCGGCGCAGGTAGAAATGCTTGAGATCAAGATGGGGGCGGCCGCGGTGGTGGTTCTCGGAATATTGCTGCCCGAGGACAAATCCGCTGATCACAAAGAAAAACTGCACCCCCAGTCGCCCCTCGTTCAACAACCAGATCAGGATGCGGTCGGCGCCCAGGTGGGTTTCGCCGGTGGTGCCGATTCCGTTTCGCGCGGCGATCTGCTGCATGCCGTGATAAAGCAGGATGCCCGAAATGGCGATAAACCGGAGACCGTCGACTTCCGGGATCAGCCTGCCTGAGGTGGTGATGCGGGCGAACTGCCGCGTGAATCCCGCGCTCCAATCCTTTGCGGTCATGGCCGGGGCCGGTCTGGCTTGCACTTCCGGCCGGTTGCCGCCCTCAAGGACTCTTTGGCCGGGCGGGGACCGTGTACTGGAACACAACCGCCCAGGTCATCAATCTGTCGCTGGCGGGGATGGCAGGCGGATGCAGGCATGCAGTTGATTGCGGAATTCTGCCGCGTGGAACCGGCAAAGTAAAGATCGGGGCTATTCGGGCAGACCGTATCAGCCGCGCAATTTGTTTCACTTCGGCGGGAAATTAAACTTCATTCGCAGTCGAACCACCCACTGAATCATGAAAATAATCCGAATCCTCCTCGCCCTGGCCGCCGCCGGCCTCATTGCCACTGCCGTGGCCCAAGCCGCCGACGACAAGGCCAAGTCGGAGGAGAAGACCTGCGACTGCGGCAAGGACAAGGACGGCAAGGTGTGCGGCAAAGACAAGGATTGCTGCTGCACCGGCAAGAAATGCGAGAAGAGCAGCGACAAGCCGGCCGAGAAAAAAGAAGAGAAGAAGTA
>CAZBLQ010000017.1:0-1224 GCA_964492635.1 uncultured Oleiharenicola sp.
CGGTGTCTCAATGGGAGCGTGGGCGCTGTTGGGGATATCATTGCCCCCGGTCATGTACGTATAAGCGGCGTCCGCAGTGCCAGTATTGGGATCCGGGTAGAGCGAACCATAAACGTAGCTGTAGTCCGGAATGCCCTGAATGTTGTTTGGCGACAGTCCGTTGACGTTCGTAAGCAGATTGCCCAAGAAGGTTTGCTGGATCCAATTGGCGAAACTTGCCTTGGATGCGACTGTTTCCGTAAATGGAGCTGTAATACCTAGATGGTTTTGCCAGGTTTCACCCGTGGGATAGAGGTTCCAGGTGGACTCGACCCAGGTGCCGGTGGTGAGATTTGGGGAAAAACCTGTGGTATTGGCAGCCAGACACATGGGCTGGGGGACCGTTGAGCCAGCTGGCAAGATTTGGACGATCCCGGTGGTGGCGTTCGTCTGCAATGCGCCGGAATCATTGATGGACTGGAAATAGGGCATGAGGTTATCGCCGCTCGTGGTGTGGAAGTTTGTCCAAAACCCTTTCACGGCAATAACGGGTCCGGCAAACGTAATGGCGATAGGCGACGCACTGGCACTGCGGGCGAATAATCGCCCGTTGGTGGTGGTGGACCCGGTGATGGTCAAGTTCGGGCCAGGCTGGATTTCCAGGTCCATGTTGTAGTAGACCGCGTTGGCGAAGAGCGGCACCGCCCGGACGGAGAAGGTCTGCTTCATGTACTTTGTGACATTGCCGCCGCCAAAACTGTCTTTAGCCGTGGCGCGGGAAAGAATGTCGAGGCTGTAGTTGAAGACTTTTTTGCCCTTGAGCGGGTCGTTGGCGTTGTCGGGATTGGTCGGGTCGATGTATTTGAGCCCTCCGCCTTGGGTATCGAGAACCTTGCCGACATGCATCAGTGGCACTTCGGCCGCAATTCCGGTGGAGTTGACGATATGGCCACCCTGCCAGAAAGTGTCCGGAGGGAGCGCGATCTGGCCCGCATATGTGCCACCGGTGACGAACATCGATTCATCCGTCGAACTCCAGGAACTGTCTGTAAAGGTGCGATTCGACTCAAAGATGTTCTTCACCTGAGAGATGCCATATTCGGAGATTGCCTCCGCCGCCGTGCGTGATTCATAGAGCAGTTTCGCCCGGTTGTTGAACCGACGTTCTATCGTGGAATAATGCAAGATACTGCCGATCAGCATGAGCAGGATGGAGCAAAACATCATGACCGTGATAAAGGCACT
>CAZBLQ010000017.1:1324-43173 GCA_964492635.1 uncultured Oleiharenicola sp.
TTTCCAAATGCCGGCGCTCTGGACGGCCGCGGGTATCGTCACCACAAATCTATTGAGCGGAGCGGTCCGGCCACTGGTCGCCGGATTGTTGGTGCCGGTGGTGCCGCCGGCTGGGGTGGAAATCCAGCGGTAGTAGACGATGAGTTGGTAGATTTTCGTATTATCACCATCCACGTTGTAGATGAACACCACAACGTCACCGGGAAGCCCGCTCTGCACATTGATGGTGCCCGGCCCGGTGGTGGTTACGGGAGAGTCCGGCAGAGTGGTGACAAGATTGGCCGTGTAACCCTGGTAGGTTGCACTCGTGGGGTCGGTCGAGCCTACCGGCGTGTAAGTAGCGCGGCTCAGGTTGCTGCACTGATCAAAAATCATGAAGGCATTGGCGTAAGTAGCATCATCAACCATCTGCGAGGTGAAATGCCTGATATCCCGGTTGATGAGAAGTTTCCCGGTTTCGTACTGGTATGTCTTCAGAGTCTGAATCACAAAGCTAAGGGCGCCCGTGACAACGAACAAGCCGATCGCGGTCGCGACCATGATTTCGACCAAAGTCATGCCCTTTTTACTGGTAAGCGTTCTCATGATGGCAGGAGTGTTTAGTCGGTTGGGACGATTGAGCGAATCGTGCGCATCATGTCGGAATAGTACCTAACGCGTCCGCCATCTTTGACCGTCCATTGGTAAACGATGACGATCGATTTGCATTTCACGACATTTGTGCCGGACAGGTCATTTATCCAGACCCACATGGATAAGGTGGAGTTATCGGTGTTTGAGGCAATGTTATCGATATCCACAGATTCGACATGCATCGAGGCATCGGTTGGCAGAGAGTTGATCACCGGCAGGGCAGTGGGCGCAGGTCCCGCAGCCAGACAGAGTGTGGTATCGGCTTGAGAAGAGTCTTTGGCCACGATGATGTTTCCGGCCGTCTGCCAATCGGCCAATAATCCGGCTCCCGGGGTGGTCGCAGGCGAGGTCGTCAGAGCATTGCCAGTGTCGGCATATTTGATGCTTTTGATTTGCTCGATATACCCTTGGACCAAGCTGCCGACCGAGGCCTGACGAATGCTGCCCTCGGTCATTCGCCGGCTCTGCAGCATGCCTTGGAGCACGCCCAGGAGCACCATGCTCAAAATGATTACTGCGGCCATGACCTCAACGAGCGTCATCGCCCGGGCGGCACGCCTTGAGCGCTGAGTAAACTCTTTGGCCGCGATATTCCCAAGGAGTTCTCGGGCGTTGGCGGTGTTTTTCAATATGCAATCTGGAGATGCTGATTTGCATCCAGGCGGAGGCGGGGGATTGTGGCGTTGGAGCTGCATTGCAGTACCAGTATGCCCTGTTATTGCCTGATTGGGAATAGGCCGAAGCCTAGTGCGTAAGCCTCTATCATGCCCAGAGGCGAAAGCCTCTAGCCCGGGCACGGGTCAATTACGAAACGTCAGACTTGCCGGACTCGACATAAAGCGCCGCTGCCTGGGTGCGGCGCTCGATATTCAGTTTGGTGAAAATAGTCGCCAGATAGTTTTTGACGGTTTTCTCGGTCAGCCCCATCTGCTCGCCGATCTGCTTGTTCGTCATGCCATCAGCCAGCAGGGCGACGACGCGTCGCTCTTGGTGAGACAACTGGTTCAATTTTTCCGCGGCGGAAAGTCCGGGTCGACGTTTGACCAGATTCAGCACCTGACCGGCCATCGAGGGATCCAGCACAGCATTTCCCGCGGCGACTGTCCGCAGTGCGGCGGCGAGCGAGGCCCCGTCATTGTCCTTGAGCAAATAGCCCTTGGCGCCGGCCATCATGGCTTCCTGCACATTGCGTTCGTTGCTGTTGGAAGTGAGAATCAGCACCTGGGTTTGCGGGCGTGCCTTGAGCAATTCCCGGCAGGCCTGAAAGCCGGACTTGTCCGGCAGGTGCAGATCCAGCAGCACGACATCAGGCTTGTGCCTGGTTGTTGCGGCCACACCTTCCGCCGCCGTGCCCGCCTCGGCCACGATGGCAATATCCGCATAATCCTCCAGCGCGCTGCGCAGGCCGAGCCGGATGATCGGGCTGTCGTCAATCAACACGACCCGGATTGGCTTTGCACTGGGCGAATGGGTCATGAGAGCGAAGCAACGGGCAGGGTTAGCAAAACGCGAGTTCCTTTTCCCGGAGTGGATTCCACCCGGACGTTGCCTCCCAGCGCGGTCGCCCGCGCCTGCATATTGGAAAGACCATGGCCGTTGCCGCCACCGTTGGCGATGAACCCGGCACCATCGTCCTGTACGGCCAGTGCAATGGCCTGGTCACTCCGGCCAGCCAACAGAGTGACGTGGCGGGCGTGTCCGTGCCGGAGGCTGTTGCTCACGGCCTCGCGGAGGATATTCATTATATCAGCCGTATGCTGCGGCGGGATGAGTGCCACCGCCTCCGCGTCGAGCCGGTGTTCAATCCGCACCCCCTCCTCGGCCCTGAAAGCGTCAAGCATGTCCGCGACCGCACCCGCGAATGCCTGGCCATTTACCTGCGCCGGCTCCAGATCCTGCAAATAAGTCCGCACCTCCTGGTTGAGCCGGCGCAATTCGGTCATGCACAAATCGACCCGCTGCTTCATCTCCGGAGCCAGGGTGTTTTTTTTCTGCACACTCTCCAGGGTCAGACATACGGCGTAGAGCGTCTGGCAGATGTTGTCGTGCAGTTCCCGACCCAGGCGGGCCCGTTCAGCGACTGAATGGTCCAGCAGGGTGCGGTTGACCTGCAGATCCTCCTCGGCCCGCAGCCGCGCGCCGTGCTCGTGGGCCAGGGCAACCGTCCGCTCATTGGAAATCTTGGCAAAATGCTCCAAGCCGGCGGCCTGGGCCTGGGTGGCGGCCCATGGGGTGCGCGACACGCTTTCCGGGAGACTTGTCGGACGTGAACCCATCAGGACGAGCAGCAATGGCACCGTCGCCAGCAGGAGGGAAAGCAGCACAATCACCGCCAGGGTGCGCTGATGCAGCACCTGGACGCGCAGCAGCGCCGGAGGAGAAAACTGCATCTGGGCTCGCCAGCCCGGGGCACCGGGTAATTCCGCGAGGAAGGAAAGTCCAAGGGCCTCATGTGATACTGGCGTCGGCTGGGCGTCGGGCTTCAGAAATTGGACGGTGCCGCCGAGCATGGTCCCGAGTTCACGTTGAAATGCCGCGTCCCACTTTTCGGACCGCAAGCCGCTCACACTTACCGCCCGGAGCAGGCGCGCGCGCTGCTCCTCCACCGCCAGACTCTGCAACTGGCGTGTTTCTCGGGCGAGCCACCATTGCAAGGACAGCGTCGCACCCAGGAAGAGAAGCAAAAGCAACAAGGCCAGGCCCAGCGAGCGCGAAGTGAGGTTCATGACAAGGCGGCAATCGTGATAGTCGAGGAGTCTGCCGGTGTCGCGTCAAAATCTTCGACATTTGTCCGGGAAGGACTAGTTTTACGCTTTTTATGGGGTCATTCTACATTACCACGGCCATCGACTACGTCAACGGGTCACCCCATCTGGGGCACGCCTACGAAAAGGTGCTCACGGACGTCATTGCCCGCTTCCGGCGACAGATGGGCGACTCGGTGCATTTTCTTACCGGGGTGGATGAGCACGGTCAGAAGGTCCAGGCCAGTGCCCGCCAGCGTGACATCCCGCCGCAGCAATACTGCGATGAAGTCAGCGCCGAGTTTCGCGCCCTGCTGCCCAAGCTGAATATTTCCAACGACGACTTCATCCGTACGACCGAGGAACGGCATAAAAAGGTCGTCAGCTCCTTGCTCCAGCAGCTGTATGACAAAGGCGAGATCTACCAGGCCGAATACAAGGGTTTCTACTCGACCCGCCAGGAACAGTTCCTCCAGGACAAGGACCGGCTGCCCGACGGCACCTGGCCGGAGATTTTTGGTGAGGTCACCGAGATTACCGAGGCGAATTATTTTTTCAAATTGCGCCAGTATCAGGAGTGGCTCGTGGATTTTCTGACGAAAAACGAGGGCTTCATTTTTCCGCGCTACCGCCAGAAACAGGTGCTCGAATTTCTCAAGGATCCGCTGAACGACCTCTGCATCTCGCGGCCGCGCGAAAGGCTGGAGTGGGGCATCCCGCTGCCGTTTGACAAGGAGTACGTCACCTATGTCTGGTTCGACGCTCTGGTAAATTACTACTCCGCGGTCGCCACCACGGGGCAATGGCCCGCCGACTGTCATGTCATCGGCAAGGACATTCTGGTGCCTCCGCATGCGGTTTACTGGCCGATCATGCTGCAGGCCCTGGGCCTGCCCTTGCCCAAGGCGCTGCTCGTGCACGGCTGGTGGTCAATCAATGCGGTCAAGATGTCGAAAAGCACGGGCAATTTCATCGAGCCCGCCGAATACGTCGACGAGTTCGGCGCGGATGCTCTCCGCTATTTTCTCATTCGCGAGATGAATGTTGGTCAGGACAGTGACTTCACTCGGGCCCAGTTTCTCGTCCGCTACAACAGCGAACTGGCCAACAATCTCGGCAATCTCGTGAACCGTACGCTCAACATGACCACACGTTTCGCGGGCGGGGTGCTGCCCGCGGCTGAAGCCACGGATGATTTGGAGCGCAGTCTGCAAGAGCTTTGGGCCAAAACGCGTGATGAGTTCATCCCGCTGTGTGCAGGCTTCCAATTTCACACCGCGCTTGAGCGGGCCATGTACTTCCTGACTGAGACCAACGCTTACATCGAAAAGCGCGCCCCATGGAAGCTAGGCAAATCCAACGAACCCAAGGACCAGGCTCTGCTCTGCACTTCCCTTGCGACCATGGCCGAGGCTCTCCGTCTTGCGGTTGCACTCATCCAGCATGTCACACCGGCGACCACGGTGAAAATCAACGCCGTGTTGGGCTACACACCCGGACCGATCTGGCGCGAGGAACTCGTCTGGGGCACGAAGCTTACCGGCTCAAAGGTTGCCCCGGCACTTGTGCTATTTCCGCGTCCGCCCGCCGACAAGCCGCCGGCCAAGCCGTGAAAATCCTGCCGGTCAATCCGACCGAGAACGCCACGCCCGAATCGCTCGGTGCGTTTCTGATCGAGTGCCGCGCACTGGCGCAGGAAGCCGGCCGGCCGCAACTGGTGAGCATCAGCCTCGCCGTTGATCAACTCGATCCGCTGGCTGTCCTGGAATCGATTTTCGAGCCCAATGAGCTGCACTTTTATGCCGAGCGCCCCGCCCAGGGTTTTGCCGTGGCCGGGGCCGAGGCAGTGCTGGAATTCACCGCGTCCGGCTCGGGTCGCTTCGCCGCCGCGCGGGACTACATCGCCCGGGTGCTGACGGACACAATCGCCGTCGGCCCGCTCTCCGAGCCGTTTTCCGGCCCGCATTTCTTTTTCGCCAACGGGTTCGCGCACGAATCGGCACCCGGCGATTTCTTTCCGGCGCTGCGGCTGTTTGTCCCGCGCTGGCAGGTTGCGCGCATGGGTGACAGCACCATCGCGGTCGCCAATCTGCTCATCACGGCGGATGCACCGGTGGAATTGATTGCGCAGAAAGTCTGGAAGGCGCACGTGAAGTTCCGCGCCTTTGACTACCGCCGGGCGCAGCGCACAGACCGGCCCTCCGCGCCCAAGCAGGTCGAGGAAGCCGGCGAAACCGGCTCCTACCAGCGCGCGGTGACGCAGGCACTGCAGGAAATTGCCGGCGGTGGCTACCTGAAAACCGTGCTCGCGCGCGCCCAGCGACTGACCACCACCGAGGAGTTCCATCCGCTTGGCGTGCTCAACCACCTGCGCCAGCGGTTTCCGGGATGCTATGCCTTCTCGATCGCCAATGGCCGCGGTCAGAGTTTCATCGGCGCCAGTCCGGAGCGGCTGGTCCGCGTGGCCAGCGGGCGCATGCACACGGAAGCGCTGGCCGGTTCCGCTCCGCGCGGTGAGTCGGCGAGCGAGGATGCCGCGCTGGCCCGGGGCTTGTTGCAAAGCGAAAAGGATCTCCGTGAGCACCGGCTGGTAGTGGGCTCCATCACGCGGCGTCTGGCCGATCTTGGCCTGAAACTCGAGCACGCGGACCAACCGCGGCTGCTCGGCCTCGCGAATGTGCAGCACCTGCATCTGCCCATCAGCGCCACCCTGCCCGCGGGGGTGCACGTTCTCGACCTGGTCGCCCGGCTGCATCCGACGCCAGCCGTGGGCGGCACGCCGCGCGAACCGGCGGTGGCGGCCATCGCGCGACTCGAACCCTTCGCCCGTGGCCTCTACGCCGGGCCGCAGGGATGGGTGGACCATCGCGGCGGCGGAGAGTTTTTTGTCGGCATCCGGTCCGCCCTGATCGACGGCCACACGGCGACGGTCTATGCCGGGGCCGGTATCGTGGCGGGATCGGCCCCGGAGAAGGAATTTGCCGAAACCGAATTGAAGTTCAAGGCTCTGGTCGAAGCCCTGACCAACGCATGAACCGTCCACGCGAAACTCCGCTGGATTATCGCAGCACGAACAGCCTGTGGGGCAGTGTGCTGGTGGAGACACTTTATCAGCTGGGATTGCGCCAAGCCGTCATTTCCCCGGGCTCGCGCTCGACCCCGTTGACCATGGCATTTGCGCGACATCACGGCATCAAATCCGTGCCCGTGCTCGATGAACGTTCGGCCGGGTTTTTTGCGCTTGGGCTCGCCAAACAACTCCAGAAACCGGTTGTGCTGCTCTGCACGAGCGGCACCGCGGGGGCGAATTATTTTCCGGCAGTCATCGAGGCGCAGGAAAGCGGCATACCGCTGCTGGTCATCACGGCGGACCGGCCACCGGAAATGCGGGAATGTCACTCGGGCCAGACCATTGACCAGCAAAAACTCTACGGCAGTCACGTGAACTTCTATCACGAGTTGGCAGTGCCGGCCGCGAATCTGCCGATGCTGCGTTATTTGCGGCAGACAGTCGCCCATGCCTTGGAGCGCACCACGCAGCCGGTTCGCGGCCCGGTGCACCTGAACTGCCCGTTCCGTGATCCCCTGGTGCCATTGCCGGACCAGAAGCAGGGAGAGATCTCGGCAGCCGATCTGCAGGGTTTCTTTGCCGGCTTGAAGGAATGTCGGCCCCAGGGCGGCATGTTGGAGGTTCCGCTGGGGCCGCTCATCTGGCCAAAACTGAAGCGAATTCCTCGCGGCGTGATTGTTGTGGGACCCATCGAGACTCCATCGGATCAGTCCTTTGCCCGAAATGTCGGCCGGCTATCGCTGGCCTTGGGCTGGCCGGTGCTGGCTGACGCCCTCTCGCCAATCCGGATGCACGCATCGTTGGCCGGTCATCTCGTCGTGCACTACGATGCGATTTTGCGGAGCGAAGCTCTGGCGCCATCCCTGCGGCCATCCCAGGTGATCTGTCTGGGGGGCTGGCCGGTGAGCAAGGTCTTGCGCGAGTGGCTGCAACGGGGTGATTCCGAGACGGTGCTCGTGACCGACCGGAACGATAATCCGGACGCCTTGCATCTGCGCACCGCATTCGTGCGCTGCAACGATCTGGCCGCATGGGCCAGTGGTTTCAGCGGGCGGCGGCGAGCTGGAGCTTACACCAAGCAGTGGATGGACGCAGACAAGCTGGCCGGAAGTTTCTTTGCGGCGAAGCTCAATCAAGTGAAGGAGATGATCGAGCCCAAGTGCATCGGGGTGCTGGCCCGGCATCTGCCGGTACGGACTCCCTGCTTCATTGCCAGTTCCATGCCGGTGCGGGATGCGGCGTGCTTCTGGCCGGCCAATGACCGGGCGCACCCGGTTTATTTCAACCGCGGAGCCAACGGCATCGATGGCACCCTGTCTTCGGCGCTGGGCGTCGCGCAGGACAACCGGCCGGCGGTGCTGCTCACCGGTGACTTGGCGTTGCTGCATGACACCAACGGCTTTCTGCTCCGCCCGAAGTTCAGCGGCAGCCTGACGATCGTGCTCATCAACAACCAGGGTGGCGGCATTTTCGAGCATTTGCCGGTCGCGCAATTCAACCCGCCGTTCGAGGAATATTTCGCCACGCCCCAGGAAGCGGATTTCAAGCAGCTCTGCGCGGCCTATGGCGTGACGCACGTGCGGGTGCGGAACTGGAAGCACCTGGCCGGCCTCTTCGCAAAATTGCCGAAACAGGGCATCCGCGTCCTGGAAGTGCGCACCGACCGGAAGCGGGATGCAGCATTTAGGAAGAAACTCTTCAGCGATGCCGCCCGGGCGGTGGAGCAGGCCGGCTAGGATCCGTCAAGCTTGCTGCGCGGGTGCGGAGAAAGGCTGAACCGTCCAGCCGCGGCCTGCGGATACCAGCGGCAGCTGGATTACGAAAGTGGTGCCGGCGTGGGAGGTGCGGAAATCGATCGATCCATGGTGCGCCTCGACGACGGAACGGGCCAGAGCCAGACCCAGTCCGGTGCCGCCGGACTTGCCGTGACTGACAAAGGGTTCGAACAGGGTGCTTCGGATTGCGCGTGGAATACCCGGCCCGTTGTCGGCGATGGTGATCAGACAATGGTTATGGTGGCGCCGTGCGGCCACGCGAATGAGGCCGCGCTTGCGTCTGGCCAGCGCCTCCTCGGAGTTGGTCACGATGTTTTGCAGGACGCGCTGGAAACGGTCGGGGTCGAGCAGCAGTACCAGCGGGCTTGGCCTGACGAGCAGCCGCACGCCGGAGCGGGCGGAGGTCCCGGCATTATTGTCCAGCAGTTGGGCGAAGACTTCCCGCAACGGCATGGGCCGGACTTTCAAGCGGGTCTCGCCCCGCGCGAATTCCAGCACTTCCTCGACCATGCCCCCGAGCCGGCTGACCTGGCGGAGGATGGTGGCGCAGAGTTCCTGGGTCTTCGGATCGGCATTCCGGCTGGCCAGCAGTTCGGTCGTCAGCTGGATGGTGGTGAAGGGGCTGCGGAAGTCGTGGATCATCGAGTTGGCCATCTCGCCAATGAGCGTGATCTTTTCCTTGCGCACGACCTCGGTGACGTAGCGCGTATTGGTGGTCCGGAGATTTTCACTGACGTGGCTGAAAAGCCTGAGCACCGTATGCCAGGAGGATTCCGACAGCAGGTGGAGAAATGGCTTGCGCGGAATGCGCCCAAGCAGGATCGGCCCGTCAGCGATGGCGGCGGTGCTGCGAGTGGAGCCGTCGAGTACCCCGAGTTCGCCAAAGTAATCATCGGGGCCCTTGTACGCGATGACCTGGGGGGCGCCACCGGGGGACTTCTTGGCCAGCGCGACCCGCCCGGTGAAGACAAGATAGATGCAGTCGGAGACCGTGTCCTCATCAAAGATGACCGCCTTGTGCGGAAAGCGGACGAGCCGCACCACTTTGGCCAGCCTGGCGCCCTGCACGGCCGGAAAGTGACTGATAAAACGGTGGGAGCGGACATCCGTGGCCATGCCGGCAGCAAGGCAGCAACGGACTGTACGTGCAAGACGCTACAATTGGAGCGGCAGGCCGATCTCGATGATCTGCGACGGAGTAATCTGGTAATAATCCTTGGCGGGCCGGGCATTGCGGCTGAGAAAGCCATAAAGGCTCTTCTGCCACTCCCACATCCGGGCATTCCCGCCGGATATGATCATCTCGCGATTGAAAAAGTAGGTTGCGCTCTGCGGATTGATGGGCACGCCGGCCGCCTTGGTTTTCATCAGCAGGTCCCCGACGTTGGGCGACTGCATGTAGCCGTAGCGGCCGGTGACCCGCCAGAGGCCCTCGCCGATTTCACGCAGCGTGAGTTGCTCGCTGTCGGGCACAGTGGGTATTTCCTCAGTGACAATGCTGAGGAGCACGACGGTCTGGTGGAGGCAGCGGTTGGATTTAACGTGGTGCAGGAGCGCGATGGGCGTGCCTTGCGGGGAGCCAACCATGAAGACGGCTGCTCCGGTAACCCGGGTGACGTGTTTGCTGCGTGCGATGCTCGTCAGCTCGGTCTCGGTTACGCTGTTGCCATAAACCCGCCGGAAAATTTCCTCGCGGCCGGTTTTCCAAGTATGCATCACGGCAAGCACGACTGCGCCGATGGCCAGCGGAAACCAGCCGCCGTCGGCGAGCTTGCGGGCGTTGGAAGCAAAGAAGGCCAGGTCGACCAGCAGGAACGCACCACAGATTGGCACGGCATGCCAGAGTGACCAGCCGCGGTTGTGCCGGGCGACCAGGTAGTAGGCGATGGTGGTTATGGCCATGGTGCCGGTTACAGCGATGCCGTAGGCCGAGGCCAGATGCGCGCTGGAGCCGAACATAACGACCGTAAGGATGGCGCCGATGGCGAGGAGGGCGTTGACAAAGGGCACATAGATCTGCCCGGCCTGCTGGGCGTTGGTGTGGGTGATCTTGAGACGGGGGAAAAAGCCGAGCTGGATCGCCTGCCGGGTGAGGGAATAGGCGCCGGAGATGAGCGCCTGGCTGGCGATTACAGCAGCAACAATCGAGAGTCCGGTGAGCGCATAGCGTGCGAACCCCTCCGGGGCCATCGCGAAAAATGGATTCTCGACGGATTGCGGATGCAGCAGAATGAATGAGCCCTGACCAAAGTAGTTCAGCACGAGGGCGGGGAAAGCCATGCCATACCACGCCAGGGCGATGTAGCGGCGGCCAAAGTGGCCCATGTCGGCATAGAGCGCTTCCGCGCCGGTGATTGCCAGCACGATCGAACCCAGCAACGTCGCCACCTGCGCGGGCGGATGGCGCAGCAGGGAGAGCGCATAGAAAGGATTGAGTGCGCGAATGACGTCCGGATATTGCAGAACGTACCAGGCTCCAAGGATGGCGAGCGAGGCGAACCAGAGCAACATGACCGGGCCGAAAATGCGGCCGATGTTTCTGGTGCCCTTGTGCTGAAACCAGAAAAGCAACGCAAGGATGGCGCACGCCAAGGGAACGACATAGGGGGTGAATGCCGGGCTGATGGCGTTGAAACCTTCCGCGGCGCCCAGCACCGAGATGGCGGGGGTGATGATGCCGTCCCCGTAAAGCAACGCGGCCCCGATCAGAATCATGGTGATGGCCGGTCCGAGGCCGCGCCGCGGCGTACCGAATGGTGCCGTGGTCTCACGGTTGGCGTGAATCAGCGCAAGCAGGGCGAAAATGCCGCCCTCGCCATGATTGTCGGCGCGCATCACGAACCAGATGTATTTCACGCTGACCACAAGCATGAGCGACCAGAAGATCAGCGAGAGCACTCCGAGCACTCCGGTGGTCTGGTCAACTCCGGGCAGATGGGCGATGCACTCGCGCATCGTGTAGAGCGGGCTTGTGCCGATGTCGCCAAAAACCACGCCCAGTGCGCCCAGAGTGAGCCCGGCACCGGCAACCCTGCTGAGCTTGTGCGGGTGGTTCTGCATGAAAGCAGGCATTGTTAGCCAGTCGCCTGCCACTCCAAGCAGTTTCCAACAATATTTGGAATGAGCTTGACCCTGCATTGTAAAAATCGACTTGCCCGCAAAAACGGTTGCGGCTCAGGCCCCTTTCGGGTGACCATGCGAGATGCTTCCCGCCTGGAAAACCGTCAAAAGCTACGAAGACATTCGCTACGAGAAGGCGGCCGGCATAGCCAAGATCACCATCAACCGGCCGGAGAAGCGCAATGCCTTCCGTCCGCTGACGGTGGCCGAGATGCACGAGGCGTTGCTCGATGCCCGCGAAGATCAGACCATCGGAGTCGTTTTCCTGACTGGTGCCGGACCGGCCAGGGACGGCAAACATGCTTTTTGCTCCGGCGGTGATCAATCGGTGCGCGGCCATGGCGGCTACATCGATGGAAAGGGTGTGCCCCGCCTCAACATTCTGGAGGTGCAGAAACTCATCCGCTCGATGCCCAAGGTCGTCATCGCGCTGGTGGCCGGTTACGCCATCGGTGGCGGCCATGTGCTGCACGTCATGTGCGATCTTACGATCGCGGCCGACAATGCCATCTTCGGTCAGGTGGGCCCCAAGATGGGCAGCTTCGACGGCGGTTTCGGATCCAGTTATCTCGCCCGCATGGTCGGCCAGAAAAAGGCCCGCGAAATCTGGTTTCTTTGCCGCCAATACAGTGCCATCGAAGCGCTCGCCATGGGCCTGGTGAACACAGTGGTGCCGGTAGCCGAGCTCGAGCAGGAGGGCGTGGCGTGGGCCAAGGAGATTCTCCAGCGCAGCCCGCTTGCCATCCGCTGCCTCAAGTCCGCGTTCAATGCCGAGCTTGACGGCCAAAGCGGCATCCAGGAACTCGCCGGCAACGCCACCATGCTATATTACATGACCGAGGAGGCGAAGGAGTTCATGACGGCTCAGAAGGAAAAGCGTAAACCGAAGGCCGAGAAGTTTCCGTGGCTGCCGTGAAGTTCGCCGGAAAGTGGACGTGATCGCCTGACCTTTCCTTGTTTGCCAGATTTTCAGACGAGCCGGGCAATGGCGCCGGCAAAGGCCGCTTTGTCTGCAGCGGCAAAGAACGAGGTGCCGGCCACAAAGGTGTCAGCGCCGGCGGTCCGGCATTCCTGCGCGGTCGTCAGGTCGATGCCACCGTCAACCTCGAGTTGGAACTTCAGATTCCGCTCGGTCCGCCACCGGTCGATTTGCTGCAGCTTGGGCAGCATGTCGCGCCGGAACGCCTGTCCGCCGAAGCCCGGTTGCACGGTCATCACGAGCACGAGGTCAACCTGCCCGAGCACGGGCTCGACGGCGGCGGCCGGCGTGCCGGGGTTGAGCACAATGCCGCACTGGCAGCCCAGCGCGCGAATGCGGGTGAGGGTGCCGCGGTGGTCGTAATCCGGCTCGATGTGGATGCTGATGAGACTGGCCCCGGCCTTGGCGAAGGGTTCGATGTATTTGTGCGGCTCGTCCAGCATCAGATGGGTGTCGAAAAATTGTTTTGCTCCGGCCCGGCGTAGGGCGGCAAGGACCTCCGGGCCGAACGAGTAGTTGGGCACGAAATGTCCGTCCATGATGTCGAGATGAAGCCAGTTGGCGCCGGCTTGCGCCGCGGCCCGGGCACTGTCGGCGAGATGGGCATGATCACCCGCCAGGAGAGACGGGGCTAGGATGGGAGGGAGAGGCATGGAGCTTGAAGCATGGAGCACGGAGAAAGCCCCGGGCTCAATCCTTGTTTCATCCGTTAGTGCGGGCACCCCGTTTCCAAACCTTTCAGCTGCCTACCAGGCATCCAGCACCGCATGCACGATCTCGCTTGCCAGCTGCTCGGCCAGCAAGGGCAGTGTCTGATACTCGGAGGGGACTAATCCGCTGTCAGTGAATGCGCCGCGTTTGGCGGTCAGAGGGCGCTGGTCAAAATAGATTTGCTTGCTGCGGTTGTCGGTCAGTTTGGCGCGGGCTTGCAACGCCAGGTCGAAGCGCCGGGCCAGGCCAGTGTCATCAGCCCGGGCGACCGCCACCGTGCGGTCATAGCCAGTGAGCGTGATTTGCAGAACGGCGTCGGCCGCTTCAGGGGAGTCAACCAAGGCAACGCGACCATCGCGGATGAAAGCTTCGCGCACCTGGGTTGTGACCAGTACCTGGGCCTGGGGAATCACGGTGGTGCTCGTGACTGGCGCGATGAACAAGGTCGAGAATTTGACGTTGCCCCCGGTGCCCAGCCGGTAATTGGCGCAACTGGTCAGCAACCCCAAACCGCAGAGCAAACCCGCCATTCCAAGGGTCCCGAAGAATCTTGTGCCGGGATGGCAGAATCCCGCCTGAATCGAATGCTTCGCTGGGCTCAGCATGAAGGGGGTCGGGGGGGGAGGAGAAGTCCAATGGCTCAGAACAGCCAGAGCTTCTTTTTCTTCTTTATCTCGGGCGGCGGAGCTTTCTTCGGCGGGAGCTTGGACTGCTGCTCGAGCTTGGCTTCCACAAGGACCAGTTTGGCCCGGGCTTGGGTGGCGACTTCCGAACCGGGATAGACAGTGATGGCCTCGTTATAGAAGACCTTTGCGCCCTGATAATTGTGGCGATACTTGAAGTAGTAGTCCGCCAGGGTCATTTTGCTCAGTGCCAGAACCTTTTTCATGTTGGCGAGGCCCTTTTCGGCCGTGGCCATGCTGGCGTCGCCGGGGAAAAGGATCATGTAGTCCTCGAAATAGGTGATGGCATTCTTGGTGGACGCCTGGTCGTAGGCGGGGCCGTCAACCAGTGAAGCGTGCGTCTGGGCGATTTTGAGATAGGCATCCGGGGTCAGCACGCTGCGGGGGTAGGTGTTGATCATGCGGTCAAGCGCGTCGATCGCCGCCTCGGTTTCATGAATATCCTTGTAGCCGCGGGCGGCGTTCATGAGCGCCAAGGGAGCGTAATCGCTGTACGGCGCCGTGTGGACGATGGTCTCGAAGTATTCCAGCGCCTTCTCGCGGTTGCGCAAACCCGGCATCCAGCCCCAGAGGCGGTTGCGCTTGCCGGCAAAGAGCAGGTTGGCAATCCGGTATTGCTCGCCGAGCACCTGGGTGAATTTTTCCGAACTCGGATAACGGCTGACCAGTATCTGGAAGCTGTCAAAGGCCTTGTAGTATTCATGCCTTTTCTCCCGGATGAGACCGGTGTGGTACAGCGACTCGGGGGCGAAGACCGAGTTGGGGTATTTCCGGTTGATGTTGTTGTAAAGTGAGAGCGCGCGCTTGTCATGCCCCGCCTCCTCGGCGGTGCGGGCCTTGTTCATCACGTCGAGGGCATTGCGGCCGTCTTCACCGGTCAGGCCGGCCAGCACTCCGCCTTCGACCCGCCAGCCCCCTTGGGGAGTCCAGACCAGGTCGGCCGCCACCCGGGCGGGAGCGCACAACAGCGCGGACAAAACTGCCAGGGTGAGGAATGAAGGGAGGCGACGCATGAGACTGGTGATTACCATCGAATAAGGGTGGACCCGTAGGTCAAGCCAGCGCCGAAGGCAACCAGCAGGGTATAATCGCCGGGTTTGATCCGGCCGGCGCGGCGGGCTTCATCCAAAGCCAGGGGGATGGAGGCGGCCGAGGTGTTGCCGTACCGGTCCAGATTCACATAAACACGGTCCATCGGCACGCCAAGGCTGTTGGCGAGCGACTCGATGATGCGAATGTTGGCCTGATGGGGAATCACCAGGTTGATTTGGTCAAAAGTCAGGTGATGTTGTTCCACCATTTCGCGAGCGACAGTTTCCATGACCCGCACGGCGCTCTTGAAAACCTCCTTGCCCTTCATGTGCAGGAAATGTCCGCCCTCTGCCACGGTCTTGGCCGAAGCGGGACACCGGCTGCCGCCGGCGGGAGTATACAGCATTTCCAGCATCTCGCCATCGGCTCCGAGGTCGGTGCCGATAATGCCGATGCCCGGTTGGGGCACCTTCTTCAAGACCGCGGCGCCAGCGCCATCCCCAAACAGCACGCAGTGGGTGCGGTCGGTCCAGTCGACAATCGAGGAGAGTTTCTCCGCGCCGATCACCAGGGCGCATTTGTAGCGGCCGGTCTGCAACTGGCCGAAGGCGATTTCCGTGGCGTAAAGAAAGCCGCTGCAGGCTGCCGAAATGTCAAAGCATGTCGCATGCGGCGGGATGCCGAGCTTGTGTTGCACGACACAGGCGGTGGAGGGCAGGGGGTAGTCTGGTGTGGCGGTGGCGATGATGAGCAGGTCGATTTCCCCGGCAGTGACGCCGGCATCAAGCATGGCCGGCTTCGCCGCGTTGATTGCCAGGTCGGAAGTGGCCTCGTCATCCGCGGCAATGTGCCGTTCCCGGATGCCGGACCGGGTGCGGATCCATTCATCCGAAGTATCCACCATTTTGGAGAGGTCTTCGTTGGTGAGAATCCGTTGCGGGGCGTAGGAGCCGACTCCGGCGATGATGACAGATGACATAAAAGGAGATCAGTTGACCCCGGCGTCGGGGGGCGGCGCCAGCCGGAGCACGTTGGCGCGGCTGACATCCTGCTCGATGCGGTGGTAGAGATCCTGGTGGATGATCTTCCCGGCGGCCCGGATGGCACTGGCGATCGCATGGCGGTTGCTGGAACCGTGTGCCTTGAGGATGTTGCCGCGCACGCCCAGCAGCGGAGCGCCGCCATAGCGGTCGGGATTCATCCGGGTCTTGAGGGCATCGAACGCGCCCTGGGCCAGCACGGCGCCAGCCATGCGCATCGGGTTCTGCTGCAGCTCATCCTTGAGGATGGTGGTGATGAATTTTGACAGTGACTCCCAGGTCTTGAGCAGCGTGTTGCCGACAAACCCGTCGCACACCACCACGTCGACGGTGTTGCGGAAAACCTGAAATCCCTCGATTGGACCGAGGTAATTGATGACGGAGCTGATTCTTTTAAGCTGCTCGTGCGTTTCGGCGATCAGGGCGTTGCCCTTGCCCTCCTCCGTGCCGATGGTGATGAGGCCGACACGGGGGGAGGCGAGGCCCAGGATGACCTTCGCGTAATTGGCTCCTAGGACGGCGTTGTGGACCAGATGTTCGGGACGTGCCTCGGGGTTGGCGCCGGCGTCAATCAGGATAAAGTACCCGTCAACCCGGGGGATGACCGCGGCCAAGGCCGGGCGGTCGACTCCGTCCATCATGCGCAGGCGCAGGGTGCCGCCGGCCATGAGCGCACCGGTGTTGCCGCAACTGATCGCGACGCGGGCTCCGCCGTTCTTCACCAGTTCGATTGCCCGAAGCATGGAGGAATCCTTCTTTCTCTTCAGGGCTTGCAGCGGTTTGTCCTCCATGGTGATCACTTCGCTGGCGTGGACAATGGAAAGCCGGGGATGCCCCCCCAAGCCGGCCTGAGCCAGCAACGGCTCCAGCATAGCCTGATTGCCGACCAAAACGATGGGATCGATCTCCTCGGCCAGCGCCAGCTTGACGGCAGCGACAACTTCGGACGGCCCAAGGTCGCCGCCCATTGCGTCAACCGCAATCCGGGCCTGGGCTTGCGTAGGACTGGCCGTCTCGGGGTCGATGGCGGGAAAACTGGCCGGAACAGACCTTACACCTCGACGTTGAGAACCTGGCGGCCGCGGTAGATGCCGGTCTTGGGATTGACCCGGTGCGGACGGAAAGCGCCACCGTCAGTGTCCTTGGCGAATTCGGGAGCCTTGAATGCGTTGGCGGCGCGGCGGTTGGCACTGCGGCGCTTGGATTGCTTGCGTTTCGGATTAGCCATATGAAGTGGGGGAGGTGCAGCCGGCAGGGGAAAACCGATGCAGATTTGTGATGTAAAGCCGAGGGTCGTAAGGTTCGGCCCGGGGGCCGTCAAGAGTTATAGTCGCCCCCAGCGACCGTCGTCAAAACAGATAAAACACCGCCAGCACAACTGCCAGCACCAGCCGGTAATACGCGAACAGCCCCAAGCCATGCCGTCCGAGGAAATGCACGAGAAATTTGACCGCCAGCGCGGCAGATACCGCGGCCACCAACAGACCCAATAGCACATGGCTCCAGCCAAAAACCTCAATCATGGCTGATCCTGAAGTGACTGCCTTCAGAAACGCGGCACCGGCCAGGGTCGGCAGCCCGACCAGAAAGCTGAATTCCGCCGCTTTGGCGGGGTTCAAACCGGCCAGATAGCCGCCCACGATTGTCACCATCGAACGGCTGGTGCCGGGCCAAAGGGCCAGGCATTGTGCCAGACCGATGCCGACGGCTTTGCGCGGGGTCAGGTCCGCCGGCTCGCCCTTGGGAAAGCCGACTCCGCTGTTGGCCTGGCGCCAGCGTTCCGCCCACAACATCAGGAAGGCGCCGACGACGAGCGCCCCGATGACCGCAGGGGGCCCGAAAAGGTATTTGTCAATCAACCCATGCGTGGGTAAACCTACGATCGCCGCGGGGAGAAAAGCCAGCAGCACGTTCCGCAATAACCGCAACCCGGGAGTACTGCGGCCGAACAGGCCGAGGAGCATATTCATTATCTGCCGCCAGTACAGCAAGACGACGGCCGCAATGGCGCCGACCTGGATGATGACGGTGTAAGTGTCTGCCGCCAGCTTCAGTGTCAGTGGCACCCCGGCGGGAATTTCGCTGGACGGCGGCTTGTGCCATAGCAGCTGGCCAGACTTGTCTGTCAGTTGCCTTTCCGATTCGAGCCCGAGCAGTTGCGTGGTGATGATCAGATGTCCGGTCGAGGAGATGGGCAGGAACTCGGTCACTCCTTCCACCAAGCCCAGCACGACAGCGTCACCGGTACTCAGTTCGGCGACAGGCGGTGCCGGGGGCGGCTCGGCGGCAAAGGCCAGGGAACTCAGGCTGGCCAAAAACAAAAGATGGCGGACGGGTTTGCTTGGGAAATGGCGCACGCTCCCGTGGTCCCAGAAAGCCCGCGGTCTGTCGAGTTTTATGCTTTGCGCCACCGGGGGAAATGATTCTGCTCGGCGCCACGATGCCCGGACTTACCGAACTAACCGCCAAACTGACCGGCCGGCAGGAATTGTCCGGCGCCGAGGTGCAGGCGGCGGCAACGTCCCTTGGCGCCACGCTTGAAACCGACGAAAACAAAGGAGCTTTTCTGACGGCGCTCGCGACCAAGGGGGAAACGCCCGGCGAGCTCGCTGCCTTTGCCCGCGCCTTCCGGGCGCTGGCGGTGAACCCCGGCGTCGAAACTTGGGCGGCGCGCGCCATCGACATCGTCGGTACGGGGGGCGATCACGCCGGTGGCTTCAATATCTCGAGCCTGGTGGTCCTGGTGCTGGCCAGTGCGGGCGTGCCGGTGATGAAACATGGCAACCGGGGCATCACCTCGAAGTGTGGCAGCGCGGACCTGCTGGCGGCGCTCGGGGTGGATCTCAACGCGTCGCCGGAGAAATCCCGCCGGGCTCTCGGGGAGCTGGGCTATGCCTTCTTCTTTGCGCCGAATTATCATCCGGCCTTCAAGCACATCGCTCCGGTGCGGAAGGCGCTCGCGGTGCAAGGCCGGCGCACCGTCTTCAACATCCTGGGTCCGCTGATCAACCCTGGCCGCCCGGCCCATATTCTCCTCGGCGTCTACTCGCTTTCGCTGGTGGCGAAGATGGCTTTGGCCCTTGAGGAACTCGGCCAGACGGCGGGCCTGGTTGGACATGGTGTGATCACGGCGGAGCGGGGCATCGACGAGCTTACCACCGCGACCGTCAATCATGTGCACGGGGTCGGCCGGCTGCGCGACCTGCAGGCGGCCTGGCGTGCGAAGGACGTGGGTCTGCCAGACGCGCCGTTTTCCGATCTCCTGGGCGGTGATCTCCCGGCCAATCTGGCCACCGTTGAGGCAATGCTCGCCGGTCATGGACCAGCCGGCCTGATTGACTCCATCGTGCTCAATGCCGCCGTCGGCCTGCATGTCGTCGGCCGGACCACCACGATCCGCGAAGGTCTGGCGCCCGCCCGCGAGTTGTTGCTCGGCGGGGCCGTGGCCAGGAAAATGGCTGCGACCAAGGAATTCTATCAGTCATGAAGCGCCAATATTTCGGCACCGACGGAGTGCGCGGTCCCTACGGCGGTCCGGTGATGAACGAGGATTTCGCCCGGCGGCTCGGCGCCGCCGCGGCCCGATTCGCCAAAATGCAGGCGCATTTCCGTTCCAACCAGGTTTTCATCGGGCGCGATACCCGTGCGTCCGGCCCGGCCTTGGAGCAGGCCCTGGCCGCCGGCCTGCAATCCGAGGGCCTGCTGCCTGTGAGTCTGGGCGTCGTGCCCACTCCGGTGGTCAGCCTGCTGGCGCGCAGCAATGGCGCGGCTCTGGGCGTAGTCGTCACCGCTTCGCACAACCCGGCAGGCGACAATGGCATCAAGTTTTTCGGCCCGGCCGGCACCAAGCTCACCGACGACGAGGAAAGCCAGTTGGAGCAGTTGCTGCCCGCCTCGGTTGGTGCAAGCTCACGGCCGTTGGTGCAAATGGTCGCGCCCCTGGCCCGCTACCTCGAGGTGACGACCGCCCTGCTCCCGGCCGGCAGCCTTCGCGGCTGGCCCATCGTGCTCGATACGGCAAACGGCGCAGCGTGCTTCAGCAGCCGAGCCGTGCTCGAGTCACTGGGCGCGTCGCTCACCTTCATCGGAAACTCGCCGGACGGACAGAACATCAATGCCGGTGTCGGCAGCCAGCATCCAGAGCAAATGTGCGCCGCAGTGAGAAGCGCGGGCGCGCGACTGGGCATCGCCCATGATGGCGACGCCGACCGGTGCGTCCTTTGCGATGAACTCGGCGCAGTGCTGGATGGCGACGAGATCCTGACCATGCTCGCGCTGCATGCACTCAAACAGGGCCGGCTGGCGGCAAACACCCTCGTCATCACTGTGCATAGCAACCTGGGGGTCGATGCCGCCGTTTTGGCCGCGGGCGGGCGGGTCTGCCGCACGCAGGTGGGCGACCGCTACGTCATCGAACGGATGTTGGCGGAGGGCGCTGTTCTCGGTGGCGAATCGTCGGGTCACGTCATCTGTTCGGATATTTCCCCGACAGGTGACGGATTGGTGGCGGCGCTCAAGGTGCTTGAGGTGATGCTTGCCACGGGAAAACCGCTTTCTGAACTTCGCCGGGTGCTGGCCAAGTTTCCGCAACTTTCCGTGGCATTGTCCGTCCGGGAGAAAAAGCCGCTGGAATCCCTGTCCCATCTGCCAGAGACCATCCGCGCCATAGAGGCGGAACTTGGCGCGGCGGGCCGCGTGCTGGTCCGTTATTCGGGCACCGAGCCCAAATTGCGGCTGCTGGTGGAAGGACCGGCCGATGCCATTGTCAAAGTGGCAATGGGCAAACTGGTGACGGCCGTCCGGTCCGACCTTGAGGTACTATAAGGATTTTCGGGGGAATCAGCTGTGCTATCCCGACAATCCATGGTTTAATGCGCCGCATCTTCCCATGTACGAGATCGCCGTCACGTCTCTCGATTTCAGCCTGCAAAAGCAGGTGGAAAGTGCGCGGGCCGCTTTTGATCGCGGAGATTCCGCGCAGGTTCTTGCGTTGTGTGCCGCGGTGCTGGAGGCCCAGCCGGCCTGTCTGACGGTGCGAAAACTGGAACGCGCGGCGCAGCTCAGATTCGCCGCCAGGCGGAGAAATTCCGCCTCCCAGCTCGTCAGGGCGGTTTCTTCCGCCCCCCAATTGCTCAGCGGCAGCATGCAGTTGAAGGAACAGCCGAGGAGCGCTCTGGCCACGGCGGAGCGGCTGCTGCGGCGTGACCCGCAAAGCGTGTCTGCGCTCTGCCTGCTGGGGCAGGCGGCGATAGCACTCGGTTGGAACGAAACGGCGGTCTTTGCTTATGAGGCGGCGAGTGATCTTGAGTCCGACCGGCAGGATATCTGGGTTTTCCTCAGCAGCGCTTATCGGGCGGCCGGCCGGGCGACGGATGCGGTTGCGGCGGCCAGTCAGGCGCTGCGGTTCAATCCCGCCAATGCCGAAGCGCAGACGGTGTTGCGCAACGCCTCGGTCGCCGTTGCGCTGGCCGGTGGCAAGTGGGCGCAGGATGGCGACACTCGCGGGAAATTGCCCGGCGCCGGGGAATAGCGCATAAGCTGCCACTGCGGGTCCTCTGGTCAGGCCGCGCGCAGAAAGGCTTCGACCAATGGATGCAGTGAACCGGCGAGCGCCCGTCTCTCAGGCTGGAAAAGTGTGCCCACATAGAAGGGATGATTCTCCAATCGAAACGCCCTGACCTGGCCCAGCTCGTCATGGGCGACAAAGGTGAGATCGGATCCATGGAAGAGTCCCGCCAGGTCGCCGTTGAATCCATAATTGCAATGAAACTCCTCGATTGATTCCGGGCCGCCCAGCAAACCGGCAAAACGTTCCGGCACGGTCGCGATGATCCTGCCTTTTGCCCCCACGAGCGAACAGCTGAGCTTCATGATGAGAGGGGCTTTGGCGGCCGGATCCAACTCCTGATGCACGGCCTCGTGGCCCAGGACATTCCCGGCGTACTCCATGAGAGCATGCTGGAATCCACCGCACGTGCCCAGAAAGATTTTCCGCGTGACCCGGGCATGGCGAATCGCCCGCAAAGCGCCCTCGGTGCTATCGTAGGGACTGCCTGGCGCACACCAGACTCCGGTCACGTCCTTGAGCGTCTCGTCAACCGCTCCCGGGGAAATCGCCGCCGTGCCGATCCACGAGTAGGTGAGGGCCGGGTCAACGTCGTGTTGGAATAGCGCGAGGGATGCCTCTATGCCTTGATGCGACCGATGGGCGGGATTCCGTTCGCCGATGAGGGCAATCTTGCGCGGTTTCATTTGGGCATGATCTCCAATGTCAGGCAGTAATCCTGATAGCCGAGACTTCGCCAGAAGGCGATCCCCCCGGAGTTTCGGCAGAGAACGTCAACGGTCAAGCGGACGTCTGGAGGCCAGATCTGCCGCTGGAGAATTGCAAAGACCGCCCGGCCAATTCCGCTTCTCCTTCTGCCTCTCTGGACAAAGAACTGCCGTAAATAGATCGATTCGATGGTTTGCTTATAAAGCGCATAGCCGACCGGCTCATCTTCCGAGAAGACTATGGCCTGATATTCGCCCCGCAGCCACTGCTTCATCCTTTCCTCGAGCTGGGCCACGGTCATGGGATTCCGATGGCCTTCATCTTGGATGAGCTGATGATTCCACTCGGCGAGCAAACCGAGATCGGCATCTGAAGCATGGCGCCAGGTGAGTTTCATGTTATGGCCGAAAGTCAGATATCCGCGCGGGCCGAATGGGCAAGCCCGCGCATTGCTTTCTCCATTCTCCACCCGTAAGATTCCCTTCCGATGAAATTCCCGTACCACTTGTTGTTTAGTATTGTCCTGCTGGCTCATCTGCCGGCCGCCGCTGCGAGCCCGATCAAAAATCCGGCGCGGATTCCGGTCATTCTGGATACCGACATCGGGACCGATATCGATGACACTTGGGCGCTGGCCATGGTCCTGCGCTCGCCGGAGCTGGATTTGAAATTCGTGCTCACCGATTCGGCCGATACCAAGTATCGCGCGGCAGTGGCGGCAAAATTCCTGCAGGCAGCGGGCCGCGGCGATGTGCCGGTCGGCATCGGCTTCAACCAGGGCTCTATGCCTGAAAGTGACAAGAACCAGGCGCCGTGGCTCGTTGGATACGACATGGCGAAATATCCCGGAAAGATTCATGAGGACGGCATCGCTGCGATGATTGACGTCATCAACAGGTCGACAGAGCCCATTACGATCATCGCCATCGGCCCGGTGCCGAATCTCGCCCTGGCCTTGCAGAAGGATCCGGGCATTGCGGCGAAATGCCGGTTTGTCGGCATGCACGGAAGTTTCGCGAAAGGCTACGGCGATGGTCCGCCCTCGGCCGAGTCCAACGTCAAGGTTGATCCCGCCGCTTTGCGCAAGGTTCTCTCCGCCCCGTGGCGCGACATCCTGCTGACGCCGCTGGACACCTGCGGATTGGTGAGCCTGGACGGCTCCCGCTACCACGCCATCTGGTGTGCCACGGCGGATCCCGTGCTGCGGCCTCTCCTTGAAAGCTACTGCATCTTCGCCCCGCGGGTCACCTGGATGCGTTGTGATTTCTTCACCACTCGGTCGACGACGCTCTTCGACTGTGTGGCGGTCTATCTGGCCTATGCGGAGAGCCTCGTGGAAACGGAAACGGTTTCTTTTGAAATTACCGATGACGGTTTCACGCGCCCGTCAGCTCACGGCCCGCTCAAGGCCCGGGTGGCCCTGCGGTGGAAGAATCTCGCAGCCTTTGAGGACCACCTCACCGCGCGACTTCTGGGGCAGTAGAAACTATCAGGATACCTAAAAAAAGTGACGGCGTGGAATCAACGTGTAACCTAATAGGTTACATGTCATTTCTAGGGAGATCGATTTGTCCGGTATCCGGGTGGCTTCCAGGCGGATCAGACCGGTGTGCCGGCCTGCTCGAGCAGTTCCCGCACCGGCGCATGCAACTGCTCTGGTGGAATCCTCGCCAGCAAATCCCGCATCAGCGCCCACACGTCGGTGGATTGAACCTTCGATCCGATAACGACGGTGAGCATGACATGCAAGGCCAGTTGGAAACAGATTTGCGCCGAATCGGTCCGATCCATCGCCACATAGACCAGCCCGGTTTCTCGCAGGAGGGACGCGTACCCCAAAACCTTCTCATCACCGGATTCCCGAGTCTCATCGAGTCGCAGAAGCCGCAGCAGTTCCTCCAGGTCCAGCGTTGCGAGCTCGGCTGTCTTGCGGGCGAAGAGCTTCTCCTGCGTGTTGCGGGCTACATGGAGCGCTTCCTCGTAACGGCCGGTGGCGCGAAGTTTCAGCATCTGCGCAATCGCTTGGCGCAGCAGGGCGATGAAACGGAGAATGTAGTCTTCCTGGGCGGCCATGGGGAAAGTTATTCCTCTCCATCATAATAGTCCAGCGGCTCGGAGCGCATTAGTCGGCGCTCCGGGGATTTCACAATCCATTTCTTGCTGTCTGGATAATACCCGGATTCGCCCAGTGGATTGTCGGCCACAACACTGATCACCAAATCCTCGGTGCCGTCGTTCACCAGCCCGTGCGGCTCGTCCGGTGGGAAGATGAAGGCATCACCCGCTTCGATCGCTGTCGTGCCGTCCTGGTGTCTCACGGTGCCGCGACCGGAAAGCACATGGTAGAATTCCCACTGGGCGCTGTGGGCGTGATAGGGATAGGGTTTCTGGCCGGGCTTGAGCCGGAGAATCTCCACGTCGAAGGGATGGCGCTTCATGAGGTCGGTCGAAGTCGGCTCGCGTCCCAGCGCGACCGAGACCTCCTTGCTTGAGCCTTGGAAGGTACCCTTGGGGGAAGTCCACGACTCCTCCTTGATGTCGCGAATATTGATTTTTTTCATGGTGAAAAAAACGTGTATTCCGAGTGTTGGGTTAATCCACGCGCAGGGTGGCCTTGAGCACTTCGACGGAGGATTTTCCGACGAGGATTTCGAAATCTCCGGGCTGAACCGTGCGCTGCATCTTCAGGTCAAAGGCCTCGAGCTTGTCTGGTGTCAGGTCGAACGTCACCGTGCGCGTCTCGCCGGGATTGAGCGTGATCCGGGCGAAGTCCTTCAATTCCTTTACTGGACGCACTGGCATGCTGACCAAGGCGTGGATATAGAGTTGGACGATTTCGTCGGCCTTGACGGTGCCGGTGTTGGTGACATCGACCGAAACTCGTGAGGTTGTTTTGGCCGGGATTTTAGTCGAGGAAATCTGCAGGTTTTTATATTCGAAAGTCGCGTAGCTCAGACCGAAGCCGAAGGGATACAGCGGGGTGGAGTCAGTCAGGACGTAGTCGCGGAAGCGCGACGGTTGATGGTCGTAGTAGGCCGGGATCTGCCCGACGTTGCGCGGGAACGTGACCGTCAGTTTGCCGCTCGGGCTTACCTTGCCGAAGAGCACGTCGGCCACAGCGTGGCCGGTTTCCTGCCCGAGATACCAGCCTTCGAGGATGGCTGGGGCGTGCGCCTGCAGGTAGTTGACCGCGAGCGGACCGCCATTGATCAGCAGCACCACGACGGGTTTGCCGGTGGCGAGGACGGCCCGGGCCAGTTCGTGCTGCCGCCCGGCCAGCTCCAGCGTGTCGCGATCCCCGAGGTGGTCTTCACTCCAGGCCTCTCGGCGGAGAATTTCGTTTTCCCCCAGCACGAGGACAACCGCGTCGCTCTTCAGTGCCACGTCCACCGCCTCGTCGGTCAGCCGGGCGTCGTCCGCTGCGTCGTTCGGGAGTGGATTCTCATTCACGAGCCAGCCGGCAGCGTGGTTTGCCGTGAGCTTGCAGCCCTCGGCATAGAGCACCTTGAACGAACTGCCGGCGAATTCCTTGATCCCTTGCAGCACGCTCACCCCCTCCATCGGCACCGCCGAATAGCCACCGAGATGGATGTCAGCCGCGTTGGGGCCGATGACCGCGAGGGTCTTGAGCTTGTTCGCGTCCAGCGGCAGAATATGGTTTTCGTTTTTCAGCAGGATCATCGCCTCGTTGGCGGCCTGCCGGGCCAGCGCCTTGTGCTCGTCTGTGTTGGTCACCTTTTCGGCCAGGTCCGGTTCGGTCAAGGGGTGTTCAAACAGGCCACAGAGGAATTTGACGCGCAGCACACCGGCCGCGGCGCGGTCGATCGCCGCCAGGGAGACCTTGCCGGCTCTGGCTTCCTCGACCAGGGTGGAGAAGCACCGGCCCTTACCGCCCAGGTCGTAATCAACCCCTGCCTCGATGCTGAGGACGCCGGCCTCGGCCGGCCCGGCGGCGGCGAGATGGTTCTCATAAAGCGTGTCGATGCCACCTCCGTCGCTCATGACGAAGCCGTTAAAGCCCCATTCGGTGCGCAAAATTTCGGTGAGCAGCTTGTGGTTGACGTGGTTGGGCACGCCATCCCACGCGTTGTAGGAGGCCATGATCGAGTGCGCATTCGCCACCTTCACGGCCATTTCGAAAGGGTAGAGATGATTCGTTCGGAACTCCCGGTCACCGAAACTCACCGGAGCGATGTTCCGGCCGCCCTCCGACTGGCCGTGCCCTGCGAAATGCTTGAGAGTGACCGCGACGTGCTGCTGATCGATGATTGTGGCGCGACCCTGCAGACCGAAGATCGCCGCCATGCCCATGCGCGAGACGAGCCAGGGGTCTTCGCCATAGCATTCCTCAAACCTTCCCCAGCGTGGATCGCGGGCCAGGTCGAGCACGGGGCTGAGGACCTGCCGCACGCTGCGTGCGCTGGCTTCCTGCGCGGCGACTGTGAAAACCCTCTCCACCAAGGCTGTATCCCAGGTGCTGCCCAAACCGATGGCGGCCGGAAAGCTCGTGGCGCCGGCAGCCATGTAGCCGTGCAACGCCTCGGCAAAGGTGAAGGCCGGGATGCCGAGACGCGTTTTGTCCCGCAGATACTGCTGGATGGAGTTGGTCCGGGCGACCCGCTCGCGTGGTTTGCTTGCGAAGCGGTCGCCCATGCCGCCGGCGTAAACGGAACCGGCACCGTTGTTCAAGGCTGCCGCATCGGTTCCGCCAGTGAAGTTGCCCTGGTCGTCGAAAACATGCTGCGGATCCTTGGGCCGGAAGGACTGGAGCTGCGCGACCTTCTCCTCAAGTGTCATCCGCTGGAGCAGATCCTTGACCCGGGCCTCGACGGGTTGCGCGGGATCCTTGTAAAGGGGAACAGCAGGCGCCTGGGCGAGGAGAGGGGCCGCGAGGAGCAGACCGTAGGCGAAAAAACACCAGCAATACGTATGAGACTTATGCGACATGGGACTCAGGGGAAAGAGGACGTTTCAAGAAAGTTGCCAACCCCACTTAAGAAGCAGGGGGGAGGAACTGTGGCAATGAAGGAAACGCTGCCTGCAATCACGCGCACAAAGCAAAAAGGCGGGATCAGCACTGATGCCACGTGTTCGCGGCCCGGTGTTTGTCCCCGCGCCTGCGCAGGGCAATGATCCCGCCCTGCAGAATAAAAGCTTACCGCCTGGGGCTTCGGCTTATTTCTCCTTCACCGCGATACTGCCGTTGACGGTGTCGAGTTCGACGCGGGGGCCATTGCCGCTGCCGATGTCGCCGGACAGGTGGTGCGATCCGGAACGGCTGAGCTTGATGGCCTGCTCAACACTGCAGCTTCCGTTGACCGTGCTGGTCTTGATGCTGGCGCTGGCTCCCTTGGGCAGCGTGGCTTCCGCGCGGCCGTTGACCGAGCTCAGTTTCACTTCCTGCACTTTGTCGAGTGAGGCAAATTCGGCGCGGAGACTGCCGTTGACGGATTTCAAGAGGGCATCGGCCCTCAGGCCGAAGGCCTCGACGCGGCCGTTGACCGTGTCAAGCGTGACCGAGCCGCGGACGCCAGTGACGGTGATGTCGGAGTTGACGCTGTTGATTTTGTCGAGCCGGACGCCGGCCGGCACCATGAGCTTGTACCGGACGGAGCTGTTGTTGTTCCAGTTGCCGAAGAAGGACCAGCCGTTCTTCTTCTCATATTTGGTCTTAATGGAGAGCCGGGTGGGCCCGGACTCGACAATTATCTCCAGGCGCTTGAGTTCCTCGTCGTCCTTGGCACGTTTTTCCGCCACCAGCGAAACCTCGGCTTTGTCCCACGCGGTGATATCGATGTCGCCATTCACGTTGCTCAGCTCGATGGCGCCGTCGGCGGCAAGTGGATAGGTCTGCTTGAACGTCTCCGAAACGGAGGCGCGCATGGCAGGGGCGATGGCGAGCAGGGCGGTGAGGAGGACGATGGATTTCATAGGGAAAGGAAACAAGTGTTTACCACGGATTCCACGGGCAGACACGGATGGAATCCGGAGGGTCATCCGTGTTCATCAGCGGAATCAGTGGCAATAATGCTTGGGCTTCTGAGTGGTAACCGAGCTGAAGGCGAAAGGTTACTCGGAACGTAATGCGGTGAGTGGGTTGACGCGGGTGGCGCGCCTCGCGGGCAGGTAGCAAGCGAGCAAGGCCACGACGCCGAGCATGGCGGGGGCGACGATGAATGTCACCGGGTCGACCGGGCTGACTTTGTACAGCATGCTGGCGACCAGCTGGCCGAGACCCAGGCCGAGGAGCAGACCGAGAGTTACACCGGTGACTATCATGGCAGCCCCTTCGCGCAAAATCAGGGATTGCACGGCTCCGGGCTCGGCCCCAAGCGCCATCCGGATGCCGATTTCGCGGGTACGCCGGGCCACGGAGTAGGCCTTGACGCCGTAAAGTCCGACCGCGGCGAGCGCGAGGGCGAGACCGCCAAAGACCGAGAACATTGCGGCGCCGATGCGCACGATCCAGAGCTGCACGCTCCCGTCGAGATGCTGGTGAAATGTTTTAGTCGCCAGAAGCGGCACGCCCGGGGCGGCAGTGCGGAGTTCACGGCGGATTGTGTCGAAGGTCGCGGCGTCGGAGCCCGGAGCCCGGGCCGCCGTCCGGACGTGGAAGAACACGTTGCTCTGAAACCCTTGCGCATACGGCACGAAGATTGTGCCGCCCGAATTGTCCGAGAAGAGTTCCCAACGGGTGTTCGGGACGATGCCGACCACTTCGACTGACTTGGGGTCGCTGGCTTTTCCCTCAATGCTGTCTTGTACGCCGACGTTGCTGCCGCTGCCGCCACCGGGTGCCTTGGGCGCGTCACGTTCGGCGAACTGGAGCCGCTGACCGAGGGCGTTGCCTTCAGGCCAGAGCTTTTGGGCGAGAGCCTCGTCGATGATGGTGACGGCCGGAGCGCCGGGCGACTCGGCTTCGGCCTTGGTGAAAGACCGGCCGCGGAGGACCGGCAGGCCCATCGTGGAAAAGTAGTCTGCGCCGATGCTGTTCCAACGGGCGTTAAAGGCGAGGCCCTCAGCCGCGGTGGCCGGCTTGGCGTCCTTTGCGGGCTTGAGGCCGGCGCGAAGCACGGCGCGATCAAGGCTGATCATGCCGAAAGGGACCACCGAGGCGATGCTGACCGATTGCACACCCGGGAGTGCAGCAAGACGATCACTCGCGGCCTGGTAGAGCTGCAAACTACGGTGCTGATCGTAGCCGCCGAGGCTGGCGTCGGCCTCGATAAGAATGGAGTCATCGGCTTTGAAGCCTGTGTCGACCTTGCCGGCGGCGACGGCACCACGGATGAAGAGACCGGCCGAGGTGAGCAGGCCGAGGGAAAGGGCGAGTTGGGCGACGACGAGCGGGTTGCGGGGCAGCCACCGGCGGCGCGGCTGGGCGACATCCTCGCCCGCCTGGTCCTTGAGGTCGGTGAGCACATCGGCGCGAGACAGCTTGAGTGCCGGTCCAAGGGCAAAGAACACCGTGGCCAGAGCGCAGAAACCAAAGGTGGCGGCGAAGAGTGCGGGGTTTGTTGCGCCTTTGAAGAACAGGCCGACGGGGGCCATGGCGCCGACAGCCTGCATCAGAAACCCCGTGGACCAGTTGCCGAGCAGGAAACCCGCGAGGCCGCCGGCGAGGGCGAGGACCAGCCCCTCGGTGAGCAACTGGCGCACGATGCGGCTCCGGCCGCCACCGAGGGCGAGGCGGATGGCGAACTCCTTGCGCCGCGCCGTGCCGCGGGCGAGGAGCATGTTGGCGAGGTTGAGGCTGGCGATGAGAAGGACGATTCCAGCCATGCCGAGCAGCGTGACTCCGAGAACGGACGTCGATTTTTCCTCGGTGGGTGAGTTGCTGGTGCTCAGACGCGGCAGCGTGCGGGAGGTGAAGCTTTGTTCCTTCAATTCCTGCGGGTAGGTTTCGCGGAGCTGTCCGGCCAGGGTTTTCAGACCGGGGTTGGCGCTGGCCATGGTCTGGCCGGGCTTGAGGCGCCCGACGAGAAAGAGGTTGTAGGCGTCGGAGCGGTCGAGCGTGCGATTCGTCTCGGACCCAAAGTTATTGCTGAGCAGATCAAAGCAGCCGAGCGGGAAATAGAGTTCCGGTCCGAAAAGCATCATCGTGCCGCTGAAGCCCTCGGGAGTGATGCCGACCACGGTGAAGAGGCGTTCGTTGACCCGGATGGTGTGGCCCACAAAGTCAGCGGGGAGGCCGAGGCGCTTCCAGTAATTGTAGCTGGCGATCACCACCGGCACGGCGGCTCCGGGCTTTTCCTCCGTGGGCAGGAAGCTGCGGCCGCGGATGAGCGGGACTTGCAACGCCGAGAAATAGTTTGCACTGATGAGTGCGCCAAAAGTGCGGTGGGCGCCGTCACCTTCGCCGACGCCGACCATTGTCAGATTGTGGGCGAGGATGTCGGTGAAGGCGTTGTTGCGCGCCTGCAGCTCCTTGTACACCGGATAGGAGAACATCCGGAACTTCTGGGGATCCTTCTCATCCTGCGTGTAGAGCTGGACCACCTGTTTCTCCGCCGGCCAGGGACGCGGGCTGAACACGAGCTCGTGCACCATGCTGAAGATGGCGGTGTTCACGCCGATCCCGAGAGCAAGGACGATGATCGCAGTGGTGGTGAAGCCGGGGGATTTGGCGAGCAGACGGAGGGAAAATCTCAGGTCCTGCAGGAGTGAATTCATGTGGGGAAGAAGCAAGTGGCCGTGAGGTGGGTGCTGGTACCTCCTCAAGAACACGGTTCCGGAAGGGGAGTTGCAGGAATTTTGGGGTAGGGCGCGACCACTAGGCGTGCCGCGATTTCAGATTCGGCGGGCCCAGCGGATCCGCCCTACCTGATAAATCACTCCGAGCGCAGCGCCGTCATGGGTGAGACCTTGGTGGCGCGGCGGGCCGGCATAAAACAGGCGAACAGGGCAGCGCCGGCGAGGAGCGCCGCGCTCCCGCCGAGGGCAATCGGGTCGGTGGGACTGACCTGATAGAGCAGTTTGGCGAGAAGCTGGCCTATTCCGAGGGAGAACAAGAGTCCGATTGTCACGGCGAGCGCGGTCTGGAGTGCGCCCTGTTTCATGATGAGGGCAAACACATCGCCGGGTTGCGCGCCGACGGCCATGCGGATGCCGATTTCGCGGGTACGCCGGGCGACAGCATAGGATTTGACCCCGTACACCCCGACCACGGCGAGCGCGAGGGCGATGGCTCCGAACACGCCGAAAAGCACCGCGCCGATGCGGACGATCCACAGGCCGATGTTTTTCTCGACGAGGTTGGCAAAGGGCGTGATCTGCAGCACGGGCAGATCGGGGTTGGATGACCGGAGGGCGGCCCGGAGCGGGGCAATGGCGGCGGCGGTGGCGACGGGATCCTTCGTGGCATAGCGCACATGAAGGTAGACGTTGCCATTGAAGGCGGCGGCGTACGGCACGAACAGGCGGCCCATGTTCTGGGCGTTCAGCACGTCGTGGCGGTGTGAGGCGCAGATGCCGACAATCTCCATCTCGGCCGGCGAGCCATCGGAGGGCGGCTGCGTGTAACGGATGCGCTGGCCCAAGGCATCACCCTTGGGGAAAAGTTGTTTGGCGAGTTTGTCGTCGACGATGGCGACGAGCGGCGCTGCTTTGTCGCGCGCCTCGGTGTCAGTAAAGTCGCGGCCACGGAGCAGCCGGACGCCGAGAGCATCAAAATAACCCGGCGTCGTCGAAGTATAGAGGGCGTTGAATCCGGGTGTCGGGGCGTTGGGATCGGCCTTGTTCACCACCGGGGCCTCGCCGGCCGGCATCACCCGATTGATGTTGGTGAGATTGCCGTAGGGAAGCATCGTGCCGACGGCGGCGGCCTGCACACCAGGTTGCGCGCGGACCCGGTCAATGGCGGAGAACAGGGAGCGCTTGGTATCCTCAGCCGGTGTATTGGCCAGCGTGTAGTCCATTTCGGTAATGAGGTCACCCGCGGGCTCGAAACCGAGGTCGAGCCCACCGGCCTTGACCGCGCCGCGCAGAAAGAGCCCGGCGCTGAACAGGAGGGTGAGGGAGAGTGCGATCTGCGCCATGATCAGACAATGGCGTGGCGCAAAAAATCGGTTCCACCGGCCGCTGACCGCGGTGTCGCCCGACGATTGCTTGAGGTCGTGGACGAGATCGGCGCGGGAGGCCTTGAGCGCGGGTCCGAGTGAAAACATCAGCGTGGCAAAAAGGCAGAAGAGGAAAGTGACGCCGAGCACCAGCGCGTCGGGGCGCATGTGGATCACGAGGGAGAAGTTCATCGAGCTGAACAGACCGGCGATGGACTGGAGCAGGAGGTCGTTGGCCCAGAGGCTGACGACCAGGCCGAGCGCGCCGCCGGCGCAGGCAAGCAGCAGGCCCTCGGTCAGCAGCTGACGAACGATGCGCCAGCGGGTGGCGCCGAGTGCCAGCCGGAGCGCGATCTCCTTGGCGCGGGCGGAACCGCGGGCCAGCAGCATGTTGGCGAGGTTGAGGCTGGCGATGAGGAGCACGCAGCCGGACATGCTGAAAAGGCCGATGGTGAGAAAGGCGGTGGAGCCGTCGTTCGAGGGCTGGGTGCTGAGGCTGAACCGCGAAGGTGCCTCGGCTTGCAGCTCGCGTGTGCCGGTGACGTCGGCCGGCTGCAGGGCGGTGAGGTGCTGGGCCAGGACCGGCAGGCGAGGCTTGAGTGACTCGAGCGTGACCCCGGGCGCAAGGCGGGCCGTGACGTTGAGAGTGTAGTTCTTCGGGCTGAGCAGATCCGGGGAGCCATTGGCATCGCTGAAGGCAGACCCAAACTGGGCAAACACCCCGAGTGGCACCCATAGGTCCGGTGAGATGATGGCGTTGAGGCCGCTGAAGCCCTCGGGGGTGACCCCGATGACGGTATAGGGCCGGCCGTTTACTCGGAGGATGCTGCCGACAAAATCGGGCCGGCTGCCCGAACGCTGCCAGTAGGCATAGCTGGTGACGACCACAGGCAGGTTGGCATTGGGCCGGCATTCCTCGGCGCTGTAGAAACGGCCGAAGGCGGGTGTCACGCCCATCATCGAGAAGAAATTCTCTGAGGTGAAAAACGCGAAACTGCGGCGCATGCCTTCGTCGCGCCCGATCCCGGCGAGGGCGAACTGCACGGCCGCCACATCGGCGAACGTATCCCGGCCTTCGCGCAGGGACTGGTATTCGGCATAGGAAAACTGGCGGTAATCGCGGCTCGCGCTCTGCTTGGCGGTGAAAAGGTTGACGACCTCGGCGGGTCGGAGCGGCACCACGGGCCGGAGCACGAGGCCGTTGAGGAGGGCGAAGACGGCGGAGTTGACGCCAATCGCCAGGGCAAGCGTCAGGATGGCGGTGGCGGTGAAGCCCGGGCTCTTGGCGAGCAGGCGGATGGCGTGTTTGAGATCTTGCATGGGAGGAGCTGTGTTGGTGCCGGTGGTCCGCCTTTGCTCTTATGAGCTACGGCGGACTCGTCCAGCGGCTGCGCCGCAGGCGAGGAAGTCCTGAACGAGGGTGGTCATGGCGGCGTGGAGGTGAGGGGAAATGGACCGGATATACCCGTCCGTTGCCCCATTACACGCCGGTTGGCGGCCAAGTCGCAAAAATGTAGTTTTTTTAAGGGGCGAAATTCCAGAGGTGGGCGTCGGTGTCCCTACCGACGCTTCAATCGTCGATATGGAAATGATTCCACCGGGTACGGCGGGTTCCCCTTAACCCGCCGTTCGGCTCGTTAAGGATAACCGAGCCCTATCTTTCGCCTGGCAAAGAATCGCGGCATAAAGCCGCTCCTACAGCCCATCCATCTCATCCTCTGCCGCGTGGCTGGAGTCCCGCCCAACGTGACAATTCCCGGTGGATTTTGGCAACGCGCTCAATCTGGCCCTTGGCCGGGAATCGTTCGTAAAAGCCCTCATTGCGGAATTCCCGGGTCTGCTCGGCCCAGGGCCCAAGCCGGGCGGACCAGCGCTCGATGCGGCCGTCGGCCGGCTCGGCATCGCTCGCGGCGAGATCGGCGCAAACCCGGATCATGGCCTTGAGCGTGACCGGCTTGGTCACCATATACCCGGGATTGCCCCAGGTGTCGCCCCAGACGCGGGCGGCGGCCTTGAGGAAATCACGCACCATGGCGTAGTAAGGCTCGGCGGCGCGTTTGTCGGTGCCGCCGGGAGAAATGCGCTTCCAGTCCAGCTTCACCCAGCGGTGGGCTTCGTTGAAAATCTCGGCTTGCAGGATCCATTTCTCTTTCTGACTGCGGCCGCCAAGACGGTTGATGCGATATTGCAACGGACTGTCATCGGCGCGGTAGAGCATCTCCGTGATATGCGCGGCGAAGCGCCGGTCGGGCTCGGCCCAAGAGACCCGCTCGTAAAGGTCGATCAGGTGGCTCTTGTTGATCCGCGTCGGCGTGGAGTTGATGATGACAAACATCTCGGTGGCAAAGTCCTCGCTGCCGCCGTCGAAGATTACGCAGGGCACGCTGATGTTGCGCGCGTCATCCGGATGCGTGCGGGCGAAAAACTCCAGGGCGGCGAGGCGGTGCTGGCCGTCGATGATGAGGTATTTCTCGGTGGGTTCCTGCAGGCGGCCGACTCCGCTGCCGTCGGACCACGCCTCAAAGTTGAGCTTCTGCGGCGTGAAGAGCAGCACCGTGCCGGGAATGGGCGGCTGGGTGACGGCGGTTTCGTAGAAATTGCGGATGGCGCGGATCTTGGCGCGGGACAACTGGCGCTGGAACGCCCGGTCGCTGCGCTCGACCTTGGAAATGAAACGGGCCACGTCGTCCTCGGCGGGAATTTCCTCCGGGGTGATCTGGCCGCCAGCCTCGTCATAAAAGCGGCTGATAAAGCGGACCTGCTGGAGCAGTTTCTCCGAAGGGCAGGAGGCGAAGTAGAAGATGGCGTCTTTCTGGCGGATTTGAGTGGCGATCATGCTCATGGCGGAAAGAAAGGATGCAGGAACTGCGCCGGATGAACCGGCGAAACAAAAGGATACTACCACAAGACCGTGACGCGCGAGTGACGTTCCGGAAAATTCCGGAAGCGGCTGTCATGTGACCGTGGTGGCATCAGCCGTGATCGTCGGCTGCGGCCGGGGGGAAAATCTCCGCTGAAAGTTTTTCGGACGGCGTCGGTGCCCGACGAGAGGAACCTTTGCGCTTCCCCTGACTCTCACTTGGTGCGAATATCCGTCGCCGACCTGCCGTTGGATTCAATCCGTTTCCCTCCATGCGCTACACTTTGAAATATGCCCTGCGCCAGCTCGTGAAATCCCCCGGCTTCACACTCGTGGCCATCTTCATGTTCGCGCTCGGGATTGCCATGAGCACCTCGACCTTCAGCATCACGAACAGCGTTTTGCTGAGCGCGCTGCCCTTTCCGGGCAGCGATCGTCTCGTGCGGGTTTTCCGCACGGCACCGGAGTCGCAGTCTCTGATGCATTCGCCCGCCAATTACCTCGACATCCGGGCGGCCGCGACCTCCTTTGAAAATATCGCCGCCTATTATCCAAATGGGGGCAACGTCGCCGATCCCGGCCAGCCGCCGGAACAGGCCTGGGGCCTGCTCGTCTCGGCCAACTTCCTGACCGCCTTAGGGGTGCAACCTGTCCTTGGCCGTGGCTTTGCGGCGGATGAGGACCAGCCGGGCAAGGGTAATGTCATTGTTCTCACCAACTCTTTTTGGGTGAAACATTATGCGGGCAGTTCGAAAGCCATAGGTCGGACGCTGCGGGTCGGAGTCGACAATCTGACGGTCATCGGTGTCCTTCCGCCCAGTTTCGACAAGACGGTCATCTGGTTCGAGGCGGCCTACGTCCGGCCGCTGACCATCTGGCCGTCATTTCCCGTTCTCCGGAATGCGAAATGGTACGACATTGTGGGCCGGCTGAAGCCTGGCGTACCCATGGCCGCGGCGCAGGCTGAACTAAGCATCATTGCGGCACGCCTCGCCAAGGATTACCCGGCCGATAACGCACTCGACAAGATTCGCGTGACCGATCTCGCCTCCTCTTTTGTTGATGGCAACATCCGAAAACTCTACTGGTTGATCACCGGCCTGGCCCTCTCGGTGCTGGTCATCGCCTGCAGCAACCTAGCCAGCGTCCAACTGGCGCGGGCCTTCGGCCGCAGCCAGGAATTCGCAATCCGCCTGGCCTTGGGGGCGCAACGGTGGAACTTGATGGCGCCGTTGCTGGCAGAAAGCCTGGTCTTGGCGTTCGGCGGCGGTGTGCTTGGCGTTTTGCTGGCCTACTGGGCCAACCAGCTCATCAGCCATTTCTTCACCGGGAATTTCAAGATTCCAATCGACGGCCACGTGTTGCTTTTTGCCGGGATCGCCGCACTGCTGACGGGCCTGACGTTCGGGCTGGCTCCCGCGTGGCTGGCCTCGCGGGTGCCGACAGGCGACGCCCTGAAGGAAAACTCCCGGGGCGGCACGTCCAGCCGGCTGCAACAGCGATTCAAGTATGCGCTGATCGTTGGTCAGCTGGCCTTCGCCCTGGTTTTGGTCAGTGCGGCGCTTTCGTTCGGGGTCGCGGTGAAAAGCGCGTTGAAGCGTGACACGGGCTTCCGCTCCAGCGACCTGCTGATGGGCAGCGCGGGCATGCCCTATGAACCCTACAAACCCGATGAGAAGAAAGTGGCGTTCCTCCGCACGCTGCGGGAAAAACTTGGCCAGATTCCAGGGGTCGGGGCGATTGCGTTAGCCGGTGATGGCCCGCTCTATGGCTACACCGGACAGCGCCGCATCATCCCCGAAGGCGCCGAACCCGTGGCCCCGGGCCGGGAGCCGCTGGCGCAAACCTCACCGGTCGACGCCACCTTCCTTCCTCTGCTCGGAGTCACGTTGAAGGAAGGGCGTTATTTTCAGGAGAACATCAAGGCCACTGACCCGGAAGTCATAATCATCAACGAGACCATGGCCCGGCAGTATTGGCCCGGCCAGAGCGCCATTGGCAAACGCGTGAGCCTGATCGAGGCGCGCGACACCAAGAATAATCCGGTCCTGTGCGAAGTCGTCGGCGTGGTGGGCGACATCCGCTCACCCGTCCGGTTCGACCACCCGGCTTCGCTCCTGCAAATCTACCGGCCACTCGAACAGGACCTCGGCAACTACTATACTTTTGTCCTGAAAAGCACCCGGCCGGCGGAAGCCTTGGTCGCTCCCGTGCGCAAGGCCATCGCCGCCATCGATCCCGATGTTATGGTGCAAGAGGTCTTGGGCATCCGGCAGTCTTTCGAGGCGGCTCTCGCCGGCAATGACCTCATGATCATCATTCTTGGCTCCTTCGCTTTCATCGGCCTGTTGATCGCATTGATCGGGCTTTACGGGGTAATTACCCAACTGACGCTGCAGCGCCAACGGGAGATCGGCATCAGGATCGCGCTGGGCGCGACCTACGCTGGAGTCGTGCGGCTGATTCTCGCGCAAAGTGGCCGTCTGCTGCTCGCCGGAATCGTCATCGGGCTCGGCGGCTCGTATGGTGTCATTGTACTTTATCGGCAGACGATGCCCGAACTTCGACTGCCCGGTGCGGCCCTGCAGATCGGCATCGCCATGCTGCTTTGTGCGGTCGGGCTGCTGGCCTGCTTTCTGCCGGCCCGGCGCGCGGGGCGAATCGACCCGGTGGTCGCCCTCCGGGCGGAATAACGCCAAGGCTGGCGTCTTTCTGACTTCCGCAGGTTACGGCGAGGTTAAAGTGACACTGGCTGGGGCCAGACCGGGTGCGGTGGCTTTCAACGTGATCGTTCCGCCCGGCGTTTTGCTCTGCAGGATCACCAGACCGCGCCCCTGATAAGCTTGGTGAACGTGGCTCTGCGGTTTCTCGGAGTTGTCCAGATCGCCATTCCCGATGCCGATGATCTCCGCCGGGCCTTCCACCTCGAAGGTCACAGGTTGCGCAGCATCCGGCACACGTACGCCGCTGGCATCGGTAATTCGATATTCGACGTGGCAGACGTCCTTTCCGTCGGCAATGAGCTTGGTCGAGTCCGGCACCAGCTCGATGCGGTTCGCGGGACCGGCGGTTTGCAGCGCAAACTCGCTGACGGGCTTTCCGTTCCTGAGCCCGATTGCCTTCAACACTCCTGCTTCGTACGGCAAGGTCCAGGTCAGCACGCCCTCGACGGCGTCCGCGAGGCGTTTCGTCCCGACGGGCCGGCCATTGAGCGTCAACTGAATCTCAGGGCAGTTGGAATAACAGCTTACGGTGACGGTCGAGCCAGCCGGCCAGTTCCAATGTTCCTCCGCAGGCGCGCGGCGCACCTGATCGACGACCGGGGCGCCCTGCAGGGCGCTGCCGGGCGAGCTTGGGTGCGCCGCCTCGGCCGACGCGCAAAGGTAGGCCATCGGCTGGGCGCTCCACAGGCTCTGGCGGAACCACGCCGCGGGTTTCTTGAAGCCGCACAGGTCGAGCAGACCGGAACCGCTCGCGCGGTTGGGCCACTCATGCGCTTCGCCGAGATAGTCGATGCCCGTCCACAAGAACTGGCCGGCCACATAATCGTTGTCGCGCACCACGGCCCAGGCATTGTAGTCATGCCCGTTCTCGCTGCCGAAGATGAAACGACTGGGGTATTTCCGGTGGTCGGCCGGGTAGCGCGACTCCTGATAATTGTAGCCGACGAGATCGAGCCTTTCGCCGAGACCCACCGCGTCCGACATGTTCACAAAGGCCAGCGCCGCCGTGACAGGACGCGTCGGGTCGAGTTGCTTGACCGCGGTGATGAGCGGGGTCGCGTGCTTGACCAGGTTCTCCGCCGGGGGATTGAGCGGCTGGTATTTGTCGCCCAGGACCGGATGCGAGAACGGATCGTTGGCGTAGTCGATTTCATTGCCAATGCTCCACATGATCACGCTCGGGTGATTGCGGTCGCGACGCACCATGTCCCCGATGTCGCGCACCGACCATTCCTCGAAAATGTCGGCGTAGCCGAATTTGCCCGGCTGGCCGACGTTCCAACCTTGTACCCACTTGTTCTTGCCGGGCGTGAACTCGTCGAACGCCTCGTCCTTCACCAGCAGGCCGAGACGGTCGCACATTTCCAGCAACTCGGGCGCGGGCGGATTGTGACTGGTGCGGATGGCGTTCACCCCGATCTCCTGCAATGCGCGCAGCCGCCGCTCCAGCACTTTGGCGGGCACGACCGCGCCAAGACTGCCGGCATCGTGGTGGAGGCAAATGCCCTTGAGTTTGACTGGCTGGCCATTCAGCAGGAATCCCCGGTTGGGGTCGAACGTCAGGGTGCGGATACCGAACGCGGTCGAAGTCTCGTCAATCAACTCACCTGCCACGCTTACCCGGTTGCGCAGCGTGTAGAGAGTCGGCGACTCGAGCGACCAACGCTGCGGCCCGGCGACTTCTGCTTCCTGCGCCAATACCTGGTTCTGCCCGGCGGCGAGCTGCCCGGAGGTGGTCCGGCTTGCAACCACGTGTCCGTCAGCGGCGAGCACGTCGGCTTGCAGGACAAACTCACGCGGCGCGGCCGAGGCATTGACGACCGTCGTTTCCACGCGAACGAGTGCGCCGGTGTCGGAAACCTTGGGGGTGGTGACAAATGTGCCCCACGTACCGATGTGCAGCCGGTCGGTAAGACACAGCCGCACATGCCGGTAGATGCCCGAACCGGTGTACCAGCGGGAATCAGCAAAGCGCGAATGATCCACGCGAACGGCGACGACGTTTTCCCCGGTGAAATTCACGTAGGGCGTCAGGTCGAACTGGAAACTGATGTAGCCGTAGGGGCGGCCACCCACGAACTGGCCGTTGATCCACACCTGGGCGTAATCATAAACGCCATCGAATTCGATGGTAACAAGCTGGTCCTTCTGCGCCGGGTCGAGGGCAAAATGTTTCCGATACCAGCCGATGCCGCCGGGCGCGAAGCCGTTGCCGCTGCCGAATTGCGGGCCGAATGGTCCTTCGTTGCTCCAGTCATGCGGCACATTCAGGTGACGCCAGCCGCCATCGTCGAACCCCGGCATCATCGCGCTGGCGAAATCACCAAGACTGAACCGCCAGTCCGCGTCGAGGTCGACGTATGTCCGGCCGGTCGAAGCAGTGGCGGCCTGCGCCTCGATGGCAAGGGAGGACAAGACGGCGAATAAAGTGCAGCGCAGGAATCGGGGAAGCGAATTGAGGCTCATTGGTGTTCAGTGAAGTGTGGGGGACGACGGAACGGGCAGGCTACTGATTTCCCGCGTTTACGGAAGTCGTAATGACAACGTTCCAGATGAATAGGCATTGGCGCAGTAGCGCCGATAGGGACGGACCGCTGGGCCGTCCGCGATTGGCCACTCGGCACGACCGGCGGTCGCGCCCAACCAATAGTCCGCATATCAAGGGACCACAGTCTTATCAGTGGGCAATCTTGGCTTCCAATAGGGCGATCGCAATCTGCGGATCGAATGATTTGCGGTCGAAAATGAAGGCGGTCCCTTCTGGGTAACGTTTGGCGTTCTTCAGCAATGGGTCGATTCGAGCAGCGAGCGGACCTTGCCGGAGTTGCGCAATCGCCTTGTCGCCCAGAACCATCGCGAAGCGGAAGTCGTCCTCCTTGGGCGTGAGGTAGAAGAGGCGCCGCTTTTTCAGGAGATAGATTTGATGCCAGCCGGTTTCCGCGTGAAACCTGTCCTCGATGGTGATGGCCGGCTGCGCGGAACGAAGCCAGCCGGTGACTTTCACCAGCGGGGTGAACGCGCGGCCCATTAATTTTTTCAAATCCTGGTCACCCGGCGGGAGTTGTTTGCCGGGAGCGGCGGTGGGGGAAACAGGGATGGTTTTTGTTTTCATAAAATCAGCCCGGGCGGGCGACGAGGTGGCAGGTTTTTCCGCCGCGACGGACGGTCACGGCCAGCTCGACTGGTCGGTTTCATGGCAGATTGCCTGTTCGTCGTCCGACGATGGCCCCAAGCCAGCCCGCGCCAGCGGTCGCCAAAGCCCACCCGGCCATGTGAAGATTAACCTCGCCAACAAAGGCGAATGCGACCGCTGCGCCAAACAGTCCGGCTGCGATACCGGTGAGAACACTGTTCAGCATGGCGGCCGGGCCGGCCCGGCGCACCACCAGAATCGCGGCGAACAGGGTAAAAAGCCACTGGAGCCAGGGTATCAATGTGCGGCTGGCATTGGCGGCAAAATGGTTGATCGCCACCTGATCGGGGCTGCCCCGGACCTGCCAGGCGAGGTGCGCTGCATAGACTGCGGTGATGCCCATGAGAGTCAGAAAGCTTAAAGCAATGATCGCCAAGGTGGCACCGCCGACCATGAGCCAGCGGACGTTTTTAAGCGGCGTATTCATATAGGTGTGTCTCCTTGGGCGTTTGCTTCACGTGGGGCTGGCGGCATCGACCGTCAGTATTCCGGCGGCTCCTCCGTTTTCGGCGCTGGCGGCACGGGATCGGTGCCGGTGGCAAAGAGTCGCTCGAATCCGTCGTAACTGTGCAGTTCATGCAGTATGAATTCGATCAGCCCGGAACGGACCAGAGGCAGAGTCGCGAGCAACTGCCGGGCCTCGTCGATGCCCGTGCATTCGAGCATGACGATGGCGTGCCGGTCAGTCGCGGTGAACCAGATGTCGCGGATGAAGCCGCGTTTCTGAAGATTCCACACCTCTGCGGCTTCTTCGCGAAGAATTTCGCGGAGGTCCGGACGGGCCGGTAGTGGAATTACCCTTTCGATGGCGAGGATGCGCATGGGGGTTTTCTCCTTTTGAAATGGTTACGCTGGCGTATTGGGCAGGGAATAATGACCGTGGAACAGCATCCACCGGCCATCGCGGAGCACGAACACGAGTGACACGGCGAAGCACCGCTCAATGGCCCGGCC
>CAZBLQ010000018.1:0-42721 GCA_964492635.1 uncultured Oleiharenicola sp.
TCGGTCATCATCGGCTGCCACCACGAGCAGGACATCTTCAAGATGGGCGGACTGCGGAAGAAAATGCCCGTGACCTTCTTCACCTTCACGATGGGCGTACTCGCCATCATCGGCATGCCCGGCCTTGCCGGCTTCTTCTCTAAGGACGCCATCCTCTACCTCGCGATGGAGAAGAGCACCGCGGTGTTCGCCGTCCTCGCGTTCACGGCCGTGCTGACCGCGTTCTACATGGTCCGCGTGTGGAAGATTGTCTTTCTCGGCGATTCCCGCTCGGACAGCGCCTCCCATGCGCATGAGAGCGGGCTGTCGATGACATTGCCGCTCATCCTTCTTGCCTCGCTCTCGATCACTGGCGGCTATTCCGGTGTCTTTGGCCGACTGGCGGGTTCAGTCGCGGAACTCGTGCCGGAAGCTCACGGTTCGGCTCATATGACCATCCTGCTCGTCTCCCTGGCAGTCATGCTGCTCGGCGCGGGTTCAGCGTGGTTCTTCTACAAGTCCGCGGCGACCGATGCGCTCGAGGTGAAATCCAAAGAGGTGTTCGCCTATCTCACCTGGCTCAAGGAATCCTTCGACCGGCTCTACAATTATTACGTGGCGAAGGTCCAGCAGCGGTTCGCCATGCTGTTGAACTTCTTCGATCAAATCATCCTCGCCGGGCTCATCATCCGCGGGTTCGCGGGTTTCGTCGGCCTCGTCGGCTACGGCGCCCGGGCGCTCTTCACCGGCAGCCTGCACACCTACGTCTACTGGTTCCTGCTCGGCGCGGTGCTGCTCTGGGCCTTCGCTGCGGGAATATTTTAACCACGGATTTCACGGATGAACACGGATAACCAATTACCTCGTCTCACCTGTTATTCTGAGCGCAGCGAAGAATCCAGCACGGCGGTTGCCGGCGTGGATCATTCTGGATGTTATACCAGCCCTGCTGGGCTAGACTTCACTTCGTTCAGAATGACAAACCGCAGTTTTGATCCGTCTTCATCTGTGTCCATCTGCGGTTCGCTTTTCCTCTGATTCATGCTGTCAAACCCCCAACTTCTGCAGCTCGCCATCGCCACGCCGCTCGTGGCCGCGCTCATCATTGCGCTCGGGCTGCCCAAGCGGTTTGCCACCGGGCTGGCGGCCGTCGCCTTCACCGTGCCTGCGCTGATCGCGCTCTGGCTGTGGAAGGAATTTCCTGCCGCGGGTGCCGCGCATTACCATTACCAGAGCACCTTCGACACCGGGCTCAGTGCCTATGGCATCAACCTGAAGCTCGGACTCAACGGCATCTCGCTGCCGATGTTCCTGCTCGCCAGCATCGTCGGGCTGGCGGCCGGACTCTACGCGCTGCGCTCCGGCGCCGAGCGGTTGAAGATTTATCTCATGCTGTTGCTCATCATGTTCGGCGGCCTGCTGGGCGTGTTCGCCTCGATCGACGTGTTCTTCTTCTATTTCTTCCACGAACTGGCGCTCATCCCGACGTTCATCATGGTCGGGGTGTGGGGCACGCGGGGCAAGGACGAGAACAGCTACGCGGCGATGAAGATGACCATCTACCTGACGGCCGGCGCGATGCTGTCGCTCATCGGCCTCATCGCAATCTACGTGAAAAGCGGCGCGGACTCCTTCGACCTCGTCACTCTGCGACACGCGTTGACCGCCGATCCGCTGCGCGTGACAACGCAGAAATATATCTTCGGTCTGCTGATGTTCGGCTTCGGCACCCTGGTCTCCCTCTGGCCGTTGCACACCTGGGCTCCGCTCGGCTACGGCGCCGCGCCCAGTTCCGCCGCCATGCTGCACGCGGGGGTGCTCAAGAAATTCGGACTCTACGGTCTCATCCAGATCGCTCTGCCGCTGCTGCCCGCCGGCGCGGCATGGTGGGCGTGGAAGCTGGCGCTGCTGGCGGGCGTCGGCAACGTGCTCGTGATCGGCTTTGTCACCATGGCGCAGCGCGACCTGAAGCAGATGCTCGGTTATAGCTCGGTCATGCACATGGGCTATTGCTTCCTCGGCATCGCCTGCCTCTCCACCATCGGCTCTGGCGGCGTGGTGCTGCTGATGGTGGCGCACGGCCTGTCGGTGGCGCTGCTGTTCCTGCTGGCGACCAGCGTGCATCACCGCACGCGAACCTTTGACATGGCGGACATGGGCGGACTCGCCCAGAAGACCCCCGTGCTCGCCGCGTTCTTCGTGGCCGGAACGATGGCCAGCATCGGCCTGCCGTGCTTCGCCAATTTCTGGGGCGAGCTGACCATCTTCGTGGCGCTCTGGAAATTCTCGCCGGGCATCACCGTTGTCGCCGTGAGCGGCGTGGTCATCTCGGCCGTCTACGGCCTGCGCGCCGCCGCCCGGGTCTTCTTCGGTCCGCCGAGCGAGCACATGCAAAAAGTCTCGGCCGAGCACCCGCCGGAGGATCTCAGCTGGGCTGAGCGGCTGCCCGCGCTCATTCTGCTGGCGGCGCTGCTCTTCTTCGGCTTCTACCCGCGGGCCCTGTCGGACCCGGTGGATGAGGCGCTCAGCCGGCCCGCGGCCGTCCCCGTCGCCACCCCGTCCTTTCACCACGACTCCCCACCGCAATGACGACCCAATTGCTCCACACCGTCGCTGAGACCAACCAATGGTGGGCCCTCTGGCCGGAGCTGATCCTGGCCGGCACGGCGCTCGGCCTGCTGGTGCTGGAAATCATCATGCCGAGGGAGCAGTTGCGTTTCATTCCGCACGTCACGGGCCTGGCGCTGCTGGCCGCGCTGGTGGCGGTGGTGGCCAACTACAACACCGGATGGAAGGGGCAGGAGCTTTTCGGCGGCCTCATCCTCCTGACCAACCACAGCCAGATCGGCCGGATCTTTTTTCCGCTGGCGTCGCTGCTCGTGTGCTTCCTCGGCACACTCTGCCTGCCGCGCACCCGGATGCCGCGGGTCGAGTTCTACCACATCGTGCTGGTGGTGACGGCGGCGATGATGCTGCTCGTGGAGAGCAACCACTTTGTCATGTTCTTCGTCGCCCTCGAGACGGTGACCATCGGGTTCTACATCCTCGTGAGTTATTTCCGCGACAACCCGCTGACGCTCGAGGCCGGCCTGAAATATCTCGTGCTGGGTGCGCTCAGCTCGGCGATCATGCTGTTCGGCATCGTGCTGCTCTACGGTGCCGTGGGCAAGGTCACCAACCATGGGGTGGGGCACACCGGCTTTGAGTTTGGCGTGGTGGCGGGTTTCCTGAAGCAGAATCCCGACAGCTTCCTGGGCCTCGCGGGCGCGCTGCTCGTGCTGGGGGGCGTAGCCTTCAAGATCGGCGCGTTTCCCTTCCACCTCTGGATTCCCGATGTCTACCAGGGGGCGCCGACTCCGGTGACGGCCTTCCTCGCCGTGGCGTCCAAGGCCGCCGGTTTTGCCGTGCTGCTGACACTGGTGCAGAAAGTCTTTGCGCCGCTGGAGGGTGTGCTGGTGCCGGTGCTCTCTCTGATGACGGCGGCGACCATCATCGTCGGCAACCTCTCCGCGCTCACCCAGCGCAATACCAAGCGGCTGATGGGGCTCTCCGGTGTCTCGCACGCCGGCTACATGCTCATCGGCGTGGTGGCCACGTTCTATGTCGACTGGGCGGCGGGCGCGGTCTGGTTCTATCTTTTCACCTACCTGCTGGCTTCGATGGCGGTGTTCGGCGTCATGGCGCACCTGGCCGGGCCGGACGATGCCGTCCAGGAGCTGGAAGACTACGAGCACCTCGCGAGGGAACGGCCGTTGCTCGCGGCCGTGCTGACGGCGGGGGTTGGTTCACTCGCGGGCATTCCGCCGCTGGCGGGGTTCATGGGCAAGCTGCTGCTCTTCATCGCCGCCTTTCAGGCGCATCTCTACTGGCTGCTGGTCGTGGCGATCCTCGGCGTGGTGCTCTCGATCTATTATTATTTTGGATGGATTCGGGCCGCCTTCTTCGAGTCATGGCGCCCGGCTTTCCCCGCGGAAAACCAGGCCGCCCGGCCGGCAGCACTGGCGCCGTCGTGGTTCGGTGCGGCGGTCCTCACCGTGCTGGCGCTGGCGACGGTGCTGCTGGGTTTCTTCCCGGGGCCGCTGAGCAACTGGCTGGTGAAATAAACCCGGCCGCGACCGATGGCGGCAAGCCGCTGCCGCTGGCCGTCAGGGATTCAACAATGTCTGTACCTCGGAGGAACGGAAATTATCCCTGGTCACGAGTTGATAATCCGGGCGCACGACCGGGGCCACGCTTTGCCCTTGAGCGAGGGCCACTGCGCTGCGCACGGCCTTGGCGCCTAAATCCTTCGGCTCCTGCGCCACCCAACCATAGAGGATGCCGTCCTCAAAAGCCTTGGCGGCCTCCGCAGGAAGATAGGTGCCGAAGCCGACCACCCTGACCTTGCCTACGAGGCCCTTTGCCCGGATGGCCCTGATGGTTGCCATCGTTCCGCGTGTGGCCGAGGCGAAGACCACGCTTGTTTTCGGGTATTTGGCCAGCAGCAGAACCGCCCGCTCATCCTCCGAGTCCTTTTCGCTGCTCGCAAAAATGTCATTGTGCAAAATGAGACCGGGCCGCGCTTTCACAGCCTCACGCAATTTTTCCTCCCGGGCCAGGACGGTGCGATCCAGGCTGTTGTTGCGCAACAAGGCGGTTTCTTCGCCGTCCTGGGCAAGGGAGAGAAAGATCTTTGCCGCTGCATCCCCGAGCACCGCCTGATCGGCTCCGACAAATACCTGCGCGATTCCTTCCGGCAGCTGCGTGTCAATGGTGACAATCTTCAGGCCGGATTTCGCCAGCTCGCCCAGGGCGCCAGCCAAAGCCTCCGGGTTGATTGGCGCAATCACCAGCACGTCGGGCTTCGCCTCAGCCAGCGCGGCCAGCAACCGCGACTGGGCCGAGACATCGAGCACGGTGGGTGGCGCCTTTACGATCAATTCCACGTCCAGGGCTTGCGCCGCTTCCTGGGCGCCCTTCTCCGCCAGGACCCAGAATCCCGGGGTCTTGTCCTTGAGCAGCACGGCAATCTTCAACCGCGCCATGCAGGGCAGGGCGGCCAAGCACAAAAAGGCACAGGCGCAAAGGCAAAGCCGGAGGGCCGCGCAGGTGGGGCAGCGGGACATGGGCTAAGATTTCGGCCCAACCACCGCACACTTTAATGCAAACTAGCGACGTTGCATGACTATTACGCCATGGCCCGCGTCCTGCCAAGGCCCTCGAAGCTCACCCGGTGATCGCATCAGAAGGGGGCTTCCCTTTTGCGAGCCAGTTTCTTGCGAATTTTATTCGCACCGGCCGGCGAATCTGTTTCGTGTGAGCCCGCGCATGAAGGTAACCGGACTCGCCATTGTACCGCCGCCCGCGGCCGCTGATCTGCCCAAGGTAACGCCCGAGTTGCTCGCCTCCGTCCTCGCCCGCTATTCGCGCAGCAACGACGGCCTCGCCAAGATCCTGGAAAAGGTGGACATCGCCAATCCCGACGAATCCATCGACCGCATCCTGAAGTTCGTGGACTACGGCCACGCTTCCATCGGCGGGCTGACGGGCGGGCTGGCCCTCGCCCTCGACGATGTGTCGATGTGGCTGGCCTATAAAATTTTTGAGATCGCCCAGATGGCCGACGGCCAGGAGTCCAGCACACGCTACATAACGATGTCGGCGGCCAACCTGCCGGCGGCGGAAGAGATCGGCATTCCGGCGGACCTCGCCCCGCGCTGGGCGGCGCTGATGGCGCGGGCGTTTGCCGCCTATCACGCCGAATATGAGCGATTGGATAAACTGGCCCTGGCCGAGCCCGGCCTGGTGCGGCTGCCCAAGGAGGCAAAGCCCGCCGTGGTCACCCGGCTGCGCAAGAACTATGCGCTCGACCGCGCCCGCTACTTCATTCCCCTGGCCACGCGCACCAACCTCGGCCTGGTGCAAAGCTCGCGCATGTGGGCCACGACGGTGAAGCACCTTGATTCGCTCCCGATGCCCGAGGCGCAGGTGGCGGCGAAAATGATCCGCGACGAGCTGCTCAAGCAGTCGCCGCGGCTGATGCGCCACAGTTCGGCCGAAAAATCGTACCAGGCGCAGGCGCAGCAGGAACTCGCGGAAAGCCTGCAACTGGGGCTGGCCCGGCTCTCGACCAAACCGCTGCCGGATGAGGTGTGGGTGAAGGTGGACGCCGACACGCCGCCTTGGCTGCGCGAGGAGCAGCCGGTGGCCGAAGCCCTGCGGCATCGCGCCAACCGCTACGGTTACCAGGGCCGGGCCACGCGCCGCATGCGGGTTACTTTTGCGTGGAACAACATGGCCATCGCGGAGCTGCGCGACCTCAACCGCCACCGGACGGGCCACCGCTGCACGCCGCTGATCCAGGCCGGATTTTACCTGCCGCCGGAGATCGCCCATGGGGCGCATCAAGCCTTGCTCGACGAGCAGGCGGGGCTGACCCGCGAGTTGATGGAACGCGGCTCGCCGGCCTATGTTTATTCGCTGCTGCTGGGAGCGCAGACGCCCTTTGAACACAGCACCCAGGCGGACAAGTTTATCTATGAGGCTGAATTGCGCACCGGCATGGGGGCGCATTTCCGCTATGCCGAACACCTGAGTGCGGCGCTGAGGGAATTCACCCGGCAGGTGCCCGGGGCGAAGGACTGGGTGGTCGAGGGCACGGCCGAACCAGAATAGGCTTGCTGCGGTTTGGCCGCCCACGAACATCCAGCCCCAGCCTCCCGAACACCCACACATGTTCCGTCGAGCGATAATTTGCGCCCTTCTTGCCCCGTTCGGTACCCTGGCGGTTGCGGCTGCGCCGTTGAATGCCAAGCTGAAAAACACCACTTTCCAGCCGGGGGCGGCCATCAAGGCGCCACGGCTGAGCCCGGCTCAATCGGTGGTCTGGAAACGAAGCCCACTTTGGACGGGAGCTCAGGTTCGGAAAATCACGGCCGGCGTGCAACCGCGTGGCCAGATTGAATTATCCGGCTTTGTTTTCACAAAGCCAGTGAAGCCACTGTCCGTCCGTCCCCCATCAAGGTGGCGGAAGGCACCAGGTAGATCATGAGCGCCCGTTTCAAAGTTCTGCAGTTTAACATGCAATACGGGCAGATCTGGGATGACGCTTATCCCGATCACGCACCGATCAGACTGGATGCGACCATCAAGGAAATCCGCTCGCATAATGCCGACATCATCATGCTGCAGGAAGTGGAGCAGACGCAGCCCGGCGGGAGGCAGTCCAATCCCCCGATGCATTATACCCGGTTGCAACGGGAATTCAGGGATTACGACAGTTATTTCAGCTACCCGAAACCCGATCCGCGAGAACTGCCCTTTGGCATCGGCCTCTCGATATTCTCCAAGACGCCGCTGCGGGAGCAGATCTGCCTGAACCTGCCGTCGCCCCCGGTGGAGTTTGACTTTTTTGGCGAAAAAAAAACCCCGACCGACCGCCTGCTCATCGGTGCGACCACCTCGGTCGCGGGGCATTCCGTGCGGCTGTTCAACACCCATCTGCTGGCGTTCTTCATGCTCAATTCAAGCAGCGAGATGTACCTCGACCAGCGCAAGCTCGTCGAGGAGCAGTTGCGCATGTCGGCGGATACGCCGACCCTGCTCACCGGTGACTTCAATGTCAGCAATCACGAGTCGCTGATCCAGCAGTTCTCCGACGCCGGCTACCAGACCGTGCAGTCCACCGAGGTCACCTGGCGGCGGCGCCCCTACGTCCTCGATCATATCTTCTACAACAAACTGCTTCGTCCCACCGGCTATCTGGTCAAGCCCACGCCGGCCTCGGACCATCACACCCTGTCGGCCGAGTTCGAGTTTGCGTGGTAACACACCCCGGCGCTATGCGCCTCCCCTCTTGATAGAGGGGATTCAGGCCGCCTGATTGCAATCCCCTCTGGCCTGTCCACCATAGCTTTGGCGACGGTGGAAGACGGGTGCCCGGCAGGGCGGGGTGTGCTATTTCCCGCGGCGCACGGTTTCCTTTTCGTGCTCCCGTTCCTCCTCCAGCCGGGCTTTCTCGCCCGCGATCTGTTTCCGGATTTTATCGGCTTCGTCGAATTTCTGGTCTCCGAGCGCGGCGTCGAGTTGTTGTTTCAGGAAAATCTCCCGTTCAGCTGTCTTGCCCTTGTAGACGCGGTCGATTTCGGCGAGCCGGGCTTTTTTTTCGGCCGTCAGCGGTGCGGCGGCGGGGTCGGCCTTGGCCAGACGTTCCATCGCGAGTTCATAGGCGCTTTTCATCGGGGCAGGATTGGCAGATTCAGCCAAACTTCACGCCCAAAATAAGGATCAGGGCGATGGCGAGCACGGGGGGCCAGAAACCGTCGTAGCGGGGTGACCAGCGGCCGGACAGGCACGCGAGCATGACGCCGGTCATGGCCACGAGTGAGACGGGCGCCATCCAGCCGCGGGTGAAATGCGCCGGGAAATAGAATCCCGGCACGGCCGCGTCGTGCTGCACGAACCAGTCCATGGTGATGATGGTGAGAGCCGCGGCGGAGTTGAACAGCGCACTCAGGGAAAGCAGCCCCGCCAGCCCGCAGAGCAGGGAGAGGAAGCCGCCGGTGATCGCCAGTGACGCCAGCGGAATGATGGCCAGATTGGCGACCAGCGAACCGGGCGAGAACAGATGAAAATAGCCGATGCTGGACGGGGTGCAGGCGACAAACGTGGCCCAGCAGGCGGCCAGAGCGCCGAGCAACCAGCGCCCGCTCCAGTTGATCGCACGGTGATACCAGCGCCAGTCCGGTCGCGGCCGGTAGGAAAACGGCCGCCACGCGGCGTGCCATTTCTCCGCGAGCGGCACCCCCATCACCACCAGCGTCGACACGACGGTATAGGACATCTGGAAGCCGGTGCTGAAAAGCTCGAGCGGATCGAGCAGCAGGGTGACGAGAGCCGCGGCGGCGAGGGCCGCCAGCCCGTTGCCCGGCCAGTGGAAGGCCCGCGAAACCAGCCAGAAAGTGATCATGATAAAGGCGCGCTCGGCGGGAATGTTTGCCCCGGTGATCTGCACATAGAGCCACAGCAGCAGCAAGGTGAGCCCGGCCTCCGGCCGGCGGGGCACCCGGAGCAGGCGCAGTGCGCTTTGCAGCGCGACCGCGATGACCCCGACGTGGAGGCCGGCGATGCAGAAAATATGGAACGTGCCGCTGCGCATGAAGGCATTCTGCTGCTCGGTCGAGAGCGCGGCCTTTTCCCCGAGCAGCATGGCGCGGTAGAGCGAGACGATTTGCGGGTGCCGGTCCAGTCCGCGGCCGAGAAACATCTCCAGCCGGCTCCGCAACCGGCTGAAGAAATGCGGGAGCCGGCCGGGCGGCTGTTCTTCACGCAAGATTTGCGCACGGGTGAGTTTCTGGCGGATGCCGAGGTTGTCGAGGTAGTCGTCAAAGCCGGCGTCGGCCGGCGATGGTGCGAGGGTTTCAATGACGCCGCGCACCTGGTAACGGGCCGCCCGTTGCGGGGCTACGCTGATTTTGCGGATGGCGGAGAAATAAACACGGCAGCCGGTCAGTTCACGGTCCGTTCCACCGCTCGCGACAATTCTGCCCAGCCCGGACTGGCTGCGCGCCGGCGGAGCCGCCGGAAAGAGCTGCAGCACCTCGACCGTGACCGTGACCTCCCGGGGCGGCCGGTCCTCGCTCAGGTGCAAGTGGGGCTCCCGGACATGAAGGTAGACAAAGCCGGCCAGCGCTCCGGAAAGCAAAAGGCATATGCTCCAGACGAGACCGGCGTAACGCGCCGACTTTAGGGCGAGCCCGCTTGCAGCAAGGCTCAAGCCGCCTGCCGCGAGTGTCAGCGGCCACAGTCCGAATGCGGGTGCCGGCCAGAGTCGGGCGGCGGTGAGGCCGGCCATCAGCGGCAAAAGCAGCCACAAAAGCGGGGCACGAAGGTGCGTAGCAGGCGAAGGCATGGAGTGGGATGGTGCCTTGGCCCAGGCGTGCTCGTCAGGGCAAACGAACAGCTTTCGGGGCCGCCTTCAAACTTGTTTCTCTGACGGGGCGGTTGCAGTGTGGCCCGGTTCATGGCCCGCTCCACCGACGATACCGGCTCACTCTTTGGCGAGGAAACTCGGCCCGAGGTCAGGCGCCATCCCGCTTCGCCCGACGGGCTGCGCAGATCAAGCCAGCCGCTCGCGGCGCGGATGCGGCCGCGCCGGCTGGAGGAGGTCGTGGGCCAGGTGCACATCCTCAAGCCCGGCAACCTGCTGCCGCGACTGATCGCGAGCAACCGTTTCGGCAGCCTGCTGTTTTACGGGCCGCCCGGCTGCGGCAAAACCAGCCTGGCCGAGGTCATCGCCCGCGAGACCAGGAGCCGGTTTGTGCGCGTGAACGCCGTGATGTCGAACGTTGCCGAGCTGCGCGAAATCCTTGCCCTCGCCCGGCGCCAGCCCGAGGCGGGGACCATTCTGTTCATCGACGAGCTGCACCGGTTCAACAAATCGCAGCAGGATCTGCTGTTGCCCGACGTGGAGGAGGGCACGGTGCGGTTGATCGGAGCCACGACCCACAATCCCGGTTTCTATGTGAATCCGCCGCTGCTCAGCCGCAGCCACCTCTTCCGGCTGGAGCCGCTCTCGGCCACCGAGGTGGCCGGCGTGCTGCGGCAGGCACTCACGGATGAAGAGCGCGGGCTGGGGGCGCGCGGCCATGCCGCCACGGACAAGCTGCTCGCCGACCTCGCGGTGCTCTGCGACGGCGACCTGCGCCGGGCGCTGAACGCGCTGGAGGTGATTGCCCTGAGTCTGCCGGACAAGGCGGCCATCACGGACAAGGAACTGGAGCTGTTTGCGCGCGAGCGGCGCATCCGTTACGACGCCGATGAGGACGAGCATTACGACACGATTTCTGCGTTCATCAAAAGCTGCCGGGGCGGCGATCCGGATGCGGCGATGTACTGGCTGGCAAAGATGCTGGCCGGCGGTGAAGACCCGCGTTTCATCGCGCGGCGGCTGGTGATTCTCGCCAGTGAAGATGTCGGGCTGGCCGATCCGCAAGCCCTGCCCCTGGCGGTGGCGGCGCATCACGCGTGTGATTTCATCGGGCTGCCCGAAGCGGAACTGACGCTCGCCCACGCCACGCTCTACATCGCCACGGCCCCGAAGAGCAACTCGGCCACCCTGGCGCTCGGCGAGGCGAGGCGGGTGCTGGCCGAGCAGCCGGTGCAGGCCGTGCCGCTACCGTTGCGCGACAAAGGAGGACAGGCCAGCAAACGGATGGGACTGGGCCAGGGTTACCAATACGCCCATGACTATCCGGAGGCGATTTCCGGGCAGGCTTATCTGGAGAAACCGCTCAAGCTTTACCGGCCGAAGACGGCCGGGGCCGAGGCGGGCATTGCGGAACGGCTGGCCCGGTGGAGTGAAATACGTGCGAAATTGCGCCAATAACGAGGGTCGAGGCCAGCAGGAGCTTGCGCGAAGCGGCGGGTGCGTTAAATTAGCGGCATGAAGACTCTTGCCGCCTTTGCCGCCCTTCTCTTAGCCGCCGGCCAGCTTTCGGCCCAAACCCCGCCGACCACGACGACAACTACCACGACTCCGACCACGACTACTGCGCCCACGGGCACCAAGGCATCCGACGTCAAACCAACGGACTCGAAATCCACCACCACGACGACGACGGTCAAGAAGGACGATAAGAAAAAGCCGGCTCCCGAGCCGATCATCCCGGGAGTAAACATTCCGCGGGCCAACGGTACCTACCTCTCGCTCGAGGTGGTGGACGGCAACTTCAAGCTCTCCTTTTACGACAAGAAGAAAAAGCTCATGACGCCGGATGTGACCCGGGCGACCGCCCGCTGGCCCAATCTGCGTTCCGTGGCCGGGGACAACCGCACCGTGCTCAACTCCAGCGGGAACGCCCTTGTCGGCCAGAAGACGGTCGTGCCGCCGTTAAATTTCATTATCCACCTAACGCTGTTGCAGGGCGAGGGTGACGAGGCGAAGGCGGTGGAGACCTATACGGTTCAGTTCCACGGCTGAGCCTGTCATTCAGGTTGGGTCCGGTTTGGGCAGGCCGGTGAATCCCGTCACCGCGAAGTCTTCCGTGGTGCGGAGCGGAATTCACGCCCGACCCAGCCAAACCGGCTTATTCCCGGTCTGCACTGGGATTTGACAGTGGCGTGCAGGATGCAAATGTTGACCCTCTACGTTATGTCCACCCATCCGACCTTTGATTCCGTTGAGACCGCGATCCAGACGATCGCGGCGGGCGGCTTGGTGATCGTGACGGATGACGAGGGCCGGGAGAACGAGGGTGACCTGATCATGGCGGCGTCCAAGGCCACGCCCGAGAAAGTCAACATGATGATCCGCTACTGCAGCGGCATCGTCTGCGTACCAATGATGGAGCCGCAATTGCGGCGACTTGGGCTGGGGCCCATGGTGCAGCAGAATCGCGAAGTGCAGCGGACCGATTTTACGGCGAGTGTGGATGCGGCTGAAGGCATCACCACCGGCATCAGCGCCTTCGACCGCACGCAGACGATCCTCATCCTGGCCGACCCCAAATCCCGGCCCGAGCAACTGGTGCAGCCCGGCCATGTCTTTCCCCTGCGCGCCCGTCCCGGCGGCGTGCTCGAGCGGGCCGGGCATACCGAGGCCGCCGTGGACCTCACGGTGTTGGCCGGTCTGTCGCCGGCCGGCGTTTTGTGCGAACTGGTGAACGACGATGGCACCGTGCAGCGCCTGCCCCAACTGCTTGAATTCAAACACCGTTTCCGTCTGCCGATGATCTCCATCGCGCAGCTCATCGAATACCGGGCGAAACGCGAGCAACTGGTCGAGCGGGTGACGCAGCGACCGTTCCTGTCCGAATACGGCGAGTTCCAGCTGCACATCTTTCTCAGCAAAGTGGACGGCCGACACCACCTGGCCTTCACCAAGGGCCAGCTCGACGCCTCACCCACGCTCGTGCGGGTGCACACCGAGAATTTGCTGAGCGACGTGTTTCACGCGAAGGGCATGGACAGCCACCATTCGCTGCTGGCCTCACTGGAGCAGGTGGCCCGGGCGGGTCACGGGGTCATTGTTTACATGGAGCAGACCGGCCGGATGCAAAACGCCCTGCTCGGTGAGGAACGGCCGGCCGGGGGTGGGCCGGCGAATCTGCGCGACTACGGCATCGGCGCCCAGATCCTGACCTCGCTCGGCCTGCGAAAAATCCGGCTGCTGGCGCACTCCCAGCGCCGCGTTGTGGGTCTCGACGGTTACGGGCTCGAGATCGTGGAACAGATCCCCGTATGAACATTTTCGATTCGCGATTCCCGGTTTTGGCTGGGGCCTGGCCTGGTCGGTTGGCGGGGGATGCCCTTCAATCGACAATCAAGAAACAAGAATCCAAAATTCCATGAGTCTCTCCGCACCTCCGCCCATTTCCCTGAACGGTGCCCCGTTTTCCTTCGGCATCGTGGCGGCGCGTTACAATCCCGCCCTCGTGGATGCCCTGCTGGGCACCGTGTTCGAGGAGCTGACCGCGGCGGGAGTGGAGGCAAAGCGCATCAAGATGGTCCGCGTGCCCGGTTCCCACGAAGTGCCGGTGGCGGCCCAATGGCTGGCGCACGTCGGCCGGCGCGACTGTATCATCGCCCTCGGCGTGTTGATCGGCGGAGACACCAGCCATCACGATATGGTGGGGCGGAGCGTTTCCCAGGCCCTGCAGCAGGTGGCGCTCGCCACGCGCATCCCCGTCATCAACGGTGTGATTGTGGCGGACAACCTGGAACAGGCGGAAACGCGGTGTCGCGGCACCATCAGCCGCGGGGTGGAGTTTGCGCGCGCCGCGCTCGAAATGGCGGCGTTGAAACGCAGCATCGGGGAGAAATCATGAGCAGCCAGTTCACCCAGCGCCGGGAATGCCGGGCCGCGGCGTTCCAGTATCTCTACGCCTGGAGCGTCAACCAGCCCGCCAGCCTGACCGAGGACCTGCGGCTGTTTTTCGAGCACATGGAAAAGCCGCGCGACCACTACGCCTTTGCCGAGGAGCTGATCCATGGGGCGATCGAGCACGTGGCGGAGCTCGACGGCCACATCAAGACGCTCGCCCACAACTGGGAGTTTGAGCGCGTCGCCAAGATCGACCTCGCCATCCTGCGGCTCGCCATGTTCGAGATGTTGCACCGCAAGGACATCCCGCCGGTCGTCTCGATCAACGAGGCCATCGACCTGAGCAAGCAATATTCCAGCGCGGACGCGAAACGGTTCATCAACGGCGTGCTCGATCGCATGAAGGACAAACTCGGCCGCGACGCCCGCAAGCCGACGGTGGAGTGATTATCACCCGCCAATGATGCGAATGGCTGATGATTGGCTTCAATTAGCGTGATTCGCGGGCAGTCTTTCCATGTTTTCCATTTTCAAGAAATTCAAGGAGGGCTTGGCCAAGACCGTCTCGGCCATCGCGACGAAGACGCACGGGCTCTTCGGTGGAAGGAAGATCGATGCGGCCTCACTCGAGGAACTGGAGGAGGCGCTCTACACGGCGGACTTCGGCGTCGAAACCACGACGGAGATTTTGGAGGAGATCAAAACCGCCTACCGGAATGATGCCGGGCTGAAAGGGCAGCAGGCGGCGGTCATCGGCGCGGCGGTGCTGCGCCGGGTGCTCACCGGTGCGGAAGGAGTGCTGGAACTTGGCGGAGCCCGGACTCCGGACGGGCTGGGTTCGGAAAACGCGGCCGGAAGCCGCATTCCACCAAAAAATCCCCAAGTCATCTGCATGATCGGCGTCAACGGCTCGGGCAAGACGACGACGACAGCCAAGCTCGCCTACAAGCTGAAGGGCGACGGCCAGTCGGTGCTCGTGGCGGCGTGCGACACGTTCCGCGCGGCGGCGGTGGAGCAGTTGAGGAGCTGGACCGACCGGCTGGGCATCGACCTGGTGGCGAGCCACGCGGGCGCGGATGCGGCGTCCGTGGCTTTTGACGCCTGGCAGGCGGCGAAGGCGCGCGGCAAGGACTGGTTGATTGTGGACACGGCGGGCCGGCTGCACACCAAAGGAAACCTGATGGAGGAGCTGGCGAAGATCCGCCGCGTACTGCAGAAGATCGACGCTACCGCTCCGCAGCACCGCTGGCTGGTGGTGGATGGCAGCCTTGGCGCAAACTCCATCGAGCAGGCCAGGGTGTTTCACCAGAGCTTCGGGCTGACCGGGCTGGTCGTGACCAAGCTCGACGGCACCAGCCGGGGCGGTGCGCTGGTGGGGATTTACCGGCAGTTGAAAATCCCGATCTACTTCATCGGGCTCGGGGAACAACCGGACGACCTGCAGCCGTTCTCGGCGGAAAATTATGCCCGGGCGGTCTTTGGCCTGGAGGCGTAGGAACTGCGGCGGATTTCCCAGATGAGCACGGATACGGCGATGAATTGTCATTCTGAGTGCAGCGAAGAATCCAGAATGATGTCTGCCGGCGGCTATGCTGCTGTATTCTTCGTGGCGCGCAGAATGACCTGCTGGGGCGCTTTATTCCTCTTCGGCCTGCTCATGTTTGCGAGCGCTGCGGAACCGGAGATGCGGCTCAGCCCGAAGAAAACCCGCGACGAGGTGCGCACCGTGGTGGAGGCGCAACTGGCCGCCTTGCGGGCGGGGAATTTCCCGGCGGCCTACGCCCTGGCTTCGGCCGGCATCAAGGCGCAGTTCGATGTTGGAATTTATGCGGCGGTGATCCGGCGCGGCTATGCGCCGCTGCTGCGGTCGAGCGGCGCGGACCTCGGAGTCGTCCGCGACCGGGATGGGCAGGAAGCGCAGATCACCGTGGCCGTGCAGGACCGGCAAAAGCGCAGCACGGTTTACCGTTACTGGCTGGTGCGGGAGGAAGACGGCTGGCGGGTCAACGGCGTCACGCTTGAGCAAAGGCCGCTGCAGGCAGACATTTGATCTTGGGCGAGGTGGGGCCCCGCAAGCAAAATTGACCGGACCGCAGTGACGCAGCACGGAGCAGCGCCTCTGCGGGTGAAACCAAGGTTCGGATAATATCTAGAAGGTGTAGCCGACCGAACCAAAGAAACCCCGCCGCATGCCGTATTGCGCGGCGTTGACGCCGACGCCGGAGCCGTCGCGCAACTCGTACGACCTGTCCGCGAGGTTCACAATATCGAGCCGGACTTTCAAAAACCGGTTTTTCCCCACCTTGAAACTTTTTTCTGCGCCGGCGCTGACCGTAAAGGATGAAGGAACAGTTCCGCCATTGGGGATGGTGGAACCGTCGGGCGCCGTGGCGTCGGTCCTCAGACCGCTGCCGTAGAGCGCGTCGACATAGATCCGCGAGTCGCCCCGGCTTTTGGTCCAGTGATACGACATACCGAAGGAGCCGGTCAGGGTCTGGTCGTGGTCCAGCGCGATCCAATGGGAGTGCACGTAGGCCAGATCGGTCGGGTCGAAGAGGAACTGCGAAGAAATCCAGTCCTTACCTTTTGCGACCGAGTGGGCGAGGTTCAGGTATGTGGAGAAGCCGCCGTGGGCATAGGAGGTGGTCAGTTCCACGCCATAAATCTCTCCCTGGGCGTAGTTGAAGGCAGAGAGGATGAGGGTCTGGCCAAACAAGCCGTCATCAAGCTGGTTCTTTGCCCGTTTATAGTAGCCGTCCACGCCCAGCTGCAATCCGGGCCCCAGTTTCTGGCTGACGCCGGCGTCAAAATAATTGGCCCGTTCGGCCTTGACCGGATCATCCTGGTTCAGGGCCGACGCGTTTGAAGTGCCGTCGAATTTGGCCACAGTACTGCCGGGCACGTTTTCCACCGGCGGCGGGGTGAAATAACGCGCATAACCGGCATGCAGGGTCGTCGAGTCCGATGCCTTATAGATGAGATTGAGGCGCGGACTGAACTGGGTCTCGTCGTCAAAAGACGAACTAAAAATATCGAAACGCGCCCCGGCGTTCAGTGTCAACCGGCTGGTGATCTTCCATTCATCCTGCAGATATGCGCCGGCAAACAAGCCGTGGAGTTTTTGGCTCTGTTCGATCGGAAAGGCCGGGCCGGTGGCATCACCATTATTATCCACCGGGAAGACGGTCGTGGAAGCGTCGGTGGTGGCGGATTCGTGCAGTAGCATTGCGCCAGCGCGAACGGTGTGCCGGTCGCCGAGCCCGTAACTGGAATCGACCTGCAAGCCGGCTGACTGGAGCCTGCGGGCCACGTCACTGGCCACCCCGTTGAAATAAAGGTCGCCGACCGGATCGGGAGTGAAATGCACCCGGCTGTCCCGGCCCAGGACAGAAACTTGATAATTCAGATCGGCAACCGATTTCTGATAACTGACGACGCCAAAATAGTTCTGCTCATGCTGATTTTCATTCAGGAGGACGGAGTCAAAGTTCCCCGGTACCCAGGGTGTGCCGTCCGGGGAGGTGCCGGCATCAAGGCCCGGAGTATTGGGAACCTGGAATTTGCCGTCGGACGCGCTCAGCATGACGGTCAGGCGGCTTTGATCGTTGAGCAGGCGCGAAAAATAGGAGAACAACTTGCTCTGATTTGTCGTGTCGTGAATTGCCCGGGCACTGGCGGTTGGATTTTCAATGCCGAGATCATTGTGGTCGTAACTGCCATCGATGAAGTAACTCACCTGGCCCACCAAACCGCTCGAGGAGAAGCTCGGGCGAATGGTGTCGAAACTGCCGCCATACAGGGAGACCCCGCCGCTCGGGTTGCTCGAGCCGCTGTTGGTATGGATGTCCACGACGCCCGCCGTGCGGAAGCCATACTGTGCCGGGAGCGAGCCGGTGATGAACTGCAGGCTGCTGACGAAGCGCGGATCGAGTTCCAGGCCGAAACCGGAAATGCCCTCCGGCAGCAACACATCGTTGATGCGATACTGCAGGTTCGCGTGTTCGCCCCTGACGTGGAGATCGCCGTTGGCCGCCGAGTCCGCGGCGACGCCTGGCACGCGCAAGAGCACCTGGTTGAAGGGCGCATCCGCACCTTGGGGCAAAACCTGGATTTGCAGCATGTCGATGTGAAATGATGATGCGCCCAGTTCGGGCACGATGCTCTCGCGTGCCTGGTCGAGTCTGCCGTTTACGATGAACGGATCGAGGAGGAGTTTCCCGCCTTCCGGCTCATCGCTGGTGCCGGCGGGTGAAGCAGCGGGCTGGGCCTGCAAGCAGGGGCCGCTGACAAGAAGAGAAATAATAAGTGAACGAAAATGGATATTCATGGCTGAGTTTGCAGTTGGAAGAAGTCCGCGCCGCGTCCCGTAAGGGACACGACGCAATTCAAGCGACGGACCCACAGGTCCGGTCACACCGATGCTGACTCAGCGAACAGGCGGAGCGCGTCCTGGCAGCAGCCAGTAGCGCGGGGCCGCCACGAGCCGGGCCGCCGGCCGGGTCACGACGTCCTCCAAACATACCAAGGGCTCAATCGCTAATGCGGTTTGCGTTGTCCCATCATCGACGCCGTGGTTGAAAAGAGTGACGGCGCACGTGTGGTCCTGATGATCCGCATCGCTATGCAGGGCCGCGTGAAGTTGCGGGCTGATGGCGAGCACGCCAAGCACCCAGATGGTCAGCGCACAAAAGATTGCCGCCCAGCGTATCGCTGGCGGCGGCAAGGCGCGGAGTCTGGCAGAGGAAACGCCCACGGCAAAAAAGGTGGTCATCAAGCCCGATTCGTCAAGGCCAGCGGTGAAAATACCACGGACGCCCGGACGGTTCACAATATCGAAGCGTTTCTTGGTTCACGCCAAAGACTTGGTGGCGGCACCCGAAATCCTTTCCACGAACACGCTGGCGGTAATTTCAATTGGTGTACGCGGAGCGTGTTTCAAATGAATGGCAAGCATCGGACGATGTAACCACCTGAATTTAGGCTTTTTGGCGGCTCCAATGAAATCGCGCGAAATGCTTTTATGGCGCTGCGAGTTTCGCCCCTGGCAACAGGTGCGAGAGGTGACCAAAAAGGGGCTCGCGCATGTTTGACTGGCCCGTTGTACGTGCGCGAGCCCTGATCCTTCCGGGGGTTAGACATTGCAGTGAAAAACAGGCGCGGAGCAAACCGCGCCTGTTTTGCTATCCGCACCGGAAAACTTCAGCGCACACTGCCCATCAGCTTCCTGACCCAAGGAACTATGGCGAGCAGGGCAACCGTTGCGACACCAACCCAAAGGACCTGTTTCTCGAAGAAAGCGGCGAGGGCCGGAGCGTCGGTGGCGGTAAATTCACCGGCCAGCACTCCCGCGAGTTTGTTGCCCAGCGAAGCGGCGAGGAACCAGATGCCCATGACCAGGCCGACAAAATTGCCAGGCGCGAGTTTGGTGAGTGTGCTCAAGCCGACGGGGCTCAGGCAAAGTTCGCCGACGGTCTGCAGGAAGAACACACCAACAATCCACAGCGGACTGACTTTGCCCTCGCCGGTGAGCCGGGCGGCGGGAACCATCAGCAGGAATGACAGGGCGAGGAAAAACAGGCCGATGGTAAACTTCATCGGGCTTGAGGGCTGACGGTCACCGAGTTTCACCCAGACCCAGGCGAAGACCGGCGAAAGCGAAATGACCCAGATCGAATTGACCGACTGGAACCACGCGGAGGGGAACTTGTAGCCAAAGATCACATTGTTGGTGAGCTGGTCGCCAAAAAGCTGGATGGTGGAACCGGCCTGCTCGAAGATCGCCCAAAAAATGATGGCAGCGAGGGAGAACACGAAAATGGCGGCGAATCGTTTCAGATTCGGGTCGTTACGCGTACCGAACCAAAGGATGGCGAGCACCGGGAGGAGGACGTATCCGTAACGGATCCACTCGAACTTCGGGTCCGTGTCCGAGAGGCGTACGAGACCGAACACCACTGCCGCGCCGGTGAGGACGCCAGCGAGTTTGCCCCACGGGCGGGGAATGTCGGCGGCCGGCGCGTGCCCTACGTTGGCCAGGCGGTGCTGCTGGAGCAGATAGACGATCAAGCCGATGGTCATCCCGACACCGGCGGCACCGAAACCCCAATGCCAGGAGCGGGCGGGATCGAAGCCCCAGCCCTGGAGCATTCCTTTGAAGGCGTCGCTTTGCGCCAGCCAGCCGGTGATCAAGGGGGCGAGGAAAGCACCGACATTGATGCCCATGTAGAAGATGGAGAAACCGGCGTCGCGGCGGGGATCCTCGCGGCTGTAGAGCGAGCCGACCATGGAGCTGATGTTGGGCTTGAGCAGGCCCGTGCCGCAGGCCACCAGCGCAAGGCCGGTGTAGAACGCAGTCATCGAGTGAATGGCGAGGGTGAAGTAGCCGAGGGCGATGATGATGCCGCCCCAGAGCACGGCGGCGCGGCCCCCGAGAAAATTGTCGGCAATGAAGCCGCCCGGGATCGACAGCATGTAGACACTCATCGTGTAGGTGCCGTAGATGAGGCCCGCGGCCTTGGTGTTGAAATCGAGCCCGCCCTTTGCGATCGGGGCGACCATGAAGAGAGTAAGCAGGGCGCGCATGCCATAGTAGCCGAAGCGTTCCCACAGTTCGGTAAAAAACAGATTGGTGAGGCCGCGGGGCTGGCCGAAGATTCCGCTCGCATCATGGACAACGGGAGCAGACGGGGTAGTGGGCGTCGAACTCATTGGCCGCGGATTTGGGCAGCGAATCGGACGAAGCGCAAGCGCACAGGCAGGGCCCGCGGGGAATTGCCCCGGTTTCCACCTCGACGAGTAAAAAGCAAACTGCTGCCGCAGTTACATTCCGCGCGGAGTCGACAACGGCAGGCGAAGCAACTCAAATCCAGGACATGTGGCGAAACATCACCTTTCAACCCGTCATGTTCTTGGGCCAGGCTGAAGCGCGGACATGAGTGGCTTGAGCAAATGGTGGTCGCGGCGGTCCGCCGGTCATTCGCGCGTCGAGCAAACGGGAGTCATGGCGGTGCGGGGCGTGACCCCGCGCCCCGTGAAGGTTTATCTGCCGCTGCATTACGACGACAGCCGCCGGCGGGCGTATCCCGTGCTGATTGCGCTCGACGGCCAGACCATGCCCCAGTGGCAGCTCGCGGAAACGCTGGATGAACTGGTTGGCGCGGGGCAGATCGAGCCGGTGGTGGTCGTGGCGGTACCCGCCTCGCGCGAGCGAATCGAGGAATACGGCACGGCGGACACGCCCGACTTCGCGGGACGCGGGCGGCAGGCCAAAGCGTTTCAGGATCTGCTGACGGGCATGGTGCTGCCGTCGATCCGCGAGCGCTACCACGTGGCCGAAGAACCGGCGCGCACGGGGATTTTCGGAGCCTCGATGGGCGGGCTGTGCGCGTTCGACTCGGCCTGGCGGCGGCCGCGGGTGTTCGGATTCGCCGGCGTTTTCTCGGGTTCTTTGTGGTGGCGGGCGGACGACTCCAGCGCGGTGGTGCAGCAGACGAGCCGGATTGCGCACCGGAAGGTGCGCGCGGCAGCGAGCAAACCGGCGTTGCGCCTGTGGTTCGAGGCCGGCACACGGGACGAATCCGCGGACCGTGACGGCAACGGTATCATCGATGCGATTCAAGACACACTGGAGTTGATGGACGAACTGGAAGCCAAGGGGTTTCAACGGGGTACGGACATGGCCTACCACCAAATGGAGGGCGGCGAACACCACGAGTCCACCTGGGCCCGGGCCCTGCCCGAATTTCTCCGTTGGGCCCTGCCGCCGCGGGGCAGCTAATGGTTGGCGGAAGCAACCAAAACCAGACTGCCGCTGTGCAACGGCTTGAACGCGGCAATAATCACACCGACGAGATTTTCCCCTTGCACGGGTTCCATGTCGTGAACCCGGTTGTTCAGGCCGGCGACCCGCCAGCCATCACGCACCTTCGTGACCAGCACATGCGCCACGACCTTGTGTCCCTTGCTGCGGTAAAGCGCGGTCTGGCCTCGCTCAAGGGCATCATAGGGCAGCGGCTGCATAACCAAAATAGTGCCGGACGGATAGAGCGGCTGCATGGATTCACCGGATCCGACCAGCACAAACGCTCCAGGGGTTAGCCCGGCAATTTCACTGGCTTGCTGCCAGGCGGTGGTTTCCTCCACGGAGATCGGGCGCGGTGACCTTCCCGTGAAGACACCGTGGATCCATGGATCGTCAGTTTCATGTGCTGCACCAACGACGACGGTCAACAGCAACAATCCGCCAATGGCCCATGGTGCTCGTGGAAGCATCCATCCAGCATCGTCACAAGACGGAGCAACACGAGCCCAGGCTGCTAGTGTTCATCCCCCAGTTGATTTCTGGAGTGAAACACTTTTGTTCAAGGAGGTAAGGGCTTTCGGCGGTCTTAAAGATTTACGGTGATTGCAATCCGCAGAACCCGTGACGTACCCGGAGAGATGTTGGTGTTGCTGTCCGCGTTAAGATAATATTTCCGGTCGAGGAGATTTTCGACATTCGCCTGCAGCCGCAGCTTGGGAGTGAGGGAGTAGAAAATCGCGGCATCGGCCCGGGTATAGCCGGGCACAGTGACTGTGTTGTCAATTGCCGCGAACATATCTGAGCGGTAAATGACCCCGAGGCCGACGCCCAGTTTCGGGAGAACCTGGTATTTGGTCCACAGGGAGAAATTGTGATGTGGCACTTCGGCGACTTGCGCGCCGGCGGCAGCGGCAGTGGTGGCGCGGCGGATGAAGGCGTCCTAATAGGCGTAGCCACCGGTCACGCTCCATGCCTTGGTGATGCTTCCACTCAAGCCGGTTTCTAAGCCGTCCGTCCTGGTGCTGCCGGTCTGCATGATCCGGGTAGGGTCGCTTGGATCGGTTGCCCTCGTGTTGGTGCGGTCCAGCTAATAAATGGCATGGGATTTTATTCGAGTGGATTAATACGCTCATGAGACAGAGTGTCATGTCAAAGCGTTAAATGAGAATATGTCTCATAATGTTTAATCAACGGTCATTGACCTATGCAAGTGGCTGGTTTTAAACGTATCTATGGTACAGGGACTCACGGTTACTTTGGGGGCACGCAGCTACCCGATCCATTTTTCAACGAATACCGGGTCGGCGATACAGGGGAGAGTTGAGGAGCTGGCAAGTTCCGGATGCCCTTCAGTGCTGCTCACTGACAAAGGTGTGGCTCAAGCGCAGGCGAGTTTTCTTTCGCAGGGTTTTGGAGCGATCCCCCGTCTGACAGTCGATTCGGGAGAGAAATCGAAATCCTTGGAGGTATTTGGTCAGGTACTGGAATTCTTGGCGGCAAATCAGATTTCCCGCCAAGGGGTCCTCTGGGTTGTCGGTGGAGGGGTGACGGGTGATCTGGGGGGATTTGCCGCCGCCAGCTATCTGCGTGGTATCGAATACATGCAGGTGCCGACGACACTTCTGGCGATGGTGGACAGTTCAGTGGGCGGGAAGACCGGGTTGAATCTTTCCGCCGGGAAGAATTTGGTCGGGGCCTTTCATCATCCCCGGGCGGTTTATATTGCCACTGATTTCCTGCAGACTTTGCCGCCCAGGGAATTTGCCGCCGGCGTGGCCGAGGTGATCAAATACGGATTGTTGGGTGATGCCGCGCTGTTTGCCCGGATCGAACAAAACACCCTGAACCCACGCAATGTCGGGTTGCCGGCGGTCATCCACCGGTGTTGCGAAATGAAGGCGGAAATCGTACGAGCGGACGAACGAGAGATGGCGGCCGAAGGCGGTCGTGCACTTCTGAATCTCGGGCATACCTTCGGGCACGCCTTGGAACAAGTTACCGGCTTCGCCGCCTATTTGCATGGCGAAGCAGTGGCCGTCGGACTCGCCGGGGCCGCCCGGCTGTCACACAGACTTGGTTACCTTCCTTTTGCCGATGTGCAGCGCATCGACCGGACCTTATTGGCGCATGCTCTGCCGGTCCGGTTGCGTGAACCGCTGCCACCGGCCGCCCTGATGGCTTCGATGCAGCATGACAAGAAAGTACGTGCGGGGCGGCTGCGTTTTGTCGTGCTCAAACACCTTGGCCAGGCGGTCACACAGTCTGATATCGACCCGGCCGTGGTCGAATCCGTCTGGCGCGAGCTGGGTGCCGGCTAAGTTTTGAAGTGCTATCACCGCATAAATGGCTAGATTGTGATTCATGTCAGCCATCGACGAAGGCATTGTCCGCGAGTATTTTGAGCAAAACGGCTTCCTGGTCCGGCAGGTGCGCAAATACCAGGTGCAGGCCCGGCGTAAAACCGGGGACGAGGAGGTTGACCTGGTGGTCTATAATCCCGCCTACGTCCGCAGCTCCCGCCGGCCCGATTTTTTCCTCTTCGCGAACGAACTGTCCTATATCCACCGGGCCATCGTGGTGGTCAAGGGCTGGCACACCGGCCGTTTCACCCCGAACATGCTGAAAAGCAGCCCCGAAATCTTCCGCTTCCTCGAGGAAAATGTGCTCAAGGAGGTGACCCGGTTTTTCCCGGTGGATGCCGAGGAGCCGGGCAATGCCCCGGATGTGACGAAGATTCTGGTGCTGCCCAGTCTGCCGACGGCCGAGCCTTTCCGTTCGCAAAGCGTGGCCATGCTCAAGGAACACGGCATCGATGCCATCATCTCTTTCCGCTCCATGCTGCTCGACATCATCGAGCGGGTGGAAATCAACAAGAGCTACGGCAAGTCTGACACGCTGCAGGTCATCCGCATATTGAAAAACTATGACCTGCTCAAGGACGCGCAACTCGACCTGATTGCCGAGCGGCACTCCGGGCCACGAAAGAAATCGTCTCCGGCATGATTCATCCCACGGCCATCATCGAGGACGGCGTTCAACTCGGCGCAGGCTGCATGGTCCAGGCCCACGCCATTATCAAAAAGCATTCGGTGCTCGGCGAAGGCGTCGTGGTTCATCCCTTTGCCGTCATCGGCGGTGACCCGCAGTATCTCAAGTTCGACCCGGCCACGGTTTCGGGCGTGCGGGTTGGCGCGGGCACCGTCGTGCGTGAGCACGTGACGGTCAACCGTTCGATCCATGCCGGCGAGGCCACGACTATTGGCGCACGCTGCTTTCTCATGGCCAATGTGCATGTGGGGCACGATTGCGTGGTGGCCGACGATGTCGTGCTGGCCAATAATGTCATGCTCGCCGGCCACGTCGAAGTGGGCGCATTCACCTTCATTGGCGGCGGCGCGGGGATCCACCAGTTTTGTCGCATCGGCGAGAGTGCGATGGTGGGTGGCCTCGCGCGCATCACCCGGGACGTGGCGCCCTTCCTCATGGTGGCCGAACGCGACGAGGTGCCCGGCTTCAACCTGGTCGGCCTGAAGCGCCGCCAGTTCAGCCGGGAGGCGATCAGGGAAATCAAAGACTGTTATTTGCGCGTGTTTGGGGGAGGCGATCCACGCGACTCCGCTGCGGCGTTGCTGGCCGCGGGGGTGCGGAGTGACGAGGCCCGACGGTTTCTGGAATTTTTCGCGGCCGGCAAGCGCGGCTTTGCCCGGCCGTCCCACCATGCGGTCGCCGCCACAGAAGATGCCAGTTAAACTCGCATTCACTTGCGGCGACCCGGCAGGAGTCGGGCCCGAGATCATCGCGGCCTGGCTCCGGACGCATGCCGACGAAACACGCGATGTGACGGTCATCGGCCCGGCGCACTGGCTTGCTTCTCTCGACACGACAGCAGAGAAAGTCGCCGTCGGGTTGGAGGAATACTCTGCGGCGCCCGGTCAGCCGACCGGCGAAAGCTCCCTGGTGGCGTGGGCGGCGATGGAGCGCGCCGCGCAGGGCTGCCGGAGCGGCGAATTCGCCGGCGTTGTCACGGGCCCGGTGAGCAAGGGTGGCCTGGCGAAGATTGGTTACGCGTTTCCAGGGCAGACGGAATTTTTCGCGGCGCGCTGGGGCGGCGACCCGGTCATGGCTTTTTGCGGCGGCAAACTCCGGGTCGTGCTCGCAACCTGGCACGTGCCGTTGCACCAGGTGGCCCGGTTGCTCGGTCCGCACCTGCTTCACCGCACCGTCGCAGCGGCGGATGCGCTGGCCCGGGCGGACGGAATCGCTGCGCCGCGCATCGGCGTATGCGGGCTTAATCCGCATGCTGGTGAAGGCGGACTGCTCGGCTACGAGGAAAAGGATTTTATCGATCCTGCGCTCAATCATCTCCGGGCGGAATTTCCCACGTTATCTCCCTGCCAGCCGGGCGACACGCTCTTTGCCCGCGCGTTGCGGGGCGAGTTCGATGTCGTTGTGGCGCTGTATCACGATCAGGGTCTCGCGCCGCTCAAGGCCATCGACTTCGATGAAGCCGTGAATGTCACACTTGGGCTGCCCTTTGTGCGGACAAGTCCCGACCACGGCACGGCCTTCGGCATCGCAGGGCAGGGGAAGGCCAGCCCGCGCAGCTTCGCCAACGCCGTCAGTGTCGCGCGACGCTTGATAAAGTCCCGGACCGGGCACTAAGTGTCAGCTGTGCCAGATTTGACCACAGTCACCACTTTGCCCGAGGGCGTCCGCGAAGGTAACGAAAACCTCATCCGCCTGACCGCTGATGCGGGCAGCAAAGTCGCGGCATTGATCGCGCGTGAGCGGCAGGGCGAATTTCTCCGCATCGCCATCACCGGCGGCGGCTGCAACGGGCTCAGTTACAAGCTTCGATTCGTCACCGGGGCCCGCCAAGGCGATATCTTGGTCCGTACGGCCGGGGTGCCGGTGGTGGTCGACCCGAAGACCGCGCTCTACTTGAAGGGCACCCAGCTCGACTACTCGCACAAAATGGTCGCCGGGGGGTTCAAATTTTCCAACCCGAACGCCAAGGCCAGCTGTTCCTGCGGGGAGAGTTTCAATGTCTGAAGCGTCGATTTTCCCTCTAAATAGGTGTTGTCATCCCCGGGGTTAGCCGCAAAAACACCCCCGACTCATTTACCAAGCACTCCCACCCTCCTGAATGGCACTACCTTCTTCTTCGCCTGGCGGCCGCACCCCCTATAACCGCGACTCGCGTCGCAACAACGACCCGTTCGCCGCCATCCGCCGCAACCTCCGGATCAAGTCACCCCAGGTTCGTGTCATCAGCCCCGAAGGCCGCCAGCTGGGTGTCCTGGACACGCCGAAGGCCATCGCTTTGGCCCTGCAGTTCAACCTCGATCTGGTGGAAGTCGCGCCCAACGCGACGCCGCCCGTGTGCCGCATCATGGATTTCGGCAAATACGTTTACGAGGAACAGAAGAAGCACGCCCACAGCAAGCCCGCGGCCGGCAAGATCAAGGAGATCGAGTTCACCCTGCGCATCGAGCAGCACGACTTTTTCACGAAGATCCGCCACGCCGAGGAATTTCTCGACCACGGCAACAAGGTGAAACTCCGGCTCAAGTTTCGCGGCCGCGAGATGGCGCACACCGAGATGGGGTTTGACGTGATGAAGCGGGCGCTCGGCGAGCTCGCCACCATGGGGCACCCCGATGCGGACCCGAAGCTGAATGGCAAGCAGATCAACGTGATGCTGTCGCCGTTGCCGGTCAACAAGCGCAAGCCCAAGTTTCTCGTCCGCGAACCGGCTCCGGCCCAGCCGCCGCCCGCCGCGAGCTGAACCCGGGGATGCCATGGCGCGGTTCTCCGCACGCGGCGTGTCGGTAGCCGCTGCCATCTGGCTGGCGTGCGCCGCATCGACTTTCGCCCAGCAACCGGTGCGGGTTGCGCCCACCCGGCCCGCTGCGCCGGTGCTGTGGCCGACGACCCGGATTCACAACATTGATTGTGTCAGCATGCGCGACCTCGCCGCGCGATTTGACCTGAAGGCGGCGTGGACCAGATCCCAACTGGCGATGACGCTCAGCGATGCGCACGGCGTTCGCTTCGCCTTCGAGGCCAGCCAGCACGATTTCTATTTTGACGGGCTCCGCGTCTTCCTCGGCGAGCCAGTGTTTCTCGACCGGGACAGTCTCTGGGTCAGCCTGCCGGATGTCATCAAGCTCGTCGCGCCGCTTCTCCGGCCGGAGGAGCACGTTTTCCAGCTGCCGACGGCCCCGCCCAAGATCATCGTGCTCGATCCCGGCCACGGCGGCGGCGATCCGGGCACGGAAAACAAGCGGGTGGGGGTGAACGAAAAGACCTTCGCGCTTGATGTCGCGTTGCGCGTGAAAAAAACCCTGGAGAGTCGCGGCTGGCAGGTGCTGCTGACCCGCGTGGACGACCGGGAGCTTTCGCCGGTAAAAAGGACCGATCTGCAAATGCGCGACGATCTTGCCAACAAAAACAAAGCGGATCTCTTCCTCAGCATTCATTTCAACTCCGTGGAAAGGGATCCCGATCGGGTCACCGGGGTCGAAACCTATACGATGTCTCCGCAATTCATGCTCTCCACCGGCAACGAGGAGAAGGACGACATGACCGACAAGCTGTTTCCCAGCAACAAGCTCGACTTTGCAAATCTGCTTTTCGGCGCGCAGATCCACCGCGCGATGCTGGCGACGCTCAAGACGCCCGATCGCGGCTTCAAACGTGGCCGGCGTTCCGTGCTGCGTTTTCTGGAATGCCCGGGGGCGCTGGTGGAGTGCGGCTATCTTTCCAACAACACCGAGGCCCGCCGGGTGGCCACGCCGGAATTTCGCCAGCAGATCGCCGAGGCCATTGCCAGTGGAGTACAAGCCTATGCCAACACGCTCGCGGCCCTGCATGCCGCCCCGGCTGAGCCGGAGGCAACAAAACCAAAGTGACCGGTCATTCTGAGCAAAGCGAAGAATCCGGCTGCCTGGTTGGACGCGAACACGTCATTGGATTCTTCGCTTCGCTCGGAACGGCAAAGCTGCTAGAGCCTTAAACCATGCAAAGATTATCTCACGCGTTACTCCTGTTGCTGGGTGCACTGCCCGCGGCGGTCACGGTCCATGGCTGGGACTACGAGGGCCATCGCATCGTCAACCAGCTGGCCCTGGTGGCGCTGCCCGCGGATTTTCCGGCGTTTGTCCGGGAGCCGGCCAACGCCGAGCGCATCGCGTTTCTTGCCGGCGAGCCCGACCGCTGGAAAAGCGCGCCCGATCTTCCGCTCCGGCAGTACAACGGCATGGATCACTACTGTGATCTCGAGGAACTGGCTGAAGCCGGGCTTGATGCCGCCACCGTGCCCTCGTTCCGGTATGATTTTGCCGTGATGTTCGCCGCCGGCCGGACCGCGCACCCGGACAAATTTCCGGCAATTGACCCGGCTAAAAACTCCGATCATTCGCGCGAGTGGCCGGGCTTCGCGCCGTGGGCCATCACTGAATATTACGGCAAACTCAAGGCGGCGTTTTCCTATCTGAAGGCTTTCGAGGAAGCCGGCACGCCCGAAGAAATTGCCAATGCCCGGGCCAATATCGTGTATATCATGGGCGTGATGGGCCACTACGTCGGCGATTGCGCGCAGCCGCTGCACACGACAATCCAGCACAACGGCTGGGTGGGATCCAACCCGCAGGGCTACACCACGTGGAACGGCATCCATGCCTGGATTGATGGTGGCTTTATCGCCAAGGCCGGCATCAAAACGACCGATATCGCCCCCCAGGTGAAACCCGCCCAGCCCATCACCCTCGCTCCGCGCCCGGATGGTCGCGACCCGATGTTCACGGCAGTGATGGATTATCTGCTCGCCCAGCAGAAATTCGTCGAACCGCTCTACGTCTTGGATAAAGCCGGCAACTTCAGCGATGAGCTCGAGAAGACCGGCAAATTCCATCAGGACGCGCAGCCGGTCAATGAAGAGGGGCGCAAGTTCATCCAAACCCGTCTGCTCACGGGCGGCGAGATGCTCGGGGCCATCTGGCTGACCGCCTGGAAGCAGGCCGGTCCGGATGTTTTCCTGCGCGCCCAGTTGCTGAAGCGGCAGGCGGCGGCTCCGGCGGCGAAGTGAGCCGTCAGCGTTTCCACGCCAGGACGATCGCGCCCGCGACGATCAAGAGGCTGCCCAGGCCGCTGCGCAGCGTGACCGGTTCGCGCAGGAACAACGCGGCGAACAACAGCACGAAGACGACGCTCAGCTTGTCGACCGGGGCGACTTGGGAGGCTTGCCCGAGCTGCAGTGCACGGAAGTAGCAAAGCCAGGAAAGGCCGGTGGCGATGCCCGACAGCATGAGAAACAGCCACGTTCGGCCCGGGAGCCCGGTCAGTTCAGCGGGTCTGGCGGTCAGCAGCGCAATGGCCCACGCGAAAAGCAGGATCACCGTGGTGCGGATGGCGGTGGCAAGATTGGAGTCCACGCCGGCCACGCCCACCTTGGCCAGCACCGCGGTGATGCCGGCAAAAAGCGCCGAGAGGAGTGCCCAGCCGAGCCAGTTCATCAGTAAGGGTGGAAAAACAGTCTTCGGCTTGAGAGACGAGCAATATTAATCGCGACCAATCCGCCGGGCCTGTGCAATTCAGCGTCTCTTCCTCATGAATATGCCACCATAGCGGGCACGGGAGCCGAGTTCGCATTCGATGGCCAGCAGACGATTGTATTTGGCGATGCGTTCGGATCGGCAGAGCGAGCCGGTCTTGATCTGCCCGGCACCCGTGCCGACCGCGAAGTCGGCGATGAACGCATCTTCGGTTTCACCGGAACGGTGCGAGATGACCACCCCATAACCCGCTTTCTGCGCCAGCGCCACAGTTTCCAACGTTTCGGATACCGTACCGATCTGATTGAGTTTGATCAGAATCGCATTGGCGATGCCGGTGCGGATGCCCTCGGCGAAAATCCTCGGATTTGTGACGAAGTTGTCGTCTCCGACGAGCTGCAGCTTCCGGCCGAGCGCCTTGGTGATGGCTTTCCAGCCCACCGTGTCCTCTTCACCCATTCCATCCTCCAGAGAAACAATCGGGTACTTATTCACCCACTGGGCGTAAAGTTTCACCATCGTGGCGGGAGTCTTGCGCGCGCCGGTGGACTTCTTGAAGACGTAGACACCGTTGTCGTAGAATTCACTGGCGGCGGGATCGAGGGCGAGGGCGATGTCCTTCCCGGGCCGGTAGCCGGCGGCGCGGATCGCCTCGACGATTAGCTTCACCGCGGCGTCGTTGGATTTCAGGCTCGGCGCAAAGCCCCCTTCGTCACCGACGGCACTGACAAGCCCGCGCTTTTGCAGGATCTTCTTCAGCATATGAAACGTCTCAGCCCCGTAGCGCAAAGCTTCGGAGAATGACGGCGCGCCGATGGGGAAGAGCATGAACTCCTGGAAATCGACGTTGTTGGTGGCATGGGCGCCGCCATTGAGTACGTTCATCATCGGCGCGGGCAGGATGTAGGGGACGCGCATCTTGCCGCGGTGGAGACGGCGAATGTAGGCGTAGAGCGGGAGGCCGGCGTCAAGTGCGGCGGCGCGGCAGACGGCCATCGAGACGCCGAGAATGGCGTTGGCACCGAGTTTGGACTTTGTGGCGGTACCATCGAGTTCACACAGGAGCGAGTCGATCTCACGTTGCGCCCGCGACGACTTGCCCCTGAGTTTGGGCGCGATGATCCGGTTTACGTTGGCGACCGCTCGGCGGACGCCTTTGCCGCCATAGCGTCCGGCGTTGCCGTCGCGCAATTCAACGGCTTCACGTATTCCAGTGGAGGCGCCCGAAGGCACGCAGGCCGTGGCCGTGAGACCATTGTTCAATTCGGCGGTGACCATAACGGTCGGATTGCCGCGCGAGTCGAGGATTTCGAGTGCGGTGATATTTTGGATTTTGCTCATGGAGTGGTGCTTTGGCGACGCGGGTTGAGCGTGGAGAGGAAGGTTCAGATTTTGACAATGAACACGCTGCAGTGCGCCTGGTCGCTGATGCGGTCGGCGGTATCACCAAGCAACCGGCCCCAGAGTTCCGAGTGGTCACTATGGCCGATGACGATGAGATTGTAACCGCCTTCCTTGGCGGAAGTGACAATCTTTTTCGCCGGATGGCCGCGGCAGGTCTCGCAGGCGATGGACAGTCCGTATTGCGCGGCGCTGTCGGCCACTTCCTTTTGCCGCGCCTGGAAATACTCGTCCGCAGCGGCGGATTCCGCTTCGAATTCGCCCGGCAGATCCGAGTGGCGCGGCAGAGGCTCCTGCACCCAGAGCGCAGTCACCTGTCCGTCAAATTTCTCGGCGATCTCGGCCGCACCTTTGAGCGCGGCTTTGCCGCCCTTGGAACCGTCGTAACCGACCAGGATTTTCTTGAACATAGGAGCCTCACTTTTCAGTTGGCGCCGGCTGGCGCGGTTTCGCGTGGTTGATTCGTTCGTCGTAGATCCGTCCCCACTCGTGCATGGTTTCGAGGGTGGGCTGGAAAAATTTTTGGGCGATGAGCGTGGGCACAAACGCGCTCAGGATGACCACCGTCACGAGGATGGTGTATTGCGTCTCGTCGATAAGCTTGTTCTGCAGGCCGAACAGCGCGGAGATTGTGCCGAAAGTCAGGCCGGTGGACATGAGCAGCGTGGTGTAGTTCGCCTCCCGCGTGCGCATGTAGAAAAGTTTCGTCAGCGGCCATACTCCCACGAACTTCGTCACCAGTTTCATACACAACAAAACCGCGATGACCCCGAGCGCAGCCCACAATGCCGGTAGCGAGACATAGAGGCCAGCCTTGATGAAATAGAACGGCGTGAAGATGGTGAAGGCGATGGTCCGCATCCGGTGGACGAGGGTTTTGTCGCGCAGAAACACCCCGGCCACGACCAGGCCCACGAGGTAGGCAGGTAGCACCGCCTCGCTTTTGGCCGCGGAGGCCAGCCCGCCAAGAAAGAACAGGATCAGGAAGATGAACTTCACCTCCGGTTCGCTGACGCGCGTGGCGCCAAGGCGCGCGATGATGAATTGCGTCCATCGCGGCATGAACCAAAGCAGGACGCACATCACGACGACGAATACCAGCAGCCACCAGTTGAAATCCGCAAAGAGTGTGCCGAGCGCCAGCACGGTGCCGAAGTCCGTGATGAAACACGCGGCGAGAATTGTCTTACCCATCGGCGTACCGCCGAACCCGCCCTCGATCATCACCGCATAGACCACGGCGACGGATGTGGTCGAAAGAGCGATGCCGGCGATCTGGGCCTGAGGCAACGGCCAGCCGAGGACGAACTGCGCAAACAGCCACACGGCGCCGAACGGCAGCAGAAACGAGAGAAAGCCGATCGACAGACTGGCGCGAAGGTTGGCCCGCAGTGATACCGGATCGATTTCCGCACCCGCAAGAAACGTGAGAACGCCGCTGCCGAGCATGGCGAGAAAATTGGTCCATTCCGTCGTCTTCAGAATGTGATGGCCGCCGGCAAAATGGATGTTTCCGGCGGCGACTCCGACGAGAATTTCGACCAGCGCAACGGATATGCCGACGCGGATGGAGATGAGGCTGGCGACAAACGCCAGGCCCATCCAGATCGCGGCCACATACCAGATGTTGTCAAGGATCATGACTGGGACGCGGAAGGCCAGGGGCGCGCGGGTGGATGCACCGCGCCTTGGTTGTCAGGTGGCGGATGGAGACTGCCACGGTGCCTGGGTCTCGCCGGTGCGGTAATAAATCACTCGGGCTTTCTCCAAGGTGATGAGGCCGCCCGACATCATTGTGTCGAGCACGGGAAGGAAGGTGTTGATCTTTTCCTCGCTGTCCACGAGCTCGATGATGAGCGGCAGGTCATCCGAAAGGGAAAGGATTTTGCTGGTGTGCATGCGGCTGGATTTGCCGAAGCCCATCGCACCGCGCAGGACGGTGGCCCCGGCAAGGTGCAGCTCGCGGGCTTTGAGCACGATGGCCTCATAGAGCGGCAGGTGCCCATGACGGTCGGACTCGCCAATGAAGATGCGCAGCAGAACCGAATCGTGAGGTATTTCCATGTTAGTGTCCCTTCAGTTGGTTGAGTGATGCGGCGGCCAGGTGGCCGAGCCAGACGGCCACGAAGCAGGTAACGACGGAGCCGACGGTGTTGGCGCCGGCCTGCAGCCACTCGCCGTCCCGGGCGAGATTGAGGGTCTGCAGGCTGAAGGAAGAGAAGGTCGTGTAGCCGCCGCAGATGCCGGTCATGAAAAACTGCCGGGTGTTGCTGCTCGCGAACACCCGGCCGTCAGGCGCGGTGAGCGTGGAGAAAAACCCGATGACAAACGAGCCGGAGATATTGACGAGCAGCGTACCCCACGGGAATGTGGCGCTGAAGAGATTGCCGATTATGCTGGAGAGCCAGAAACGCGCCACACTGCCGAGCGCGCCGCCGAGTGCAATTAGAAGATAGAGGGTCATGACAGGCCTGTTTCAGGATGGACTGGAACAGGAGTCATCAGCGTCCGCAAGCGCGGGGCGGTTCTCCCTTGCGGGAAGGCGGAATCCATCGCCGGTTTTACGAAGAGGCAAAGGCTTCAGCTTGGCAAGCATTCACTTGAAAGGATGGAGATGAAACCGTGCTCGAAATACGCGGCCACAGTGGGCATCTTTACGGCGGTGATTTCGGCCAGAACAGTCTTTTGGTGCAGCGTGGGCCTGGTGCTGGGCGCTGGATCCCTGCTGGCCGATGACGATCTGGCCGCCCGGGTTGTGATCGTGGCCAATGCCCGCCAGCCTGAATCAGTCCAGCTCGCGGAATTTTATGCCGGGAAGCGCGGCGTGCCACCGGTCAACATTGTGGCGCTGCCGCTGCCCGAGGCCGAGAGCATCACCTGGCGCCAGTTTATCGACGAGGTTTACCAGCCCTTGCAGGACGAGCTGTACCGCCGCGGCTGGATCGAGGGTACGGCGACCAGCCTGCTCGACCGGTTTGGGCGCAAGCGCTACGCCCTGAGCGGCCACCGGATCTCGTATCTCGTCGTTTGCCGCGGCGTGCCGCTGCGCATTTATAACGACCCGACGCTGCTGGTCGAATCCGCAGGCAGGAAAATAGCTCCCCAGTTGAACAAGAACGAAGCGGCGGTCGATTCCGAGCTTAGCCTGCTGGCGCAAAGCGGCTACGAGATCACCGCTTTCGTCTCCAATCCGCTCTTTGCCAGTGAACGGCCGTCGGCTCTCGATGCGGAGACAGTGGTCAAGGTTTCCCGGCTCGATGGGCCAAGCTTTGACAGCGCCCGCCGGCTGGTCACCTCTGCCCTGGATGCAGAGGGCCACGGTTTGCTCGGGCGCGCCTACATCGATCTCAAGGGGCCGAGCGCCGACGGAGACCGGTGGCTCGAATCTGCACAAACGCAGTTGCAGGACCTGGGTTTCGATACCGATGTTGAAAGCACCGGAGCGACGTTCAGCCCCGAGGCCCGGTTCGATGCGCCGGTTTTCTATTTTGGCTGGTATCACAGTGACCTGAACGGACCGTTCGGGGTCGAGGGTTTCACTTTTCCGCCTGGAGCCGTGGCCTTGCACATCTACAGTTTCTCCGCACAGACCCTGCACTCCGACTCGCAGGGTTGGTGCGGGCCGTTCGTGGCGCGCGGGGTGACGGCCACGGTGGGCAATGTTTTCGAACCTTACCTGGACCTTACCCACCGGCCCAACCTTCTGCTGCACGCCTTGAGCCAGGGTAAAACCTTTGGCGACGCGGTGTACTATGCGTTGCCCGCGTTGAGCTGGCAGGCGCTGGCCATCGGTGATCCGCTCTATCGTCCGTTCAAGGTGTCCCTCGATGAGCAGGAGCAGCAGTCCGGCCGGCTGCCGCCGGCGCTGGCGCCCTACGCCATCACCCGTCGCGCCAATCTGCTGCTCCACCAGGGGCATAAAGCCGAGGCGCTCGCAGTCTTGCATGCCGGGCTGAAGCAGCGGCCCGGTCTGGTGCTTGGACTCGCCGTCGCCAAAATGGCCCTGGCAGCAAATGACCCCGGGGCCGCCGTGAGTGCTTTGGAATTTGTGCCGCTGCTCAAGCAGGCCAGTTCAACGGACTGGCCGCTGTGGCGCGAAATCGCCGGCTTGCTGGCCGCACATGGTGCGCGCCCGGCCGCATTGCAGGCCTATGCGGTTCTAGTCAGGGCCAAGGCGCCCACGCCTGACGCGCTCAAGGCATTGCTGACCGAGGCGAAGGAAACAGCCGATGTCGCGGGCGACCTGAAGCTTTCGCAGGAATTCGCGCACCAGCTTAGCGAAATGACCGCCCTGCCGCCCACCGCCCCCTAGATTTTCTCAACGATCTTGTCAGCCAGGCCATAGGCGATGGCTTCCCGGGCATTCAGATAGAAGTCGCGATCGGAATCCTTGGCGACTTTGTCGATGGGCTGACCGGAGGCGGTCGCGAGAATCTCATTCAGCTCCGCCCGGAGTTTTTCCATCTCCTGGGCCTGGATGTTGATATCCGAGGCCGGACCGACCATGCGTCCCGTGATGAGCGGCTGGTGGATGAGCACGCGCGCGTGGGGGAAGATCAGGCGCCGGCCTTTCTTGGCGGCGCTGAGCAGGATCGAACCCATCGAGGCGGCCATGCCGGTGACGACGATGGTCACGGGCGAGGAGATGAGCTTGATGGTGTCGTACACCGCCATGCCGGCCGTGATGGAACCGCCCGGGGTGTTCATGTAGAAGGTGATTTCCTTGCCTGGTCCCGTGGTCTCAAGATAAAGCAGTTTTTCCGTCAGGTCCTTCGCCGACTCGTCGGTTACGGCGCCCCACAGGAAGATTTTCCTTTGTTCCAGGAATTTTTTCTGGATCATGGTGCCGACGGGCGGCGGCGTGTTTTTCGCAACGGTCTCTTCACCTTCGTCGTCATCATCGTCGAGGCGGGGCGCAACCGTGCTCTGGTAATCGTGGGAAAGATTATGGGCGGACATGAGGTCGAAACGTGCACCGGTCCGGCTGTTTTGCGAGTGGATTTTTTTGCCCGCCCGCAGGATTGCCCATGCACCCGGCCGGCGCACACCGGCCATCTGTGAGTGAATGCCCGCGGATGACACCCTTCCGGCAACATTGTCGATCTTCATGCCCGGCGCCTTCATCCCGGCCGGGTGGTGGTCAACCCACTCCACTTCACTTTGCCGGTTTGGCGTTCCAGACTTCCAGCATGTCGGGGGAACCCTGCGCGCGCACGCCATTGTCGTTCAGGATCTCGTCGGTTGCCGCCAGCATCTCCTTGCGGGGAAAGACCAGCGCTTCGCCGCCGTGGCTGTCGAACTCGAGGGTGATGAAGTCATCCTTCGCGTCCCGCAGCAGCCCGACGAGGTGCCGCAGGTTTTTAACCGCAAGGCCATTGACGGTCTTGAGCACGTAAGCGACATGGGGCCCGTAACCCTTGGCGAGTTTGTGCGGGAAAAAAGGCGAGGAGACGATGACGAGATCCTCGTCGGGAAAGGACGGTTTGTCGCTGCGCCGCACGGCGAGGGGGCTGCGGATCGCACTCAACATCACAACGAGACTGGCGTTGCCGTTGAACGCTCCGAGAAACTGCGCGGTGGCGGTCGAGAACACGAGGGGGCCATACACAAAGTACGAGGGATACTCCCCGCCGAGGTCGGGGATGAGCGCCGGCCGGTTGGCGGACACGGGGAGCTCGACCTTAACCTCCCGGCCGGCGCGGACGAGCGTCAGCGGCACCTTGCCGTTTTTGGCGATTTGCTGGATGCGATATTGAAAGCGCATGCGGAGATTGGGCCCGAGCTTGATCATGCCCTGGTCGTCGATGCCCGTGTCCCCGATCTTGGTGATCACGTCCCACTCTTTCAGGGGATAGGCGGGATTGTCCTCGTAGGGCTCATGAACGACGATGCCTTCGACGGATTTATCGAGTTTGAGGAAGGCGCGCAGCGCCGGATTCTCCAGCGTTTGCAGTTCGTCAAACATGGCCGGTTTCCCCTGGTATGGGCCTTTGGCGATGTCCTGAAGGAACAGATCTATCTCCTCGTTGGGAATGATGTAGCCGATATTCTGGGCGTTGTTGAGATGGCTGAACGCTAGACCGATCATCTTGTCCGCGGCGATGGCGGGACCGCCGCTGTTGCCGGGATTGATCGCGGCGTCGATCTGGATGCGCAGGCCGGAGGTCGGATAGTTGTAGGGCACAAACTCAATGCGCGAAACGATGCCCTTCGTGATCGAGAGGCTGGTGCCGCCGGTCGGAAAGCCATAGGCCATGACCGCGTCCTTGATTTCCGGCAGCATGCTTGCGCGGGCCAAGGGCGCGTGCGTGTCAAAAAACGCCTCGTCATCGAGCTTGAGCACCGCGAGGTCGATGCCGGGGGCGATGGCGACGACGGTTGCCGAGATCTTGTCGCCGGCCTGGTTGGCCTGTATCTGGACCTGGCTGGCATACAGCACGACATGGGCGTTGGTCAGAATGCGGTGGCCTTCGATGACCACGCCGCTGCCGGTCACTTCCTGCGGGGCCTGCTTGGTCCACGGTTTGAAGACATCGGGGTAGCGCATCGTGGCGAAGATTTTGACCACGGAGTTCTCGATGGCTTCATTCTTCGCCGGAGCTGCGGGTTCGGCCGGCGGTGTCGCGGGAATGGGAGACGGAGTTGCGACCGGCGACTGGGCCACGAGCTGGCTGGTGACGCAGGGCAGGGCAAACAATATTGCGCCGAACGCGCAAACGATGGGGCGGGGCAGGGAGAGCATACGCACGCCAAGAGCTACGCACACGAAGGCATCGGGCAAGACTGGATTGCGTCAATCCCGCTGGTCCCTTCAGTATCGCATCCTGGCTGTCTTTGCCGTCCAGCGGGCAAAGGATGCCCGGGCGGCTTCACGAAGCCGCAGTTGCATTCTAATGGCACGCTTTTCGGGCGGCAGCGACACCTGCTGGGAGATGAAATCGTCGTCAAACCCGCTGGCGAAAGCGGCGGAGCGGGTGCAGATTTCTCGCCGCCGTCCGATAACCTCCGAACTCAGCCCTGCCCGGATGAGCCGGGGGCGGAAGTCCGTCGACGCTCCTGCCAGCGCTCACGGCCGGCAAAGGGCGGCAGTGAGTCAGTCACGGGAATATCCTTCATCAGGAGGAAATGCCGGGAGAAGAGGGCGTCGCCTTCGCCCCAGCCCAAACCATAGGGCGGACCCATATCCGGCTCGGTCTTCTGGTAGTAGAAATAGCCGATCAGTGCGCCACTATATTTGAGCAATCGCGACATGCGATCCCGGTAGGCTTCGCGCTGGTCAGGCAGGATCGAACACAGGAATGTGCGCTCATAAATGACATCAAAAGTTGTGTGGCCGAACTTGTGCTTGAAAAAATCCGCCACGACGATGCGGCGAGCCAGCTCGGGATTCACGAGTTTGTGGGCGCGTTCGACCGCCGCGGGTGAGAGGTCCAGGGCGGTGACGTCATATCCGGCATCAGCAAAGGCCTGAATTTCGTAGCCCCAGCCGCATCCAGGAATGAGCACCCGGCCACCTTTCGGGTTGCGCTTGAGGTAGTCCTTCAGATCAGCCGGAACACCACCGAAATCCCACGGAGTCTGACCGGTCTTGTAACGGCTGTTCCAAAAATCAGGATTGGAGGGGTGATTGGGATGGGTTTCGTCCATGGCAGAGTGAATCGCGGGACTGACAGACCGTATCCATGTTCGCTGTTAGTCAAGTCGGACAATACTGACGCGGCGCAATTCAAACGGCGTGCCCTCGAACTGGAAACCGATGCGGCCGGCATGGGGGGTGACTTGCGTAACTTTATTCTGCAACACGCCGTTGATAATGACCTCGATTGCATCCCCGCGGCAGATGACCTCACAGGTGTTCCAATCATTCACAGGTTTTTCACTATCCGGAGCCGTGTGCGGACGTTGCGGGGTCTTCTGCCCGGGGGCGAGCGGTTCGGCGAAGGTGGCGCCCGCCATCGGCAGGATGTCGCCCACGCACTGGTACTTGGTCTGAATCTGAATGCAGACAGGCCACGCGCGATCCTTGGGGCCGGAACTGATGTGAACGAGGACACCGCTGTTACCCGGTTTTTCGAGCCAGCGCCACTCGGCGTGCAGCCGATAGTTCTCAAAATTCGCCGTGGTTGCGATGAAGCCCACCGGCTGGCCGGCGGCCGCGATGACCCCGCCGGGCAAAAGCTTGCAGACCTCCGTGATGTTCGTGGTGGGAGTGGCGACAAACTCCCAACCGGTGAAATCCCGGCCGGTGAATAGTTCGGCGGCGGGAACGGGACAATTGCCCGAGCCCAACAGGGCGAGCGCACAAAGAGCAGGAGAAAGATAGTGCATGACAGCACGCTTATCAGAATTACCTCGCAGGTGGAGCGTATTCGATGCTCGTACGGGGGCGTTTTGTCTTGGCTCGTCATGGGAGCGGCGGAGGTTTAACTGGCCTTGTGAAAATTCATTCGACGTCTGGCTTCGCATTCTCCGATGCCATCCTTTCTGCCCGGCGGTCTCGGGGTTTGAAGGAGTTCGGTCATGACTAAACCGGCGGCCAGTGGAATAAATGTTGCAGAGGGCAAAACACCGGCGGCAGAGGCCTCCTTCGCCCGGTCCCACCGCCCAGGGCGCACGGAGGAGCCGAGCCTGCTCATCGGGGAAAGCGAGGGGATCCGCCGCGTGGTTCGCCAGGCGGAAGAGGTCGGGCGCAGCGATGTAACGGTGTTGATCGAGGGCGAAAGTGGCACCGGCAAGGAATTGGTCGCCCGCACGATTCACCAACACAGCCGGCGCGCAGGAAAACCTTTCATCTTCGTGAACTGCGCGGCGCTGCCCGAGCAACTGGTCGAGGCGGAGTTGTTTGGCCACATGAAGGGCGCGTTCACCGATGCGCGGGCGGACAAGCCCGGGCGCTTCTTGCTGGCCGACGGCGGTACGCTGTTTCTCGACGAGATCGGCGACCTTCCGCCCAAAGGCCAGGGCGATCTGTTGCGCGTGCTCGAGGACGGGGCGTTCCGCATGGTGGGCGGGACCAAGCTCATTCGCGTGGATGTGCGGGTGATCGCGGCGACCAACAAGAAACTGCAGGAGACCGTCGCGGCGGGAAAGTTTCGCGAGGACTTATATTACCGGCTGCATGTGGTCCCCATCTTGATCCCGCCGCTGCGGGAGCTCGCCGAGGACATTCCGCTGCTGGTGGAATCATTTCTCGTGCATTTCAGCGCAAAACACCGGCAAGCGCGCAAACACCTGTCGCCGGAGGCGCTGCGCCGGTGCCAGCATTTCCGTTGGCCGGGGAATGTGCGGCAGTTGCGCAACATTGTTGAACGGATGGTGGTGACATGCCCGCGCGCCTTGATCGAAGTGACGGATCTGCCGGACGACCTGCGAGCACACGACGAACAGGCGCCGAGCTTCACCCTGCGCCCCGGCATGACGCTGGCCGAGGCGGAAAGACTGCTGATCCAGCAAACGCTGCGGCACGTGACGTCCAACCGGGAAGAAGCTGCCAAGCGGTTGGGCATCAGCCGGCGGACCCTGCAATACAAGCTGAAGCACTACGGGTTGCTCAAGGAGTGAGAGCTGGCTTGGCGCGACGAGAGTGCATGTATTGCACATGCATTGGTAATATGTGCAAGGATTGCACTCAAGCCGGCAGCCGCACCTCCGGACGCTCGGGGGCAATCTGGCTGATCTTAATTTTATAGACATGGCGGACAATGCCTTACGGTCGACGTAGCTTATCCGGGCACGACGGCTGCAGGAAACAGACCGTTCACCCATTCCGGGTGCGCAAAATAAACTCACTAAAAAAGCAATATCATGAGCAACGATCTTAATCCCAATGTGGCTCCCGTCACCCAGACCGCGAGCAAATCATCCATCCCCGCCCCGGCAGCGGTTCCGGCTACGCCGCAAACCCAGCCGCCAGCAGGGAAAAACCGCCAGAATCGTTCCCACAAGAAACAGCCGGCGGTTTTCGCGGCGGCTCAACCTGCAAAGCTGTAGCCAGCCAACCCTGACGCGCAAATCGGGATTTCTGCCTGCTGAACGTGTCGGGACACTCTGCGGCGGTCAGTCGTCACAAGCGACTGCCGCCGCTTTTTTGCCTTGGGCGGAAGGATGGCCTGCACCCAATCATCGCACGGCGAAGTGTGCAAAGAGTGCACAGATTTGCTTGATGCGCGGTCGGTCGGATGGGTTTGGCCGAAGGCGAAAAAGATTCAACAACTTTGGCGGGAGCAACTTGAAGAGTCCGTTAGCATACCGGCACGTGCCCTGCGACAGAATAAGCGAATGAAATCTACGATTGAAATTTTGATGGCACTTCAAGAACTGATTGACCGGGGCAGCAAGCCGGCAACCAATGAGCAGGCGGCAGAGATCCTGCAGCTGCGGCTGAAGCTGCCTGGACCCGTTCTTGCCTATTTTGACCGGCGCGTGGCGCGTGGTTGCAAAGGAATCGCCGAGGTTCGCCACGGCGTGTGCACGTCCTGTCATTTGCGCGTGGCGGTAGGCACGGTCGCCAGTCTGGCGGGTTCGCCGCATCTGGTGAGTTGCGAAAATTGCGGCAGCTACCTGATACCGGCCCCGGAGATGGACTTCGCGGGAAGGGAAGGTGTCGGCCAGACAAGGGTAACGGTGCGACGGAGCGTGACGCGAAAGGTGCCGCCCACAGCAATCGCAACCGCGGGGACCGGACCCGAAACGGTTGTGCCGACGCTGGTGTCAGCTTGACGCAAACCCAGGCAGGGCAAGCTTCCGGCGTGTAAGCGCCCGTGCGGAAAACACGGCCCGATACAGTCTAGATCAGCCCCAGCTTCATTTTCCCCTCTTCTGAAATCATGGATTGATTCCACGGGGGGTCCCAGGTGATGCGGACGTCGGCAGTGCTGACGCCAGGGACGAGGAGAATCTTGCCTTTGGCGTCCTCGGCGATGGCCGGACCCATCCCGCAGCCGGGCGCGGTGAGGGTCATGGCGACATCCACCTTGAAGCCACCCTCGTCAAGCTTTGCGACGTCCATGTTGTAGACGAGGCCGAGGTCGACGATATTGACCGGGATTTCGGGATCGAAAACCTTCCGCAGCTGTTCCCAGATCGCCTCCGGGTTCGGGGCGCCGTCGGCAAGGGTGGCGCTGTTGACCGTCTGCACGGCGACGGTCTCGCCGATGGCGTCGGCGTCCTTGCCGTCGAGCCGGA
>CAZBLQ010000019.1:0-42565 GCA_964492635.1 uncultured Oleiharenicola sp.
TCAAGGGACGATGGTATAATCCCGCTCAGCCAGCGCTCCGTAAAACCGCGCGGCTCGCGACGGTCTCGCGAAAAAAAGGATGATCCCGGAGATGCCAGCGCGCACACTTGGTGCGCGTCTGCACATTCTCGGTGCCGCCAAAGCGGTTAAAACGCCGCGCCGTTCGCCTTCGTGCCGCAGAACGAAACCTCAAGACCAAGCCGGGCCGCCAAGGCCGCCTTGGTGTAGGCCGCGAGATCGGCGCCAGCCGCCGAGTTGGCGTAGGCGACCTGGATATGGTTCGCCTTGTGCCGGGCCATCATTTGATCGCGCGTCACCCCGTAGGTCACCGCGTGCATGATCGGCCACTGCGGCGTCGTTTCCTTCCAGCGGCGTTCAGTCTCGGCACGTGGCAGGGCAATGACCTTGGCGCGTCCGACGTCCATCTTGAGCTTTCCCCCTTGGACAAAAACGCGGCTCCACACGATTTCGCCGGGTTTGGCGATGCCGCGCAGCGTACCGCCGCCAAGCCGGAAATACATCGGAGGCTGCCGGAGGGAATCCGAACCGGCCCAGCCGCCGATATGATGGTCCGCCGGCGCGCTGCCGGAAATGAGAAAAACCCAGACATACTCGTCTGTCGTGCCGGACTGATCCCAATCGCCCCAGCGCAAGTCATGGAGTGTGGTGGCCACGGGCTGGCCCAGCGCCCCGTGAACGCGGTTGGTGAAAAGCCCGTCGAGTCCGGCGCATTCGTCCACTTCGTTGAAATGCACGATGGGCCGGCGGGCGCGGATGACCCTGCCGGACGCATTCTTCACCGGCGGCCGGTCGGTTGAATTCAGCGTGCCCTCGACCAGGTCGGAGGCAGGCAGCAAATCCTTCAGACCCTGCTGATACTGGATGCCGATGGTTTCGCAGCCGAACTCGTCGGCGATGCGGCAGGCGGCAATGTAGGTTCTGCACTGCCACAAGACCTGGTTTCTCGTAAGATCAGTCGCCTCGTTGCGGCCGAAATGAAATTTGAAACCTTTTTTGAGATACCAGTTGAAAACCGCCCTCGCCTCCTTGTCAGGTACCTGGGTGGCCGCAAAATATAGCGCGGACTGGGACAAACGCTCCTTGCCCACGCCGCACTGGAATAGCAGGTCGTCGGGAATGATGGCGTTATACATGCCCATGCAGCCCTCGTCGAAAATGCCCATGATGGATTTGCGCACCTGCAGGTCGGTCGCAATTTTCCTCGCAACACTTTCCGCTCTGGCGGGCACAGCCGCCTTGGCGAAGGGCTTTACCTGCCGGGTCAGGTGCGTGGCCACGCCGGTTTTGAGCCAGCCCGCCAGACCGCGGCGAAAATAGTCATCCTCGAAGTTTTCGCTCCAAAGCGTGGAGTATTTCACGCCGGCCTTGGTCAGCGAGCCGTTGAGATTGAGCATGCCGACAAGGCCGGGCCATTGTCCGCTCCAGTTGGCCACCGTCAGGATGGGGCCGCGATGGGTCAGCAGGCCGCCGAGCACATGGTGCGAATACTGCCACACGGCCTCCGCCACGATGAGCGGCGACGCCGGATCAAGGCTGGCGAAAATCTCCAGCCCCTCTTTTTGCGAGGCGATGAAACCGTGCCTGGCCTTGGGCTTGTAGGGATGGGCCCGGACGAGCCGGTAACCCAAGCCCGTCACCGCCTGGCCGAGCTTCTTTTCCATGGCCGCCTGGGCGGGCCAGCAGGTTTGATTGGCGGCCGGCCGCAAATCGCCACTGGCCACGAGCAAAACAGTTTTGTCTGAAGGCATAGCACCGGGCATTGCAGCGAAATGGGCGGCCGGCCGCAAGCCTTGGGGAAACCCATGTCAGTACGCCTCTAATCAATAGCCCTGCCAGGAAATTGCCCCATACCCGCCCCAAGCGGCCAGCCGATTCTTAATGTATTCTTAATACATTTTATCGCCAGTCTTAACTAAGCGGTTGGGTTGCAGCTGGCCTGACTAGCCAGGTGCAACCAGTTAGCTCCGCTGTTTTTAGCGTCCCGTTCCACTCGCCCGAAAGACGGCACGCATATTGCTGTCAAACGCCCGGATAAGCAACGGGTGTTTCCTTACCGTCAAGAACGCCTCCCGCCTGTTCCATGCCCACACGATAACCATGTCACTTAAGTCCCTGCTCTTCGGCCGCGCTCGCTCGCTGAGCGAACAGAATCTCTTCCATAAGGTGTCGCTCATCGCGGTTTTTGCCTGGGTCGGGCTGGGCGCGGACGGGTTGTCCTCTTCGTGTTATGGTCCGGAAGAGACGTTCAAGGCACTCGGCACCAATTCGCACCTCAGCATATTTGTCGCCCTCGCCTCGGTGATCACCATCGTCGCGATCTGCGCGAGCTATTCGCAGACAATCGCGCTGTTTCCGTCGGGCGGCGGCGGCTACCTCGTGGCAAGCAAGCTGCTCTCGCCCGGGGTCGGTGTGGTTTCCGGTTGCGCATTGCTGGTCGACTACGTTCTCACCATCACGATTTCAGTCGCGAGTGGCGCCGACGCGTTGTTCAGCCTGTTGCCCGCCGGCTGGCTGGCATTAAAGATCACGTTCGCGCTGTGCGGCGTCGCCGGGCTCACGTTCCTCAATCTCCGGGGCGTCAAGGAATCCGTTTTGCTGTGGGTGCTGCCGTTCTTCGTCTTCGTCGCCACCCACGCCTTCGCCATTGTGTATGCAATTGGCATGCATGCCTCCGGGCTTGGGGCCGTCGCGACGGCAACCGCGCGGGAAGTGCACACCGTCAATTCTCAAATCGGCGTGTTCGGGCTGCTCGCGATTCTGTTGAAGGCCTACAGCATGGGAGCGGGCACCTACACCGGTATCGAGGCGGTCAGCAACGGATTGCCGATCCTGCGCGAGCCGCGCGTCCAAACCGGCCGGCGCACGATGGTCTACATGGGCACCTCGCTTGCGCTGACCGTCGCGGGCCTGCTCCTCGCCTACCTGTTGTACCACGTCGAGCCCGTCGCGGGGAAGACGCTTAACGCGGTCCTTTTCGATCGCCTCACCGCAGGCTGGTCCCCGGTGCTTGGCCTGAGCTTCGTCTGGATCACCCTGGCTTCCGAAGCCGTGCTGCTGCTCATCGCCGCGCAGGCCGGGTTCCTCGACGGCCCGCGGGTGCTCGCCAATATGGCGCTTGATCGGTGGTTTCCCACGAGCTTCGCAAATCTGAGCGACCGGCTGGTCACGCAAAAGGGCATCCTGCTGATGGGCGTTGCAGCTTTCGTGATGATGCTGGTGACGATGGGATCGGTCGACACGCTGGTCGTGCTCTATTCGATCAACGTCTTCATCACGTTTTCGCTCTCGCAGCTCGGCATGGTCGTACATTGGTGGCAGGAGCGCCACACCGAGCCGTCATGGTTGCGCAAGCTCGCCATCAACGGCTTCGGGCTCGCGCTGACTATGTTCATCCTGATTTCGCTGACCATCGTGAAGTTTAACGAAGGTGGTTGGAAGACCCTCCTTGTCACCGGCATCCTCGTCGCAATCGCCTTCCTGATTAAACGCCACTACCGGTCCGTCAGCACCCAACTCAACCGGCTTGACGGCATCGTTGCGGCCGCGGCGGTGGAGACCACGTCACGCTCCCGCAGCCCGATCCCGCCCGGACCACGCGCCCGCACGGCGATCATTCTCGTCAATGGCTACAACGGACTCGGGCTTCATACCTGTCTGCATGTCCCGCGGATGTTCGGCGACACGTTCCGCAATTTTGCGTTCATCCAGGTGGGAGCAGTCGACGCCGGCAATTTCAAAGGCACCGCTGAACTTGAGGCCCTGCAACTGCACGCCGAGTCGGAAACCGCGCGCTATGCCACCTGGGCCAAGGTCCATGGCTACGGTGCGGCGACCTTCACCGCCATCGGCAATGACGTCACCAGCGAGGTATTGAAGCTGGCGCAGAAGGCGGCGGCGCAGTTTCCCAATCACGTGTTCTTCGCCGGCCAGCTGCTTTTCGCCCGCGAGACGATCTTCACCCGGCTGCTGCACAACTACACGGCATTCGCGCTGCAGCGTCGCTTTTACCTGGCCAGCCTGCCGCTTGTCGTGCTGCCTATCCGGGTCGGCGACGAAGTGCCGGTCGAAGTGGAAGTCGAAGAGGAGTCTCCGGCGCTGGTGGTTACCTAGCCGGCGGCGAGCTCGGTCGATCGCTGGAATTAGATCGAGCAGCACAAACCAACGGATTCACCGTAACGGGTATGCGGCAACCCAGCCGTCGACTCCTGCGACAATTATCCGGTCCTTGCAAATCGCGAGCGAAGCAGCCACCCCATGGACATAGCGGTCTGGCGGAGACGACAACGGTCGCCGCCACTTGAGCGCTCCCGTGTTGCGATCGATCGCGCCGAGGGAGGCGCGTTGGGTGACGAAATACTCTGGCGCGCCCGCTGTGCCATAATAGATGGTGTCGCCAACCACCAGCGGTGTCCCCCAAGTCCAGCCCCAGACCTTGGTCGCCCAGAGCACACGGCCCGCCGACGCATCGATGGCGCGGATTCTTGCTCCGTCGGATGCACCGATGTAGAGCGTTCCATCGACGAGAGCCGGAGTGGATTCGACCCAGGAGAGCCAGTAATAGACCGACCAGACCGGGCGCCCGGTTTCTGCGTCCAGGGCGAAAAGCCGCGACCGATCGCGGGTGCCGATGACGATCCGTCCGCTGGCGAACACGGGTGCCGTGTTGACCGGGCTGCCGGTGTCAAACTTCCAGTGCAATTGTCCGTCCCGCTGGTTGACGCTGTAAACGAAGTTGTCGCGTGAACCGAATACAATCTGTCCGCCGGCCACGCAGACGCCGCCGCGAATTCTCTCGCCAGCCTGGAACTGCCAGCGCAAGGCCCCGGTCGCGGCATCCAACGCCCGCAAGGCGTGATCAGACCCTGCCACATAGACCACTCCGTCAAGGATCACCGGATCGGGTCCGGCAAAATCCCACTCCATGTCGCCGAAGTGTGTCGGGATGACATGCTTGGTCTCGGCCGGACCGATGCGGGTGCGCCAGACGTCGCGTCCGGTGGACACATCGAGGCAGAAAAGCTCGCCGGAATCGGCGGCGACCAACAGATGAGAGCCGGCGGCGGCAACGCGACCGAAGACAGGGGCGCCCAATTCGCGTGTCCACCGGATTGATCCGTCGCGGGGATTCACGGAACGAATTACTCCGGCAGTGTCAGCCACGATCACGGCATCACCCACCACGGTCGGGGTGGCGCAGAGCGGTCCCGTTTTCGCTGTCCAACTCGGCGCCGGACCGGCGGGGATTTCTGGAATAGCCGGCTCGTCCGGGAGCGAACTGGTTCGACGGACGGTGAAGAGCAATTCCGGTTGATATAAATTCCCTGTCAGTTCGCCGTTCCGAAGCGTGAGCGGAATGCCCCAATCGGGAACCGAGGCCTTGTCACCTTCAATCCGGAGCGTGCCGAGCATCGCACCGTAGGCGTTTACCTCCGGCAGCCAAAGCCGCACTGTCACCGCACCATCTTTCTGCTGATCGAAGACAAAACCGATCTCGCTCCGATCATTTTCATTTCGTGCCTCTCCGCTCCATCGACCGACGAACTGTTCTGGTGAAAGTGTAGGCGGTGCCGGATTTTCTGCACCGTGTGCCACCGACCCCGCCAGCGACAAAGCGAAAATTGCCAGTGCGATGGCAAAATAATGTGCTGTCAGAGCGGAAACGCAGTTGCTTGATGGATGGCTCATTTCTGTGATCTTTTCCTGGATTGCCTGATGTCCCCGATCAGCCGGGCAGGCGGCTGACGCCGTGACTTGCTGCAAATTACCCTCGCCCATCGAAACGCCGAGACGAAATGCTCCGCGTTTTTTGGCGCAGGCCCCCGAGATGCGGCACGGGGAGAACCGCTGATTTTATGACGGATATTTAGGTTGTGCAGTTGACCAACGCCGGACGTAGCGCGTTGCCGGGTTCAGCTATGCCGCTCCATCGTTATTATTACTTTTCCCCGGGCGTGTCCTTCTTCCAGATACCGGATGGCCTCGGGGACCTCCCGCAAGGGGTAACATCTGTCGATGACCGGTGTCACCTTCCCGGCCTCAAGGAGCTCTCGCATGACCACCAGGTCATCCTTGCGGAAATGCGCGAGAAGCGGGACCAGGTTCTGGCTCACAAACCGTGACAACACTGCCGCTTTGAGCATCCGTGTCATGGGCCCCAGCCAACGCCCCTTGTCCGGTCCTCCGACCAGCACGAGCGTACCCGCGGGGGTCAGCGCGCGACGGCAAGCTGACAGGGGCTGGTTTCCCACTGAATCGAAGATCAGGGCATACCGCTGTCCGCTCCGGGTGAAATCCTCCTGGGTGTAATCAATGACCTGGTCTGCGCCGATCGACCGGACCAATTCCACATTCCGGGTGCTGCACACACCGGTCACGTCCGCGCCGAACGATTTGGCGATCTGCACGGCGAATGTGCCGACCCCGCCCGCCGCCCCGTTGATCAAAATTTTCTGCGCCGGTTGAATCCTTCCTTTGTCGCGAAGGCCCTGCATGGCGGTGAAACCCGCCACCGGCACGGCCGCCGCCTGCTCGAAGGTGAGGTTGACCGGTTTCAGCGCCAGTGCATCTGCGGATGCACACACATACTCGGCGAAGGCGCCCCGGCTCGCGCCAAACACCTCGTCACCGGGCTGAAACTGCGTCACATTCTTGCCGACCGCTTCAACCTGCCCGGCCAGATCAACCCCGAGACGGATGATCTTTGGTCTGCGCAGTCCGGCCTGGGCGCGCACGAAGTACGGCGTGCCCCTCAGGAAGTGCCAGTCCAGTGGATTGGCGGAAGCCGCGCGAACCCTGACCAGTACTTCATTGTTCCCCGCGGCTGGCTTCTCAATTTCTGCCCATTCAAGAACATCGGGCGGACCGTAATGGTGATAAACAATGGCTTTCATGCTTTTCGTCCGGGACCGTTTGCGCGGGTAATTTCCAACCTCGTTGGCGGCAATCTATCCCGCGGGTTTGCAAAATCTGCCGTTCCGGTGCCCTTCCTCGGCTTGGCGAGGCTGGTTCCGCCATGTGATCGGCTCAGATTGCTGCATCGACCAGCTCGCTGGCCGTCTGCACGCAGGGCGCACAAGTCCGGTGCAACAGATCATTCTCCTTGAAATACTTCTGCCCCTCGGGGGTGCCTAGATCGCAACCAATGAGCTCCCGACAAGTGAGGCTGCCGTGTCGCTGCTTAAACCGGTCCATGAATTCCTTCGTCTTCGTGTAGGTCTCTTCCGTCTTGGACCGGTCTTCTCCCCCGGCGCGCCCGTACCGGAGGCTGATGGCCATGACGCCGCCGGTTACCGCCCCACAGACTTCTCCTTCCCGCGCGATGCCCGCGCCGAAACCGGTGGCGACTTTGAGCGCCACGTTTTTGTCGAACTGGAGCCGTTCGCAGTTGGCGTGAAGAACCGCTTGGGCGCAGTTATATCCGGCGGAAAACATATCCGCCGCGTTTTGGGAAACCTGGTTGGTGCTCATAAACGGAATTATTTGTCGAACCTTGCTATCACCCGCGCAGGCCCAAGGCCAGCGTCAGTTAGGGAATTTGCTGCGGTATCTTCCCGTTTCAAGGGAGCAGGGGCAACGGGGTCGCCGATTTTTATTGTCGAGGAGGCGAACCCCCGCACCCTCCTTCGTCTTAATACACGAGCGCCATGCATATTGACTGGAGCAACTTTTTCGGGCGGCTGCATCCGCTGGTTGTCCACTTCCCGATAGCCTTGATCCTGGTTGCGGCTGCGGTCGACCTGATCGGGTGGATCAGGAAGAATCCGGCGCCCGCGGAAGCCATTAATATCCTGCTCGGGTTTGCCGCCCTGGGTGCCGTTGTGGCGGCCGCCACGGGCTGGTGGTTTGCGAAACAGCAGGAGAACGCTGATGGCACCCTCTTGACGTGGCATCGTTGGCTGGGCGTGGCGGTGGTGGCGATTGCGGCGGCCGCGTGGTTATCGGGGAATCTGCGGGTGCTGAGTCCCCATCGGCGCTGGCTGCTGCTGGTCGGCGCTGTACTTGTGGCGGTTTGCGGCCATCTGGGCGGGTTACTTGTCTGGCATGATGATTTTTTCAATTAATCCGACCATGCGCTTCCTCGTTATATTGGTGATGTCCCTTGCGGCGGCAGCCGTCTCGCTGGCCGATGCGACGCTCGACGCGAATTTGCTGAAGATCTTTGAAGGGAAATGCGCCGATTGCCACTCGCCCACCAAACACACCAACGACAAGGCCAAGAAGCCCGCCTTGGATGGCTCCATCGATCTCAACGAATTGCGGCAAAATGCGAAGGAAGTGCATCCAGGTGACGCCAGTGCCTCCAAACTCTACAAGGTGCTCTTGCTTGATCGGACTGACAAGGAGAGCATGCCCCATTCCACGAAAGCAGTGCCACGGGATCCTCTGTCTCCGGCTGAAATCAAAATAATCAAGCAGTGGATTGACGGCCAATAATTTCGCGCCAGCAGTCTTCCCTAGGTGCTTCACGCAGCTGATCGTGTTTGGCCCGCCAGCTTGGTTTCCGCTTGGCGGTCCAAAGAGCAGGGCAAGGAAGTTTACCCTGCGCGCACTAGCCGGAACCTGCGGCCGCGCAGGATCACGGGAGGCCCGGTGCGTCTGGTCTGCAGGATGATGGGATTTTTCGCCCTGGCCGCGAGGGCTCCAAATGTCACCACGGCCTCGGCAGGGTCAGTCCACAAACACCGCCTCGTTGGCCTGAAAGAGGGCGTGGGCCAGTTTGGTCCATGCATCGAGAGGTGCCCGGCTCGTAAATGCCGCGCCACCGGCTTCGACCTGCGGCAGGTTCTTCCGGCCCGCATTTTGCGCCACCTTCGCCGCGACTTTCGCCTGTTGCTGGGCCGCCTTTTCCAGTTGCGCCGCCGCCGCGGCATTCGGAGCCGGCGCATCGGTCGACGTACCGCCGGGATTTGCCTCGACGTATTGCAGGCAGAGCTTGGTTTCCTGGTCAGTCGGCGATCGCTGATATACGGCCAGGTAGAGCAGGTTTACCCGCAGGTTGTCGTCGTGCATCCCGAGGAACTCCGGTTGGTGGACGAGCTTGCGGGCGGTTTCGATGACGAACGGGCTGTTCATCAGGAACAGGGACTGTTGCGGCACGATGCTCACGTATCGACGACCGACCGGCACATTGGGGTTGGGGAAATCGAATTGGGTCAGCAATTCCGGCGGGTTGCGCCGGTCGATGTAGACATAGATGGCCCGCCGGCTGGCAAAGCCTTCGCTACCCAGAGGCACCGACTTGCCACCGACCGCCGGATCCAGTGCGCCTGAGATGACCAGCAGCGAATCGTGGATTTCCTCGAAGTCGAGCCGCCGGACGCTCGCACGCCACAACAGCCGGTTGTCCGGATCGATCTCGACGCCTTGCGGATTGGTCGCGCTGCTCTCCTGGTACACTTTGGTGAGGAGGATCAGCCGGTGGAGCTTCTTGATCGACCACCCGCCCTCGACAAAGCGGCTTGCCAGGTAGTCGAGCAACTCCGGGTTAGACGGCGCGCCAGAGGCATTGCCGAGGTCGTCTGGCGTCAGGACGATGCCGGCGCCGAAATGCTGCTGCCACACGCGGTTTACGAGTACCCGGGCCGTTAGCGGATTTTTCGGGTCGGCGATCGCCTGGGCAAGCTCAAGCCGTCCGCTCCCCTTGGTGTAATTTGGCCGCTGCGGGCCCGCGAGGATGTCCAGGAATCGCCGAGGCACGACCGGGCCGAAATTCTGCGCCTCGCCGCGGAGCAGTACGGGATAGTCCTTCGGCTGGGCGACGTCGGACAGGACCATGGCCCGGGGCGGCGCGCCGGGCCCGCTTTCCAAGTCACCGAGCTGACGCTCGAGCTCTGCCTCCTGCTTGGCAAATTCGCGGCGCTGAGCCGGATCGAGTTTGCCCCGCGCTGCCCGGCGTTCCGCCTTTAATTGTTCCTGCAGTTGGGCCCGCTTTTTCTCCACCGCAGCAACCTGCCGGATGTACTCCGCGACCTCCGCAGTGCCTTGCACTGGATGCACCGTCGGCAGCTCCTTGGGGACGACCGAATTGGCGAAGATGCCATACAGGGAATAGTAATCCTTTTGGGGAATTGGGTCGAACTTGTGGTCGTGGCAGCGGGCGCAGGAGACCGTCAGCCCCAGGAAGGCCTTCGAGGTGACGTCAATCTGGTCGTTGATGATATCATGAATGTTGCCCTCGAACTGATTGCCAAGGGTGAGAAATCCCATCGCAGCCAGGGCCGACTGGTCCGGGCCGGCCGGGGCCCCGCTACGAGAACCATTGCGAAGCAGCCGGTCGGCGGCGAGCTGCTCCAGAATAAACTGGTTGTAGGGTTTGTCCTGGTTGAAGGCGTCAATGACGTAGTCGCGGTAGGTCCACGCATGCGGAAAGCGCGGGTCCGTGCGTTTAACCGGCTCGCCCTTCGTGTCCGCATAACGGACGACATCGAGCCAGTAGCGGGCCCAGCGTTCGCCGTAATGCGGCGACGCCAGCAACCGGTCGACCACCTTCTCATAGGCGCCGGCGGAATCGTCCGCGAGGAACCGCTGGATCTCGGATTCCGTCGGGGGCAGGCCCGTCAAATCATAAGTGACCCGGCGGAGCAGCGTGCGTTTGTCAGCCGGAGGATTCGGATGCAGCCCGCCTTGCTCGAGCTTGGCCAGCACAAAGGCGTCAACCGGGGACTGGCCCCACGCCGCATCTTGCACGATTGGAACCGCCGGCTTGTTGAGCGGCAGGAACGACCAATGCTGGCGGCCGACGCCGCCATAGCTGGCACTGGCGCTGCCCTTGGCGGTCCGGCTGCGCGGGTCCGGCGCACCCCGCCTGATCCATTCCTCCAGCAGGGCGATCTGGTCGTCCGGCAGCTTCTTGTCCGTTGGCATCTGGAAATTCTCATCGGCGTATTGGACCCCGGCGATGAGGCGGCTCTTTTCCGGATGACCCAGCACGAGGGACGGGCCGTCGTCGCCCCCTTCGAGCATGCCCTCGCGCGTGTCGAGCAGGAAGCCGCCCTTGATCTTGTCGGCGTCCTTGCTGTGGCATTTGTAACAATTGTTCACGAGCAGCGGGCGGATCTTGGCTTCAAAAAACTGCAGGTCGGCGGCCGAAAGCGGGCCTTGGGGTGGAATCGGCGCGGGAGTTTCCGGCTTGGTCGCCGCGGGAAGGACCAGCGGGGCGCCCAAACCCAGCACGACAAGGAGAAGCCGGGCGAGGATCGGAGTTTTATTTTTCACTGCCATTTCCCGGTCGGCTGCCCGCGGCTAAGTGACGATCGGTTGGACCACCTGGCCGGCGACGTCGGTCAGCCGGAAGTCGCGCCCGTTGAAGCGGTAGGTCAGCCTGGTGTGGTCAAGGCCGAGGCAATGGAGGATGGTCGCATGCAGGTCGTGGATCTGGACCTTGTCCTTCACGGCCTCCGCGCCCGTCTCGTCCGTGGCGCCGTAAACCGTGCCGCCCTTGACGCCGCCGCCGGCCAGCCAAAGGGAGAAACCCTTGCTGTTGTGGTCCCGCCCCGGATTGTCGTTGAAATTGCGGTCTCGCGTTGGTTTGCGACCGAACTCGCCACCCCAGACCACGAGGGTCGAATCGAGCATGCCGCGTTGCTTGAGGTCGGCCATCAGGGCCGCGAGCGGGGTGTCGATCTCGCGCGCCTTCTTGGTGATGCGCTCCTCGAGATCCTGGTGATGGTCCCAGCCCTCATGCCACACCTGGACGAATCGCACGCCGCGCTCAACCAGCCGGCGGGCGATCAGCAGCTGTTTGCCCTCCGCCGTGTTGCCGTAAGCGCTGCGCACCGCCTCGGGCTCCTTGCCGATGTCGAACGCGTCCGTCGCCTCCGTCTGCATGCGGAAGGCGATCTCATAGGTCTCAAGCCGCGACTCCAGGGCCGCCTCCTGCTGGAGGTTTTGCGTCTGGATCACGTTGAGCTGATTGACAAAATTCATCTGCCTCCGCTGCTCGGCCGCGCCCAGGTACTGGTTTCGGATGTTCTGGATCATCTGCTGGACGCGGGCCGCCTGGACGTTGACGCTGGTCCCCTGATAGACACCCGGGAGGAATGAGGAACCGTAGTTGCCGGCGCCGCCGATGGGCAGACCCCCGGTGTTCCGCAGGGCGATAAAACCGGGGAGGTTCTGGTTTTCCGAACCCAGCCCGTAAACCACCCACGAACCCAGGCTCGGTTTCGCGATCCGGAGCGATCCGGTGTTCATGAAGACCGTGGCGACCTCGTGCGCCGGGATGTCCGTCTGCATCGAACGGATGACCGCCATGTCGTCGACAAACTGGCCGGTCTTCGCAAACAGTTCGCTGACCTCGATGCCGCTCTTTCCCATTTTCTGGAATTTAAACGGGGAGCCCATCGCGACCCCACCCGTGCCCAGCGTCCGGCCATCCATCTGCGACAGGTAGGGCTTGGGGTCCCAGGTGTCGATGTGCGAAGGCGCGCCTTGCGCGAAAATATGGATCACAGACTTGGCCCGGCCCGCGAAATGCGGCGGTCGCGGCGCAAGCGGATTGCCCGCCGGCAGCGGACCCTTGACCGCCGCCGCCAATTCGCCGGGCCCGAGGATCGAGGCGAGGCCCAGCGCGCCCAGACCCATGCCCACGCGGTTCAGAAACTGCCGGCGGGTGAGCAGGTAATCCTCAAGATTCTCAGAGTAACCCCGGCAGCAATGGTCGTGTGGCGTGGAATCTGGCATGGTATCGGGTAAGACGAGTTCCAGCAGCGGTGGCTACTCCATCCGGCGTCAAAATTCCAATAATCCCACCGGTTGCGCCGTTGACCCTGTTGTCATGGGAAAATTCCGGTGCAAATAAATGAAGGCGGCAAGAGCAAATTGGGCGGAGCATCCGGATCGGGACGACTGCGCGGATGGATCCGGCAGGTTTGGCGGCATTGGCAAAGACCGCTCCAGGTGCGCTTTGCAGGCCACCGGGACAAAGACGTGGCGTTCCATGCTTATTCTGAAAGGCCGTTTCTCCATCAAATGAGTCCTTTGACGGAAAAGAAAGCGCTTCCGCATAAGGACTGATTGAATGTGGTGTCTGCGCGGTTACCGTTAGCGAGCGTTACGATGCGATACCCCGGCTTGGCGAGGCTGGTTCCGCCGTCTTCGGCTTCTTCAGGTCAAGCGCCATGAGCACGACATCATCATAGATTCCGTCAACAAGGCGGCCGCGTTTCTTCCGTCCCTCTTCTTCAAACCCCAGCTTTTGATAAAGCGCGATGGCCGGATGATTCGAGGCGTAAACGCTGAGCTCGATCTTCTCCAAGCCGATGGCCTTCGCCTTGTCGATCGTCGCTTCGACCAGGCGCCGGCCAATTCTCCTGCCTCGATACTCCGTGCGCACCCCCATCCCAAGTCTGCCAATGTGCGCGGTGCCGGACTCGGCATCGCCCGGAAGGGCGTCGCACCAACCTACAACCTCGTCGCCTTCGATCGCGACAAACTGAGGCAGGTCCCGCTGTATGTTGGAACCGACAAACTTCTGCACGTCTTCCAGCGGCGGAGCCTCCAGCATCGCGAGAGACCGCCGCTCCCGGCAGACTGAATCAAGCGCATCACGAAACGAACGGACGTCACTTGCGCGAATCAGGCGGATGAGCGTCATGGTTTCTGGTGGAGGTTACGATGGATCCCCTTGGCGTGACGAGGCTGGATCCGCCGGGTGGCAAGAGCCCGCTTCCGCCGGCCATCGGTAGCCAAGCACCGAGTTAATCGGGTAGAAATGCTCGCGAACCTGTTCAAGCTGATTGCCGCCCAAAAGGTAGATGTGCTGCGAATCCGAGCGCAGATAAAATCCGACATGTCCCTTCCAACTGTTTGGGTCATCCCGCTGCAAAATGACGATGCATCCAGGCACCGGCTCGGCCAGGGACCGGCCCCACTCCAGCCACGAACGAGCCAGCGCCGAACCGGTGCCTGCAATGCCAGCTTGCGCGAGGCACCACTTTACGAACGAAGAACACCACGGCGCCTTGTCGTCGCGACCGCGGATGTTCGTGCCCTCGTGATATTCGGAGATGCGGGCGTTGCTTTGCCCCGCGGGATATTGCGCAACTCCAACCTCGGCAGCGGCGACGGATAGCCACGGGGGATTCATCTCTGCTTTTCCAAAAAATAAGAGATCACATAGACCGCCACTGATATGGCGATGTAGTAGTTCTCACTGCGTTTCTTTCGCACCGGGTCATCTCGCGACTGGGTGATGTCCATCACGGCGTGCCGAAGCAGGAAGGTGTAGAGCACGAAATAGAGAAACGGAATCACATGCACATAGAACGGGTAATCCCCAATCTTTTTGCCAAAAAAAGACAGCAACCAGCCGATCTGGCTATAGATGCCGAGCAAACCCAGGGAGGCATTAATGAACATCCACTTCACTTCATCGCGTCCAAAAAACGACAGGTAGAAAATCGTATAGACCGTGATCGCAAGCCCGCCGTGCAGATACAGGAAAAGCACCGGGGGACGGCTGCTGCCATAAGCCATCAGGAAGCCCGATCCACCGAATATCAGCATGTGGAACAGAAAGAATGGATAGACCTTGTACCAGGGAATCTCAGAACCTGCGGCATAGGTCTGGTTGTTGATCGAGATGCTACCCTGGAGCTTCATGGTTATCTCTGCTGCCGAACGTTAAGCTGAACCACCGAACCTTGGCGAGAGTGGCTCCGTCGCGTGAGTTAGGCATCTTCTCCCGTGAGGCAGCCACTCAACGCTCCCGACTTCAAGATCAAGACTAGCGCCGTCGACAGCACCGCGGCATAGACTATGGGGCCGATCATACCGAAATCGAAACGCAACGCGAGCCACGTGCACGCGGCGAAATAGTGCGATAGCAAAAAAACCAGGCCGGTGATGACCGCCATCTGCCTCGGCAGCGCTCGGACCAAGACGGCAGCACTGCCCATGTAGAAGAGTATGAAGGCGAGGTACCAAGAAATCCCCCGAACCATAAACCAGGCGAACAATGGAGTCGCTTCTCTCGCGGTGTGCGGATCATGCCAATAGCTCGAAGGCTGGCCGATAAGAGTGATTACAAAGTCGAAGGCGATCACCGCAAGCATTAGCCACAAGAGTTTATTTTTCATATCGGCAAAGAAATCGGGAACGACGCAGCTAGGGTTACGATGAACCACCTTGGTTTTGCGAGGCTGGTTCCGATGTGTGCCTAGGCATTTTAGGACGTCGGCTGGCCAAATCCGATGTCGTAGCCATCGAGATCCTGGATGCCAAATTCCCGAATGCCATACGGCTTGTCGTCGAGGCCATAGTCGATCTTCGCGCCACGAGCAGTAAACTCTGCGAACAACGCATCGATGTCATCTACCCAGTAATAGACGTTCCAGATGCCAGCATCCACTTTCCAGTGGGGCACGATCACCGTCCCGTGGGGTGATTGATTCAACATCAGGCGCAGACCATCTCGGTCAAGTATGACAAACTTCGGAGGCTCGCCCCAAAAGCGGGTGTAACTGAAACCGAGCGCGTCGCGATAGTGCTCGGCCGCGGCCACCACATCGCGAACCAGCAACACCGGGGCAGAAGATACCAAACGCGCTTTTTTCATAAGGGTTCGTTTCTGCCGAACGCTATGATGAACCACCTTGGTTTGGCGAGGCTGGTTCCGCCGGGTGGTGTGTGCCCGGCTCTTCTTTCGGGAAGATGCCATTCCGATCCGCCCACCGAAGAGCGACCCACATCCAGAACGCGGGATAAAGGAAGACGAGTGTCAACAACGTGACAGGATTTCGCGTTGCTCCGATGATACCGACAACCGCGGCCGCAATAGACACACCGATTAGCATCTGCACGGACCGGCGCGTCGGTGATCCGGTCAGCATGTTCTTAACCCAAATCGGGGCCGTATCTGGCACTGAATAGCGAGGCGTGCTCATAAGAAATCTCTTTGCCGGACGTTAAGATTAGCCACGCGGGCCCCTGACCCGCGTTGGCTTTGGCTGCTGGTTCGGCTCGTTTTTTACCATTGGAATATAGGTTGAGGAATGGTCGCATCAAATTGGATCTTGAAACCGAATCGGAGGCTGCCAGTCCGGCGAGCGGCCTGTATAGAAGAGTTCACAAAGCTCCACTTTTATGGGTTTCCCCGCACGTGTCATCGGCTCGAATCGCCATTTCAGGACGGCTCTGACGACCTCTTCGCCAAAATCGGCTGCACTCTCTGACTTAACCCTCGCACTTTCAACCAATCCGCGCTCATCAACAACAAAATTTACCAAAACTGAATCACCCGCATTTTGTCTGATACCAATTCTGGATGGGATTTTAGGTGGACAGGTGAACAGCGGATGCGGTGGCTTGTCGAGCCCCACCGCAGTCGCTGGTTCTCCTTTTCCGGAATTATTCGCCGGAGCGACCGTCGGCTCTTTGGCTGCGACACCCTTCCACGAATACGGAGATACCATGGCCGAGTCTCCACCGGCTGCACATCCCCAAAGGCCCCAAACGCAGGTAACGATGCATAGAATCTGGTTCCTCGTTTGATGGTTGAGGATGCAGGGGCAGACGAACCTCGCGATCAATGTGGGCGCTTTCATTTTCCATGTACTCTCGCCTCATCTTTTGATGAACCACCTCGGCTTGGCGAGAGTGGTTCCGCCGGGTGGTTAGCCCTTCTTTTCCTCACCGAGAAGAGCGCTCACCACTTGCTTGGCAAATGCCTCGTAAAGCCAGTTCATGCGAGCGGAATCCTGACCTCCCGCGAAGCCGCCAAGTGCATAGGAGGTCTCGATGTGGAAGGTGTCCGTCGTCGCCCCCGTTTGGTCCTTCAACTCGACATCCCCATTGATGCTATCGTTCCCCGACATGAAGCCCCACATCACTGCGTTAAACGTGTTGCGCACCCTCACATGCGTGATGGTGATGTGCAAGTTGAGCGTCCCTTCCTTCTTCTGCTTATCAAGGAGCTGCCGATTCGATAACGCCAGCTCCACCGAACTTTGAAGTGTTTCCTGGTCAAATCGCAGGCTATTCTTGAGTCGCTCTTTCACCTCGGCGGTCAAAGCGATCTCCACAGATGAGACCGGCCGCGTTGTCGAGGCCCTCATGGCGGTGGCGGGCTGGGTCCCTGGACCTCGCGTGTATCCCGAAGCGCAACCCGAGCCCAGTAGCAACAGACCTACCAGTGCAGTTAATGTGATGGTAACGGATGTGGTAACTTTCATGGGGAAATTCTGGGCTAACTATGAATAGTCCAACCGAGGGATGGTTGATGGAAAGCGGGGATTAGCTGAAGGGGAAAGCATAGGCCAAAAGCACCCCCTCGGTCGGGGAAGCGGGAGTGGCCCGGCAAGGATTGCCCGGCCACGCAAGGAACCATCTCGATGGGAAAGAGACGCTGGTCCGGCACCCCTGGCCCGGGGCACCGCCAACGGGCAGGAAACTACGCAGGCCAAGAAAAGCCTTCAAGATTAATGGGCATGAAGTCCTCGGCACGATCCGTCACGAACTCGAAATTGTGGACGCTACTGGACTCGAACAGCGCCGAGTTACGCAATGCTTCGGTTGCAGCTTGGTTGCTAGAACGACGCCAAAATAATCCCTATACTGGACCCAGTTAAGCCCCAACCCGAAGCTGGGAAGGTGCTTGGCTCGCTTTCGGAGTTGTAAAGCCAAGTTTCCGAGATGCGGGTCTCAGAAAGTAAGACTTGGCGCTCCGGATTGGAGGCAGATCGCGGCAGACACTAGTTTCGAAAACAAACGGGCACATAGTACTTTGGCCCGAGTGCCTAAACAACTAGGCAAACTGTACTAAGGTTTACAACTAAGAATTATTGCTTGGTTTGAAGCAGCGGGGGTCGTTACCAAAAATCACCTCAAGGTCATCCGGAAATTGGATTTGCCGCGTGGGACGCAGTCATGCGCGCCCGAAGACATTCGACGCGCGGGCGCAGCATCGGCCTTCGCACCGAACTACGGCCCGACAAGAGTCTGCGCCCCTACAGCTACTCGCCGGATTTTTTTGCGCGGGATTTCTTCGCCACCACCGTCTTGGAGTTGACCCACACCTGGCCCTTCGCGTTCACGTTCAGCCAGAAAATCTCCCCGCCGTGCTCGGCAAACGTCGGCTTGGCCTTGGGTGACTCCGGCACGTGGAGCCCGGCCTGCGCCAGGGCGGCAAACAGTTGCTCGTCGGTTTTCTCCAACTGCGCGGCGAGTTCCTTCACCTGGGCCGTCACGCCCTCGCCGCGTTTCTTCGGCTGCAGCAGCAGCCGCACGGCGGTGAGCGTGTTCTCCGGCGGCAGGGTTTTCGGCTCCACCGTCGCCACCGGCGCGGCCGGCGCCGCGGGGGCAACCGCCGCGGGCTGTTCGTGGTCGCGGGCGAGCTGGGCGTTGATCCAGATTTCCCCGCGCTGGTTCCGGTTCAGCCAGAACACAAAATCGCCCTCGGTCGCGAAGACCGGCTTCTTCTCGCCCTCTGGGGGAAGCTTCACGCCGAGTTCGCCGAGTTTCTCGAGCAACTGCGCCTCGTCGAGTTTCAGCGCCCGGGTGAGATAGGGGAAGCTGCCCGACCAGCCGTGTCCGCGGTGGTTGCGGCGCATCATGGAGCGGATGCGGCCGAGGAAGGTTTTCGGCTCGGACGAGCCGCCGGTCTCCCGGTGGGGTTCGCGCGCGGGGGTGGCGGGACGGGCTTCATGCCCCGACTTGTCGGGAGGTAAACTCCCTCCCACAGGTTCAACCGATTGCGGCTCAGCCGGCACGGCCGTGGTTTTCGCGGTCTTGAATTTTTTGTCCCGGGTGTTGACCCAGATGCGGCCCCGCTTGTCGCGTTCGAGCCAGTAGAGGGAACCGTCGTGGTCCACCACCCCGCCCTTCTCATCGGACTGGGCGGGCGCCTTCAGGCCGCATTCCTCAAAGGCCGCCAGCAGCTCGCGGGCATCCTGCTCGAACTTCTTCGCGAGAAAATCGAGCTCGACGGACAGGTCGCCGCGGGGATTTTTCCTCAGGAAGGGCTGCAGCGCCTCGAACAGCGTGGGCAGATCCTCCTCGCTGCCGCCGAGATCGTCGAAGCTGCCGAGGCCGAGGTCGGCCGGGGCCGGCGCGTTGGCCGGGCGCGTGGGCGGGAGTTCGTCGGCGAAGGAGCGCTCGTCCTTGTCGTCATCCTCCTCCCCCGCGGGAATGGGCGGCGGGGTGTAGGCGGGCTTGGCGGCGGCGGGCGGAAACCAGTCGCGGGCGACGGGCCGGCGCGCCAGCCCGTGAAACACCAGCGGGTTGTCGGGCTTGGTGGTGAAACTGATGATCTCCCACTCGTCCTTGCCGAGCTGGCCCAGGTGCTGCTCGAGCAGTTGCATCGACGCAAATCCCAGCGGTCCGCTGGAGATCAGTTTGTATTCCCATGATGACATGCGAGGGCAACGCATCCCCCATCGCCCCGCCCGACGCCAGCCTAAAGTAGAGGGGAAGCAGGTGACAATCCGGCGTCAACCAGACGCGAAGCACTGCGGCGAAGGAATGATTCAATCCAAATTCCGGAGGGGAATGGCCACAAGAAGCACAAAAATCGCAAAAACGGAAATGAAGATCCCGAGGCAAGCTGCGTCGAATGCGGAGATGCATTCAACCGCTTCATCTTGTCGCTCATTCGGTCAACGACCCCACATAATTCCCGGTGCCGGGGCCGAAGAGGTTTTTGAGATAGGCATGGAATACCGGCTGGCTATTCCTAACCTTGTCCCGGGCAAACGGCTCCTGCGCGGTCACGCCGAAAAGATAGGTGGTCGCGGCACAGGCGAAAAATTCCTTCTCATTCTGCATCATGTGCGACTTGGGCTCATAGGCGCCGAGGGTTTTGGCCCGCGCATAGAAACCGAGAATCTCCCCGTTCTTGAATCCCTGCGGCAGCCTTTGGTCGTGGTAGGCATGCAGCAGTTCATGCAACAGCACGGGCTTGTGCCCGGTCGTCACGATCCCGGTGGTGACCTCTACGCCCCGGACCCTGCCACAGTAGAGCCCCGGGGTCCCGCCGGCGACCGTATTGGCTGGCACCAGGACAAAGGGGACACTCTCGAAGAACTCCAGGATTTCCTCCGGGACGCCGACCGCCCACACGATGTCAATCTGCTGCCTCGTCGCCTTGAGCACGGCCGCTGCGACAGGCAGATTGCCGACCTGCGACTGGTTGATCGTGAATCCCCGGTACTTCAGTCCCGTCGATTCGCCAAGCAGCCGGGAGAGCGGCACCAGCAGCACCAGCCAAGCCAGGACGGCGCTCAATCTCCGGGCCTGATGGTTCAATGCTGAGACATTCCTCGCAGCTTGCTGCGGGGTTTCCCCAATGAGATTAGGGCGCCGCCCGGCCAGCCCCGTGCCAACGGGGCTGTGCAAGCCGCGCGTAGAATCCTCGGGGCTTGCCCCGGGAAGTAGCGCTGGCGAAAGGGCGGCGTTCAATCTCATCCGGCGCCTTCGCGTGTGCGCCCGATGAAATCGGGAAGGAGGGTCAGGACATTTCGCATTTCTGCCTAGGGAGACGCCACGGGACTCGACCAGTGCGCGTCACGAAGTTTCCAGCCCGATTTCGTTTTGACCGCCAGTCCGGTAAAATAGCCCTCGAATTGCGTGGTGTGTCCAGCCCTGTCGGTAAACACCTCACGATAGGGCGAGGCCATGACCGCCACGCCGGGAGCCACCGGGTCCACCCTGAGCTCAATCCACGTGAGTTCCAGATGGGCGACGCCCGCGGAGAATTTGTTCAGGAAAATCCGGGCCTCCTCAAAGTTGGAAAACTGCAGCTTCCCGTTGTTCGCCATGAAGAATTCGCCACCGTCGGTGAAATAGCGGAGCCAGGCGTTCGGGCCATCGGCGGCCACGTCGCGGGCAATGGCCGAAGCCATCTGCCGCACGTCGCGGTCGATTCCGCTCAGCGCGGACGCATCGGGTGCCGAAGGCGCCAGGCAGCGGCAGGAAGCCAGCAGCAAGGCCAGGCCGGCACAGCAGATCGGGTTCGTGGTGAAAGCCATTTTGGGCTTTGAAGGGATTGCTTGGCCTGATGTCGGGCTCAGCGGCAAGGGTCGGAGGCCTGCAGCGGCGGCGATTGGGCAGGCGGATTGCGCACAGTTGATGATTCACCCTATATATCCGTCAACGCCCGTTGCACGGGAAAAACGCATCAAGGTGTCACGGGCGATGGGGTTTGCGGCAAAGGCTGGTTGAGTGGGACGGACGGGCGCAGCCAGAATCGCGGCAAAAAGCCACTCCTACAGCGGACAATGCGGCGGAAATTCTTCCGGCCTTGAATTGCAATCCGGGCAAACAGGCTTTTCATCCGGTTGGTCGAGTCCACGCTTCCACCCCGTTCCGCTTATGAATAAACTCCACGCTCTGCTGGCGCTCGCGCTTGCAGCCACCGCATTTTCCACGTCCGGCCGAGCCGACCCGTCCGCCATAGCTTCAGCGACGGCGGAAACCGCGGCGAAAGCGGGCGCCCTGCCCGTCCCCGACGCCGACAACGGCGCCATCAACCTGCCGCCCGGCTTCAGGGCGCTGGTCTTCGCCGACAACCTCGTCGCCGCCCGCAAGTCCAATGGCAACCTGCGCTTCCTCGCCGTCGCGCCCAACGGCGACGTCTATGCCAAGACTTCCCAAGGCGGGATCTTCGCCCTGCGCGACACCACGGGCAACGGCCGCGCCGACGTCATCAAGCAGTTCGGCTCGGGCGGCGGCACCGGCATCGCGCTCCACCACGGCTGGCTTTACCACTCCACCAACGACGCGGTCTACCGTTTCAAATACACGCCCGGCGAGCTCGTGCCGTCCGGCGACGCCGAGCTCATGATCAGCGGCCTGCCCAACGGCCACCAGCACGAGGCGAAGAGTTTCGCCTTTGACGGTCAGGGCCGGCTGATGGTCGAGGTGGGCTCGCCCGCCAACGATTACAGCGACGGCGACCGCGCTTACGGGGCCAAGGGCAAGGACGCCACGGAGTTTTTGAAGACCCACGGCGGTTTCTGGCGCTTCGATCCCGACCGGCCCAACCAGACCCAGGCCGACGGTTTTCATTTCTCGACCGGCCACCGGCACTCGCTGGCCCTCGCCTGGCAGCCCGCGGCCCAGGCCTTCTACATGGTGATGATGGGCCGCGACCAGTTGAACACGGTCGCCCCCGAATATTATGACGAACTCGACAACGCCGAGCGCGTGGCCGAGGAGATGCACCTGCTGCGCGAGGGCGTGAACCTCGGCTGGCCCTACAGCTACTGGGATCCCATCAAAAAGGCGCGCATGGTCTCGCCCGAATTTGGCGGCGACAACCGCAAGCGCGACGACAACCCGCTTTACGACAAACCGGTCATCGCGTTCCCGGCCCACTGGGCGCCGTTGCAGATGGCGGTCTACAGCGGCACGCAATTCCCCGCGAAATACCAGGGCGGTTTCTTCATCGCCTTCCACGGTTCCTGGAACCGCGCCCCCCGCTCGCAGGCCGGCTACCGGGTCGTCTATGTCCCCTGCGACAGCCATGGTGCGCCGCTCGGCACCTACGAGACCTTTGCCGACGGCTTTCCGGGCGTGGAGGAGTTCACCGACACCGGTGCGGCCCGTTTTCGCCCGGCCGGACTCGCGGTCGGGCCCGACGGCTCGCTTTACGTCGGGGATTCCGAAAAGGGCCGCATCTGGCGCATCATCTACACGGGTGAGCCGGCGGCGGCGAGAAAGCCTTCCGTGGTCAGCGCGGCGCAAACCCCTCCGCCCATCGGGGCCGAAACGCCCGGCGGCAAAATCTACCTGCAGGTCTGCGCCGCGTGCCACATGCCCAACGGCAGCGGGGTGCCGAGCATGCAACCCCCGCTCGCAGGCAGCGCCGTGGTCGCCGGTGACACCGACCGGCTGATCAACGTCCTGCTCCGCGGCCCCGCCGCCGTGCTGCCGCCGGACCGCGAGAAATTCGGCAATGTCATGCCGCCCTTTGCCGCCGTGTATGGTGATGCCGATCTCGCGAGCCTGATAAATTACCTGCGCAAGAACTTCGCGCCCGGCGCGAAGGAGGTGACGCCGGCCCAAGTCGCCGCGCAACGCGCCCGGTTGTGAAGGTTCGCCGATCCTGGCTCGCGTTTGCCTGGCTGGTGCCGGTGTTGCAGGCCCAGCCCGTGAGCCTCGAGCCGGTGGTCGTCACCGCCGCCCGCGCTCCTGAAGCACCCGGGCAGGTTCCCTTCTCCCTGATTGTCCTCGACGGCCCGACCCTGCGCGCCGCGCCGGCCGCGACCCTCGACGATGCCCTCCGCGCCGTGCCGGGCTTCAGTCTTTTCCGGCGCAGCGACAGTTTCACCGCCAACCCCACGACGCAGGGTGTTTCGCTCCGCGGACTCGGCCCGAGTGGCGCCAGCCGGTCGCTGGTGCTCCTCGATGGCGTGCCGCTCAACGATCCCTTCGGCGGCTGGGTTGAGTGGAGCAAAGTGCCGCGCGAATCGCTCGCCAGTGCCGAGCTGGTCCGCGGCGGCGGCGCCACCGCCTGGGGCAACGCCGCTCTCGGGGGCGTCGTGCAACTGCTCACAATCAATCCAACAAGTAACCCAATAGGTTACACTGGCACCGGACCACCCAGGGAGAATGACAAGCTAGCCATAGACTTGAGTAACCCAATAGGTTACTTGTTGGGGCAGACCACCGGACGATGGATGGCCAGCAGTGGCGATTTTGACACCCGCAGTGTCGAGCTGGCGGTTGCCGAGCCGCTCGGTGCCGGTACGCTGCAACTGTCCGGCCGCGATTTCGCCACCGATGGCTTCAATCTCGTCGCACCCGAGGACCGCGGTCCGATTGACACCGCCGCATGGAGCCGGCACCGCTGGCTCACCGCCCGCTGGAGCCAACCGGTCGGCGACAACGCCGAAATCATTTTCACCGGCCGCACTTTCACCGAGGCGCGCGGCAACGGCACGCCCTACCAACGCAATTCCTCGCGCGAAAATTTCGGTTCGGTGGTCTGGCAGGCGCAGCCCGCCAAGTCGTTCGCGTGGACCGCCACCGCCTACGCCCAGGACCAGTCGTTCGCCAGCACGTTCAGCTCCGTGAACGCCGCGCGCACGGCCGAGACGCCCGCCAGCGACCAGTTCGCCGTTCCGGCCGTCGCCATGGGGGCGGCGTGGACCGCAGTCTGGACGGACTCCGCCGATGCCCGCACCAGTTTTGGTGCCGATCTCCGCCGGGTGCGCGGTGAGACGCGCGAGAATTTTTCTTTCGCCAGCGGTGATTTCACCCGCCAGCGCGTCGCCGGCGGCGTCCAGAATTTCACCGGACTGTTCGCGCTGCAAGAGCGTCCGCTCACGGCCGACCTGCGGGCAACGTTTGGCGGCCGGCTCGATTTCTGGCGCGAGACCGACGGCCATCGTCTTGAAACCGTCCGGGCCAGCGGCGCCACGCTGCGCGATGATCATCACGCCGGGCGCGACGGCGTCGAGTTCAGTCCCAGTGCTGGCCTCGTGTGGCAGCCCGCCGGGGCGTGGCGGGTGCGGGCGGCGGCCCAGCAATCGTTCCGCGAACCCACTCTGAACGAGCTCTACCGGCCTTTTCGCGTTGGCAACGTCATCACCGAGGCCAATCCCGCGCTCAAGACCGAGCACGCGACCAGCGCGGAACTCGGCCTGGATTACACGCAGGCCACGCTCACGCTGGGCGCGGCGGTTTTCTGGAACGAACTCCGCGACGCGGTGGGCAATGTGACCGTGGCGCAAGGTCCGGGCACCTTTCCGCTTTTTGGGTTCATTCCGGCCGGCGGCACCGGGGTCCAGCGACTCAACCTCGATCGCGTGCAGGTGTACGGCGCCGAACTTTCGGTTAAATGGCAGCCGGTGCCCTCGCTCACGCTCGACGCCAGCTATCTCAACGATGACACGGCCGTGCAGCGCGCCGCGGTCGCCCCCGCGCTCGTCGGCAAGCAGCTGGCGCAGGTGCCGCGGAACAGCGCCGCGTTCGGGGCCAACTGGCGCGGACCGGGCGGGCTGACCTTGACGCCCCGCGTGCGCTGGCTCGGCCGCCAGTTCGAGGATGACCAGAATCTTTTGATTCTCCGGGCTGCGGTCGTGGCCGACTTCAACGTCAGCTATCCCCTCACGCCGCAACTCGCCTTGTTTCTCACGGTGGAAAACCTCGGTAATGTGCGGATCGAAACCGGCCGCAGCGTCAGCGGCCTGGTCAACACCGGCACCCCGCGCCTGGCTTTTGCCGGCATCCGTGCCGCCTGGTAGCAGATGGTTTTTGTAACGTACTATGTTACAAAGAAGCCGGGCTAGCGGTGACGGAATTGAGAAACCGGGTGATGGTATAATCGGCCAGCTGGCCGCCGGGCCCGTCGGGATTGTAATCAAATCCGTGCGTCGCCCACGGCAGGGACAGGTAATAATGCGGCACTCCCGCCGCGGCCAGCCGCGCCGCCAGCCGCCCGGCGTGCCGGGGCGAGGTCAGGGTGTCGAGACTGCCGTGGAGGATCAGGGTCGGCGGCGAACCCGGTCCGATATAGCGCAGCGCCGAGGCGTCGTCGTAGCGCGCCGGTTGCCGCTCCGGTGTGCCCCCGAGATAGGCGCGGATCAGCGACGGTGATTTGATCGCGTCGTTTTCATCGGCAATCTGGTAGGCGAAAGCCATGTCGGACGGCCCATAACAGGCCACCACTCCGCGGATGGCCGGATCATGCGCGGCATAGCCGACCACCTCCGCGATCTGGGCGCCGGCCGAACGTCCGAGCAACACGAAGCGCGACGCATCGAGGTTCAGATGCCCGGCATTGGTCTTCAGCCAGGCCAGTGCGGCCAGCGCATCTTCTTTCGGTGCGGGCCACTGCCAGTGCGGAGCCAGACGATATTCGATGGACGCCACGGCCCAGCCGCGCGCTGCCCAGCGATAATTCCAACCATCCAGTTGCGTCCGGTCGCCGCTGTCCCAACCGCCGCCATGAATCACGACGAGGCAAGGCGGGCGTTGCGTTGTGTCCTTGGCAAAAGGCGGGGCATAAAAATCGAGCTTCAATTCCTGTCCGTCAGGCCGGGCGAAAACATGTGTCGTCACTTCAACCCGTGGAGTGTGCCCGCCCAGATAGAGCCGGCCGGGACTGAAAACCGCGGGTGCTGATTCATCGCGTCCGAAAGCCAGCTTCATTTCCGCGGGCAGAATCGCCGCAATGCGCCGGGCGCTGAACACCGGCCGCAGGAAAAGTCCGGCCGCGCCTGCGCATAAAACCAAAATGGCCATGCGCCAGACTCCCGTGGTGCGGAGACAGGCCAGAAGGCCCAGTCCAACGGGCAGCAGAACCAGCCAGTGACCGTATTCGCCGGCGAGGATTGCCAGTTTCCATGTCCAAACCCAGTCGGGGGCACGCCCAACCGTCAGCAACGAGACGATGGCCGGCAAAAGCGACAGGAGCAGAAGGATACCGCGCATGGGAAAAGAATACGGGTGGAGCGCCGACAAGGAGGCACAAAAAGGTACAAAAAAGAACCTGAATCGCCGGAAGATTCTTTTCGTGTCTTTTCGTGCTTTTCGTGGCTAATCCCCCTCATGCGCCGGCTCGACCAGCTCCTTGCCAATCTCGGTTACTGTTCCCGCCGTGAAGCGCGCCTTTGGATCCAAGACGGCCGCGTCACCGTGCGCGGCGAGGTCACGGATGATTTCGGGGCCAAGGCCGAACCTGTCGACGTACGGGTGGACGGCAAGCCGCCCGACCACCCCGATGGTCTGCTGCTGCTCCTGCACAAGCCGGTCGGCCTGGTATGCTCGCACGACGCACGCGAGGGCGCGAACGTTTACGACCTGCTGCCCGCCCGCTGGCGGCAGCGCAATCCGCCGGTCACGAGCATCGGCCGACTCGACAAGGACACGAGCGGCCTGCTGCTGCTGACCGACCAGAGCGGACTCGTGCACCGGCTGACTTCGCCAAAGCACAAGGTCCCGAAGGTCTATCGGGCCACGGTGAAGGCCGACCTGGCGCCGGAGCTGGTCCCGCTTTTTGCCAGCGGCACCCTGCGGCTGAAAGACGAACCGGAGCCATGCGCACCGGCGGAGCTGAGAATTCTTTCGCCCCGCGAGGCCGAGCTGATCCTGACCGAGGGCCGTTACCACCAGGTGCGGCGCATGCTGGCGGGCCAGGGCTGCGAAGTGCTCATGCTGCACCGCGCGCGCTTCGGTCACCTTGAACTCGGTGACCTCCCCGCCGGGCAATGGCGGGAGCTGCCGCTGGATACTTTTGCCGCGCTATGACTGTTGCCTGAAAATCCCACCGGCACACGCCACCCTGGTTTGACGCCCGGCCGGCCGGTCGCTGCCCTTGGGCCATGAGCGAACTGCCCACTCTGTCCGAACTGGAGTCAGCCACCACCGTGGTCCGCCAGTGGGTTCCGCCCACCGCGCAATTCACCTGGCCGCTGTTGAATGCGCGGGCGGGCCTCGAGGTCTGGGTGAAACACGAGAACCACACGCCGGTCGGTTCATTCAAGGCCCGGGGCGCGCTCGTCTATTTCGACCAACTGTTGCGGACCCGGCCCAATCTGCCCGGCGTAGTGGCCGCGACTAGGGGCAATTTCGGCCAGGCCGTGACGTTTGCGGCCCGGCGCAGCGGATTGCGCGCGGTCATCGTCGTGCCGCACGGCAACAGCGTGGAAAAAAACGCCGCGATGCGCGCGCTGGGGGCGGAACTGGTCGAGCACGGCGAGGATTTCCAGGCGGCGTTTGAACACGCGCAACAACTGGCCGCGGCGCAGGAGTTGCACTTTGTGCCTTCGTTCGATCTGCGGCTGGTCGCCGGCGCCGGCACCTATGCGCTGGAGTTTCTGCGCGGAGCCCCGCCGCTCGACGCCATTTACGTTCCGGTCGGTCTGGGTTCGGGGATTTGCGGGATAATCGCCGCCCGGAATGCACTCGGTCTGCCGGTGAAAATCATCGCGGCCGTTTCCGCCCAGGCTCCGGCCTATGCCCGGTCGTTTGCCGCCCGGCGGGTGGTCACCCATCCCGTCACAACCCGCATTGCCGACGGGGTCGCGATCCGTCAGCCCGATCCGCAAGCGGTGGAGATCATTGCCCGCCACGTCGAGCGATTCGTGACCGTGACGGATGACGAGGTGGAGGCCGCCATGCGCACGCTGTTTGCCGACACACACAATGCCGCCGAAGGCGCGGGTGCCGTGGCGCTCGCCGCCCTTTTGCAGGAATGCACCCGCTGGGCCGGCCGGCGGGTGGGTGTGGTTCTCACTGGCGGCAATGTCGACCGTCTTGTCTTTGCCCGCGTACTGTCCGCCCCTTGAATGGCGCCAGCCATTCTATTTATCGTCGGCCGACACCTTGAAATCAATCGGCTGCTCCACCCGGGTGTTCACCTTCCGGCCATTTTTCATGCCCGGGCGGAATCTCCATTTCTTGACGGCATCAACGGCCGCCCGCTCAAACCCCGTGTTCGTGGCGGACACGATGTAGGGCAGGATCACATTGCCCTGGCTGTCCACAATAAAGCCGACCCGGACCCGCCCGTCGATGCCCGCCCGTTTCAATTCAAAGGGATAGTCCGGCTGGGCTTGCACGACCGGCTCCGGCGCGCGGTCCAGTTCGGAAATGTTAAACAGGTTCTTGATTCCGCTCTGGTCCGGCCGGCCATGTTGAATATTGACGGGGATGGAGACGAGCTTGCCGGCCATCGGGTCTGATTTCAGGGGGACCGTAGGGTCGAGTTGCTGGATAAAATTGGCGTCAACCGGTACTTGCATCAGAACGTCCGCCAACATGGGCACGCTGACCGCCGGCGCGGTGATCTGATCATCGTCATTCAGTTCCTTCGGCTTGTCCTCCTCCGGATCATTGAGGTCCGGCATCATCAGCATTTGCTCGACCGGCGCCTCCGCCACCGCGGTTTTTCGGGCAACCGCATGCCGGTTGAAACCGAGCAGCACGAAAGCGTGCAACCCGACTGAGATGGCAACGCCGACCCATAAAGCACCGGTAGTCTGTGATATGCCGTAATAGCGGAAATTGCCGGCTTTTTTTGGGGGGGTGGGACGCGCGTTGTGCTGGCCTAGGGGTAGGTCGTAAGAGGCGGCAGTTGGGCCGGCAACTTCCTGCACCGGCGCGGGGCGGGTATAAAGAAGCATGTCATAAAGATAGTCCCTAACCTCCCGTCATTCTAGCCATTCCTTGGCTTTAGTCATGCATAGGTTGCCGGCCAATCCGCCCTTTTTTCTGGCTTTTACTGCGCTCCGCAGGCCTTTCATGGTTCATTATAACATGTCCACCACTCCTCTAACCGGTGCCCAAAGAACCCGCTTGCGTGGTTTCGGCCAGAAACTGCCCGCTGCCTTGCACGTCGGTCGTGACGGCGCTACCCCCAGCGTGATTGCCCAGCTCGATCTCGAGTTGGTGCGGCGCGGACTGGTAAAGATCCGCTTCACCGGCGGACAGGACCGGCATGAGCGCGCCGCCTTGCACACCGTGTTTGCCGCCGCGACCCACAGTGAATGCGTGGGGGCGGTCGGTCACACAGCGTTGTTCTGGCGCTCCGGGACCGAAGGCTCCAAGCTGCTGCCTGAACTTGATGAAACTGGCTGAACTTGGCTGGAACGACTTTTTCGCGCAGGCGTTTGTACCGCACGTGGCGGAGGGTTGCGTGCCGGCGCGAGTGTCCCTCGAACTCAAGGGCTTTTACGAGGTCACGGGCGAGTTTGGCGCAAAGCTGGGCCAGTGCACGGGCAAGTTCGCCGGCACTGCGCTCTCCCCGGCGGAATTCCCCGCCATCGGCGACTGGGTGGCGGTTTCCCTGCAGACCGGCGACGACACCCGGGCGCACATTCACGCTGTGCTACCACGCCGCACCCGGTTCTCCCGCAAGGCCGCTGGCGAGCAAGAGATAGAGCAGGTTGTCGCCGCCAACATCGACACCGTTTTTCTCGTCAGCGCCCTCGATGCCAATTACAACCTGCATCGCATCGAACGCTACCTCGCCGCCGCTTGGGCCAGCGGGGCACAACCCGTCATTTTGCTCAACAAGGCAGATCTAACCGAGAACACGGATGAACGGACGCGAGAAATCACGACGATTGCGCCGAACGTGCCGGTGTTCATCGTCAGTGCCCAGACCCGCCGCGGTCTCAAGGCCCTCGCCCCCTACCTGCTATCCGGGACCACGATCGCCTTGCTCGGCTCGTCCGGCGTCGGCAAGTCCACCCTCATCAACCGGCTCGTCGGCGAAAAACTGCAGGATACCCAGGAGGTGCGCGACGCCGATGGGAAAGGCCGGCACACCACCACCCAACGCGAACTGCTCGTCGCGCCCGACGGCTTCATCGTCATCGACACTCCGGGGATGCGCGAAATCCAGCCGTGGGCGGCCGGCGCAGGGGTGGAGGCGGCTTTCGGCGATGTGGCGGAAATCGCCGCATGCTGCAAATTCCGGGATTGTGCCCACACTGTCGAGCCCGGCTGCGCCGTGCAGGCTGCGCTGGCTGATGGATCGCTCGACCTGGGCCGTTGGCAAAGTTATCTGCGCCTGGGCCGCGCCACCGCGCACGAGGTGCGCCGTCATGACCGGCAGGCGCAACAGCAGCAAAAATCACGTTCCAAAAGAGGAGCGCAGAGCCTGCGGCAGCGCGTGCGCGAAAAATCCGGCGAGGAGTGAGGAAACAAGAGGGCGTGGCCCCCTGCACGCCGTAGCCTGGGCGCTGGGGAGCAAGCGCCCAGGCCGTTCAACATGCCTAGCGTTGACGCCTCCGCCTATTCTGCAGAGAATTATCCCACTATGTTCACCATTCTCGGGGCGGACGGAAAAGAATACGGGCCGGTCACCGCCGGCAAGATACACGAGTGGATCGCGGGTGGCCGCGCCAATCTGCAAACCAGGGCGCGTCGCGATGGCGAAACGGAGTGGAAGACCCTCGGTGATTTTCCAGAATTCAGCCAGTTTGGCACGGTGAGCGACGCCGGCCCCGCGCCGACCCCGCCGCTTGCTCCCGCGCCGGTTTCCGTACCTGCACCGGTTTTCGCCGCTTCGGCCGCGGCTCTCGCGCTTGCGCCGGCCAGCCGCTGGCTCCGGCTGGGTGCTGTCCTGCTCGATAGCATCATCGGCCTTATTCTCGCTCTGCCGGGCATGGCTTTGCTGCTGGCCGGCGGAATCTTTACGAGGTCGAACCAGCCCAATCTCGCACTCATGCTTCCCGGCTTTCTGGTGCTGGGCATTGCCGAACTGGCGTTGCTGGCCGTCCAGATCTACCTGCTGTCCACCCGCGGCCAGACCATCGGTAAAAAACTTCTGGCGATTAGAATCGTTTGTTTCGACGACGAATCCAACCCGGGGTTTGTGAAGGCCTTTTTGCTGCGGGCTTTCGTCAACGGCCTGATCGGAGCGGTTCCGTTCCTCGGGTTTTTCTACTCGCTGGTCGACATTTGTTTTATCTTTCGCGACGACCGCCGCTGCATTCACGATCTCATCGCCGGCACCAAGGTCGTGAAGGCCTGAGGCGGACGGTTGACCCCGGCCGCTTAGTGGGCAACGTTCCGGCATGTATACCATCCTCGGGACCGACGGAAAGGAATATGGGCCGGTCACCGCCGGCAATGTGATCGAGTGGATCCGGGATGGACGCGCCAATCTCCAGACCAGGGCCAAGCTCGACCGCGCCAACGAGTGGAAGACCCTCGGGGACTTCGCCGAGTTCAGCGGCCGCGATCCCATTGTCGCGGTGGCGCCGCCTCTGCTGGCCCGGAACCCGGAGTCGATCCGACCGTCGGTTGATTCCGCTGCCGCCATCTGCTGGCTGCGCCTGCCGGCGGCACTGATCGACGGGCTCCTCAAAACATTGTGTTACCTGCCCATCACCATTCCACTGGTCCGCGTGGTCCTGGCGGAGGCTTTGCACGGCCGGCAGCGTTCCTTCACTGAAGTCTCGCAACTCACCAGCGAATTGGTGAACGCCCACCTGCCCCAGGCGCTGCCCCTGTTCGGCTGCCTGCTGCTGGTCCAACTTTGCCTGCTGGCCTGGCGCGGCCAGTCGGTCGGCAAACTCCTGCTCGGTCTCCGCATCGTGCGCCAGGATGATGGCGCGGCCCCGGGGTTATACCGCGCCTTTCTCCTCCGCGGCACAGTGCCGTTCATTTTCGAGCAGATTCCCGTGGCCGGTCTGGTTTTCTGGATCGTCGACTCATCCCTCATCTTCCGGAACGACCACCGCTGCCTGCACGACCTCATTGCCGGCACCAAGGTTGTGAGACCCTAGGGCCGGCTGAGTCGGCCCAGTCTTTTTTCCAGCGCCGCCACGGTCGTCAACGGAGTGGAGCACGCGCCGTTCGCGCACAGAAACGCCGCCGGGCGCCCCATCTCGGGAAAAATGTCCTCACCGCGCGGGGCGGGGCCGGTGCGGCGGTCCCACCACTCGACCAGCTTGTATTGCACGGGCAGGCGCAGCGCTGTCGCGAACATCTCCTGCGCTACGGGATCATCCTTTCCGCCCAGAATCATGACATGGACGGGCTCGGTGCGGGCCTCCTCCTCGGCCAGCAGCAAACCGCCGACATAAAAGCTGCGGTTATCCGGCAGGCCGGGCGCGAGCAGCCAGCGAAGACTGTTCTGTGCCATGGCGCGAAACTCCGCGCGTCCGGTCACCTGCGCCAGCGCCATGGTGAATCGCACCAGATTCACATTCTCGTCGAATTGCGGGCGCGGCGCCGGGAACGTCTCCCTCGTGGCATCACTGGCGGCATAGCCCGGTGCTTCCGCCCGGCGGAAGTGCGTTTCGATGAATTTGGCCGCCGCCCCGGCGCGGGCGAGCCACCCGGGATCTTGTGTCAACTGATGCAGGGCCAGGAACGCCCGGCCCATGGCCAGGGTGTCACCGAGATACGGGCCGGCGGCATCGCGCCCGTCGTGCCGGAAACCGCCGTCGCGCAAGCCGCGATTTTCCACCACCCAATGCGTCGCCCGTTCGGCTTCGGTGCGGTATGTGGCGTCGCCGGTGACCGCGGCCAGTTGCACGAGCGCGCTGATGACCCAGCCGTTTTCCCGGGCGTAGATGTGGGTGTCGATGCGCGGCACGCCCCGAGCGCGGCGGTGGGGGTCGTCGAGTGCAAAATAGTCCGCGCTGTGCTCGCCGGGCACGAGGTCGGCATCCTGACTCGTATAAACCACCCCGTCCGGGCTGGTGAGAAATTTCCGCAGGTACCCGTGGATGGCGCGGGCCGTTTCGAGACATGCGGGATCGCCCCACTGCGCCGAGGCGAGGGCGCAGAGGCGCAGATTGTCCGCCTGCATGGCAATGATTTTTTCAAAGTGCGGTTCATTCCACGTGCCGCCCGCGGAGTATTGGTAGACGCCACCCCAGACGGGATCGAGGAGCTTGCGCTGGAGGCGGAGTGTATCACGCGCCATCTGCGCGGCGCGGACATCGCCTTGCGCGGCCTCGTGCAGGGCAAACTCGAGGGTGTCGGCATCCAGGTATTTGTGACTGAAACCCCAGCCGCCCTCCTTGTCGTCGTAGCCCGCCAGCCAGGCCTTGCGCAAGACAGCGCGGCGTTCGGGCGCCAGCACGGTCTCGCTGGCCACGGCGTGCTCGTCGCTGCTGTTCTGCGCGGCAACGGGCGAAGGGTCGTCGATGACCGCCCGCAGCAGTCGCGCCATGCCCGCGGGTTCAATGTAACCCTGTTTCTTCACGATCTCGGTGCCGTCAGGTGCGTAGATGACCGTCGCCGGCCAGCCGTAGTCCTCATAGCGGCTTGCGAGGTCGGGACGTGAATCCTGATCCACGCGGACGGCGAGATAGCGTTCGCCCATCAACGCAATGACGGCCGGATCGCGGTAGGTTGTTTCCGCCATGACGTGGCACCAGTGGCACCACACGGCTTCCAAAACCAGCAGGACGAATTTGTTTTCCCGCTTCGCTTGGGCGAAAACCTCATCCGACCATGGCCGCCAGGTGATGGCGGCATCAGTCCGGGCGGGTGCTGCAGATGCAACCGTACCGGCCAGCAGAACCACACAAATGAGAAGGCGAAGCAGGGTCATGTCCCTTGCTACGCGGCGGGTCACTTCGCGGACGCCGATTTTCTGAAGAACAGCGCGTCGAGTGAAAACTTACCCGGGCCAAAGATGAGCACGATAAGCGCCGCGAACAGAAACTGGAACGGCGCTGCGCTGACGAATTTGTCGGGATCGCTGGTGATCGCCATCAACGCCTCGCGGTCGGCGGTGATATACGCCACGACCATCGTGAAGATGAGCGGCACGGACACCGGCCGCGCGAAAAGTCCCAGCGCCAGCAGCGCCCCGCCAAAGCATTCCGTGGAGCCGGCCGCCATCGCATTCAGCCGGGGCATGGGCAGGTGGAGATCGGTGAAGAACGCCGTGGTCTTTTCGAGATGCGTGAGTTTGCCCCAGCCCGTCTGGGCGAAGGAAATGCCCCAGTAGAGGCGGATGATGAGCAGCAACGGCGACTGAAGCCAGGAAGCGAGCCAGTCAAACTTGTCGAGCACAGGGCGGAGTTTCATGGGCGTGGGAGTTGCGGGAGAGAAAATTATTCCCGGCGGCAGAACCAGCCGAGTTGCATCCAGTTTTGGAACCAGTCCTGAATCGTGGCCGCCCAGTCGCCGCGGGGATGACGCGCCGCGGGAATACCGGCCGCCAGCGCCTGCTGCAGGGTCCGGCCCGCCCGGATGGCCACAAGGATTTTGTAAGCCGCCGGCTCGAGCCGCTTGAAATAGGTCGTGCCTTCCACGCGATGCACGGCGACGTAGGTCCGGGCCGGCCGGGGTCGCGGCAGTTTCTTTGCGCGGACAGACTGGGCGGGAGCCGCCAGGCTGGTGTTGCTCGCCTCTCCGCGCGACAGTTCCTCGCGCTGCTTGACGGCGAGAATGAATTCGTCAACCGGGTAGTCGAGTTTCAGCAATTGGAGATAGGGCTGCAGATTCAGCTTGAGCCGGGCGGGATTGGCCGAGCGCAGATCGTCCGCGGTAAAAACCGGAAAGGCCGCGGTGTCGAACACCTCCACCCGCGCCCATTCGAAACGGGCCGTATCATGGCAGAGGGCGGTGTAGGGTCGGGTTAACGCCGGCTGTTCCCGGATGAACCGCGCCAGCCGGTCCGGCAGGTTGCGCAGCGTGAACGAACGCGACGGATAACGCACGAGATACGCCTCGGCCAGTTGCATGAACCTCGGCCCGCCGAGGATCGCGCGCAGGCCCGGGCAGTCCTCATAAAGACTGTCCAGCACCCGGAACCAATAGACGCGGCTGTAGATTTCGAGCCGCTCAAAAGAGGTCAGCCGGTCGTTGGGCTTCGCGATCTGCGCGGCGATCTCGCGGGTCGGCCGGCCGTCGAGCCAGCGACGCGGCATGCGGCTGCCGGCGGTAAGCGGCCGGGAAATAAGGGTCCACATCGCGCGCTGCAACGCCGCCAGTTCGCGCGTGGTGGTGACCTGCGCAGGCACGAAGGGTGCGGCCGGGGCGGACTGGCGGGAAACTTTTCGGCCGGACTTTTTCATGATCCGGGTACACGTTGCGGCACGGTCGGACGCTTGGGCGCCACCGCGTCGCGCGCCCCGGCGATGTAGTCATTGGCCTTGAGCGCCTCGTCGTGGACTTCCTCGAACGAGGGTATCTTGTCGTCCCATTCGAGAAGCGTGGCGGTCACGCCGCAGAGCTTCGTGGCGTGGGCGTAAAGTTTCCAGACGGGATCGAGCACGGGATGATCGTGCGTATCGAGGATGTATTTTTCGAACTTGGTGTGCCCGGCGACATGCATCTGCGCGACACGGTGGTGCGGCACCGAGTTGACATAATCGTAGGGATTGAAGCTGTGGTTCTTCGACGAGACATAGATATTGTTCACGTCGAGCAGAATTCCGCAGTCGGCCCGCTCCACCACCTCGGTGAGGAACTCCCATTCGGTCATCTCGGACACGTGATACTCCGTGTAGGAGCTGACATTTTCCACGCAGACGGGGATCTCCAGAAAGTCGCGCACCTGCCTGATTTTCTCCGCCGTGCGCTTCGCCGCAGCGAAGGTGTAGGGCATCGGCAGCAAGTCGTGCGAATAAGTACCGTCCACGCTGCCCCAGCAGAGATGGTCGGAAAGCCAGGGGGTCTTCGTGCGCCTGACGAGGTTCTTGAGGCGGCGCAACTGCGGGCGGTTCAACTTCTCCGCCGAGCCAAAGTACAGCGAAACCCCATGCTGCACGACGCGGTATTGCTCGAGGATCCGGTCCAGCACCGCCAGCGGCCGGCCGCCGTCGACGAGGTAATTCTCGGAGATGATCTCGAACCAGTCCACCGTCGGCTTCCGCGACAGGATGTGGTCGTAGTGGGGGATGCGCAGACCGAGGCCGATACCGTAGTCGGTGAAACCGTTGAACTTGTTGGCGGGCATAGGAAGCGGTGTTGTCGCGCGGCAACCGAGTGGACCGCGACCAGCACGGGAACGCAGGCCGGGGAGAAAAAAGGTGGAGACCGGGCACGCGGCGCGGTCTCCACCAGCTAGAACAATGAAAGGCGCATTGAGCAGCCCGCCATCGGGAAACGTGGATCAGGCAGACTTGCAGCCGCCCTTGCCCTTGCAGGAGTTCTTGCCCTTGCAGCCGTTGTCACTGGTCTTGCAGCCGCCTTTGCCCTTGCAGTCGTTCTTGCCGGCGCAGGAATTTACGGCGGCAGATTTGCAGCCGCCCTTGCCCTTGCAGTCGTTCTTGCCTTTGCAGCCGTTGTCGCTGGCGCTGCAACCGCCCTTGCCCTTGCAGTCGTTCTTGCCTTTACAGCTGTCCTTGCTCTTGTCGCCGGCGGGAGCGGTTTTGCCGGTGTCTTCAGCGTAGGCCCTGACGGCGAGGGAACCGGCGTAGAGGCCGGCGATGGCGGCGGCCATGATGATCGTGCGCGTGGATCTGTTCATATATGAGTTGGGATTTGTGGTTCAGTTATTCGCTCCTGCGTCGCACAGCACCATGCCGGCGGCGTGGATTGAAAGTGGGGAAAAGTAAACTTACAGGCAGGTGGCGGATGAGAGGGTCAGGGCGTGGGAATTATTCCCTGAATCTACGCACACGGCAGGATCGTGGATGCGGAAACTGTCAATTTATCCGCTTTTGGCCAGACAATAGCCGGCTGCCCCGGTTCCTCGCGTTCCGAATAAGAAAACGTTATACTCCGGCACCAGCCGCCGGCTCGTCTGTTGCCACCAGCCAAGGCGGTGCACCCTGCCCTTCGCGCGGGGATTGGCTCGATCCTGCTCCGTGGCCTCCGTGCAACCCGTGGTTTCAAACACGTGCTTCTGACTAAAGTGGCCGTCTTGTCTTCACCGCAAGGACATGCCTGATCATCGTTCAGTCCGCCGGATCATCAGCTTCAGCCCGGACCAGGTCTCATCCACAGCGCAGACCTTGATGTCCACAAAGCCGAGCGGCAGGGCGATGTCCCGGATCCGGTCTTCCGTGATATCGGTGGGAACCTTCGAGGCCTTTTTCGGCCACGACACCCAGACGACGCCGTCCGGCGCAATCGTCCGCCGCAAGGCACCGAGCTGCTCTTGCAATGACGATGCCTCGCTCGCAAACACATGGACAAACTTCATCCCGGACTCGCAGCGCTTGAGCCACGTGACCTTCACCTCCGGGGGCAAAGCCAGGAGTTTTCGGTATGCGGCCGGGGCGTCCACGACCCAGGCCCGGGTGCCAGGCGCGTAGCCGAGCTTCTTCCAAAGCGGTGTGCCAGAGTATCCAACCGGGTTGGTCATGATCCAATAACCACCGCAAACGGGTCCCATGAACTGTCCTCGTGCCACTCGTATTCCGCCCGGCTCGCGACTTGCAGGCTCGTCGCCCGGCCGCACAGCCCGGCGATCACGGCCAGCGTCATGTCCATGCCGGCACTGACCCCCGACGACGTGAAGTATTTGCCGTCTTCCACCCAGCGGGCCTGCGCGATCCAGTCCACTTTCGGCGCATAAGTCTTCACCACCTGGAAGGCCCGCTTGTTTGTTGTCGCCTTGCATCCGTCGATCAATCCGGTTTTCGCCAGGAGGAGGCTCCCGGTGCAGACGGTCGCAACGATCCGCGATGCCTCCGCCAGCCGCTTCAATTCAGCGAGGAATGGCGGGTTGGCGATTCCCTTCCGGGTTCCGATCCCGCCCGGAATGAGCAGCACGTCGAATCCGCCGGCACCCGCCATGGTTATGTCCGCCATGCCGCACGGACCAACGCTGCTTCTGACCGGGCCGGCCGTTTCCGCCACGATGGTGATTTTGGTCCCGTTCTCCAACAGGCCGAACATTTCGAGTGGCCCGTAAAAATCGAGCAGCTCGAAGCCCTCGAAGAGAACGGCGCCCACCTGAATTGGTGATGAGGTGTTCATGGGTGAAGGCCCGACACTACAACGCAAACCGGTACCCGACAAGTGTGACGATGGCGGTGACCAGCGTCCACGCATGCAGGATGGTGTGCTCAAGATTCGGAACCGGCCGGTCGTCCCGCGCCGGCAGGAAGGTGATCGTGCCCCGGTGCAGCCGGTCGTGAGCAGCCTTCCAGTTCTCCAGCGTGTCGCCCGGCTCAAAATTCGACGTCGCGACTGAAAGGAGGCGATTGTAGACCGTTCTCCCGCGGCCGGACGGCACCGTGAAATAAGGCACCCACCAGATGATCAGCTCGATCGCGAAGAGGACGAAATAGTAAACGACACCGAAGGTCATCAGCCCCTTCAGATGGAAACCGAAACCGATCGGCGCCAGACTCATCAGGACGGCGTTGCTGCCGGCTTCGGCCAGCTTCTGGTTTCGCGAGTAGTATCGCGCGCCGTTGAACGGATAAAAATCAAACCAGGTCGTGATCTGGTGATAGGCGAGCAGCACGAGCTGGCACACGACGGTTGGTATCATCTGATCGTCTCGTCCGGGGGTTAAAGATGACCCGTGTCGCACCGCGGCGTTGGGTGTTGGCTTTGCCCTTCCTTCATCGCGATGAAAGGGAGAGCACGTTTCCATCGGGGTCCTTGAACCATGCGACGCGTGCCCCTCCCGGTGCGGTCCAGATGCCAGAGCCATCCTGCTTCAGCCAGGGGTAACGCTCGAAGACGATGCCGCGCCTGTTCAAAGAAGCGACGCTCGCTTCAATATCGCCGACCCGCCAGCCCAGGATGGTGAAGCCCGCCGCCGCAAAACCGGGCACCTTGACCACCCGGATCGTCGTGCCGCCGCTTTTGAACACCAGCGCGAAGGCATCCCGGGTGACGAGCCGCAATCCCAGTTTGCCGGCGTAAAACGCCTTCGCCCGGCGGAAATCCTTCGTCGGAATAAATCCAATGACGCTGGCCGATTTTAGCATAGTGTTAATCGTCGTGTCTTCAGCCTATTCCTACTTTTATGGCCGGGCGGATGCCGGCGTATCGAGCCCGCGGCGCTTGAGCAGCGGCCCGATGTCGGGTTCGCCGCCGGTGAAATTGCGGAAGAGCGTCATCGCATCTTCGCTGCCGCCGCGGGACAGCAGCATCGTGCGGAAACGGTCGCCGTTTACCCGCGTCAGTCCGCCGTGAGTCCTGAACCACTCGACCGTGTCGGCGTCGAGCACCTCGCTCCAGAAATATGAATAGTAGCCGGCCGCGTAGCCACCCGTGAAACTGTGGGAGAAATAGGTGCTGTGGTAACGCGGCGGCACGGGCAGGAAGTCCAGGCCGGCCTTTTGCAGCGCGGCGGTCTCGAACGCCGCGACGCCGTCGGCGCCGGGCACGTCGGCGGGAGCGAGCTGGTGCCACGCCTGATCGATGATGTCGGCGGCGACCAGCTCGGTGGTCATGTAACCCTGGTTGAATTTCTTGGTGGCCTCGACCTTGTCGAGCAACGCCTGCGGGATGGGCGCGCCGGTCTGGTAATGCCTGGCGTAGTGCTGCAGAACTTCCGGCCAGGTCGCCCACATCTCGTTCACCTGCGAGGGGAATTCGACAAAATCGCGCGGCACTCCGGTGCCGGAGAAACGCGGGTACTTCACGTGGGAGAACATGCCGTGCAGGGCGTGGCCGAACTCGTGGAAGGCCGTGTGGACCTCGGCGTGCGTGAGCAGGGTCGGCTCACCCGCGGGCGGCAGCGGGATGTTGAGGTGGTTGGCGACGACCGGCGCGATGCCGCGCAGGCCGTTCTGCGAAACGTAGGCGTTCATCCACGCGCCGCCGTTCTTGTTGGCCCGGGCATAGTAGTCGGCGATGAAGATCGCAAGTTGCGAGCCGTCGGCATCGAACACGTCGAACACGCGCACGGTCGGCTCGTAGACGGGCAGGTCATGGCGCTCCCTGAAGGTGAGCCCGTAGAGCTTGCCCGCGGCGAAGAAGACACCGTCGAGCAGCACGTGGTTGAGCTCGTAGTAGGGCTTCAATTGCGACTCGTCGAAATCGTATTTCGCCTTGCGGACCTTCTCGGCGTAGATCTGCCAGTCGCAGGCCGCGAGCTGGAAGCCGCCCTTCTCCGCGTCGACGATGGCCTGCATGTCGGCGGCCTCGCGGCGGGCGTTGGCGACCGCGGGCGGCCCGAGCTGCGCGAGCATTTTGTTCACGACATCCACCGAACCCGCGGTCTGATCATCCAATGAATAGGCGGCAAAGGTCGGATAACCGAGCAGGTTGGCGCGCTCGGCGCGCTTTTTGGCGAGACTCGCGACGATGGCGCGGGTGTCGAATTCGCCGCCGCGGCTGCCGCGCGCCAGCGAGGCGGCCATCAGTTTTTCGCGGGTGGCTCGGTTGGTGAGATTGGTCAACAGCGGCTGGCCGGTGGTGTTCTGCAGCCGGATTTCAAACTTGCCGTCCTTGCCATCGGCCTTGGCCGTGGCGGCCGCGGCGGTGATCTCGGCCTCCGAGAAGCCGGCGAGCTCCTCGCGGGTGTCGACGAAAACGGCGGAGGCGGCGACTTCCTTGAGGGTGTTCTGCGTGAAGGTGGTCTGCAGGGTGGCGATCTCGCCGTTGAGCACCTTCAGTTTTTCCTTCTCGGCCGGCGGGAGCTTGGCGCCGGCGCGGACGAAGTCTTTGTAATAGCGCCAGAGCAGCCGCTGCGACTCGGGGTCGAGACCGAGCGTCGGGCGTGCGGCATAGAGGGCGTCGATGCGGGCGAAAAGCCCGGGGTTGAGCCGGATGGCATCGGTGTGCGCCGCGAGCTTTGGCGCCAGGGCGCGCTGGAGCTTCTGCATCTCGGGATTGGTGTTGCAGCCGTTGAGATTGGAAAAAATCGTGCTGGTGCGGGTCAGCAATTCACCGGACTTCTCCATCGCGACGATGGTATTTTCGAACGTGGGTTGCTCCGGGTTCTTCGCGATCACGTCGATTTCCTTCAACTGGTCGGCCATGCCCTGCTCAAAGGCTGGCGCGAAGTCCTCGTTCTTGATGAGGTCGAAGCGCGGGTAATGGAAAGGCAGCGTGCTCTCGACCAGCAAGGGATTGCCGGTCACGGCAGCGGACGTGGGCCCCGCCGGCTCGGCGTCCGACTTCGCCAAGGCTTCGACGGACAGGGCAGCCATGGGCAGGGAAAGGCACAGGGCCGGCAAGATGAATGCCAGACGAGGCTTGGGGAGAACGGCGGACAGGAGCAGGGAATGCATAACCGGGCAGTCTGCGCGGGCGGCGCGGGGTTGCAAGGCTGCGCGCGGCTGCGGTGGTAGGGACGGACCGCCGGGCCGTCCGCGAATTTCCTTACGGCGCGCCCGGCGGTCACGCCCTACCCGCCGCGACTCCGATAAACCATGGCGGCATTCTGTCTTCGCCAAGTCTTCGACGGACAAGAAAGCCGCTCCTGCCGTTGCTCAGACAATCCGGTCCACCGGCGGCTCGCCGCGCTGGAAGCGTTGCAGGTTGTCCAGAAAATGCCGGACGAGTTTCTCGTCCTGGTCGCCCGTGCCGCCGCCAATATGGCAGGTGATGAAACAATTCGGTGTACGCCACAGCGGATGCGCCGGCGGCAGCGGCTCCGGCTCCATCACGTCCAGGCAGGCGCCGGCCAGCCGGCCCGATTCCAACGCAGCGATGAGCGCCGCCTGGTCCACCGTGGTGCCCCGGCCAATGCTATAGAAACGCGCCCCGGGTTTCATCCGGTGGAACCGGGCCGCGGTCAGGAAGCCCCGGGTCGCGGCTGAATCCGGCAAAATGTTCACCACGTGGTCCACCGCCGCCAGCGCCGCGTCGAGCCCGGCTTCGGTCAGAATTTCCACGCCCTCATCGCCACGCGGCGTGCGCCGGAACGCCATGATGCGACCGCCAAACGGAGCCAGCAGTTGCGCGAGGCGCCGGCCGATCGCGCCGAAACCCAGCAGCAGCACGCCCTGCCCGGTCAGCACCCGGTTGGTGTAGCGATCCTCGAGGTAACGCCACTCGCGCGGGCCGTCCTGGTTGCGCAGCTGCGCCGGCAGGTTGCGCGCGAGCGCGAGCATGCCCGCGAGGACCTGCTGGGCACACGGATCGGCGAACACTTCCGATGCGTTGGTCACGAGAGTGCCGCGCTGTTTCATCGCCACGCGGAAATCATCCCGTTCATAACGCGTGTAGCCGGCGGTGGAGAGCGCGACCCATTTCAGCCGCGGACTTTTCATCACGTCATCCGGATCCGGCTGGCCGTAGGCGATGTCCGCCTCCGCCAGCGCCG
>CAZBLQ010000020.1:0-42403 GCA_964492635.1 uncultured Oleiharenicola sp.
CGGTCGGCGGCGCGCTGCGCATGAACGCGGGCGCGATGGGCGGCTGGATGTTCGATGTCGTCGAGGAGGTCCACCTGATGACGCGGCAGGGAGAACTCCGGGTGATGAAGAAAGCGGAGATGCATGTGGACTACCGACACTGCGCCGAACTGGAGACCGCCATGGCCCTGGGCGCGTTCCTGCGGCCGGCTGCCAGCGCAGATGCGACCGACATCCGCCGGCAGATTGATGTTTACCAGAAAAAACGCGTGGAGACGCAGCCGCGCGAGCCGAGCGCGGGATGCATTTTCAAAAACCCGCCGGGCACTTCCGCCGGCCGGCTTATCGACGAGGTGGGATTGAAAGGCGAGCGGGTGGGTGATGCCGAAGTATCGCCGGTGCATGCCAACTTCATCATCAACCGCGGTCAGGCGACGAGCGCCGACATCATCGGCCTTGTCCGCAAAATCCGCGCCCGGGTCAAAAGCGCCCGCGGCATCGACCTCGAACCCGAGGTGCTGCTCTATGGGCAGGAATGGAGGGACGTCTTATGAGTGAGCTCGTGATTGCGGTCTTGGCCGGTGGCACCTCGGCGGAGCGTGAGGTTTCGCTCGGTTCCGGCAAGGCGGTCGCGCAGGCGATGGCGTATTCGCATCCCACGCAATTCTTCACTGTGGATACCGATGCCCTGCCGGCGGGGCTTGATCCGTCGCGGCACATCGTCTGCTCCACGCTGCATGGCATTTTTGGCGAGGACGGCGGCATGCAGCGGCTGCTCGACTCGGCGGGTCTGCACTACGCCGGCTGTGATGCGCCGGGCAGCGACCTGTGTTTCGACAAATGGCGCACGCGCCAGACCGTGTCCGCGGTCGGGGTACAGGTGGCGCCAGGCCGGCATTTCAACGCCGCCGGCAAACCGGCCCCGGCGGCGCTCGCCGCCGAACTGGGCGAGCAGGTGGTGCTCAAGCCCAACCGGCAAGGCAGCAGCGTCGGGTTGCAAATTGTCACTTCCAAGGTGGGGCTGGAGATCGCCCTCGGCGGGCTGCGGCAAGGCGACTGGATTGCGGAGAAACGCATTCTCGGGCGCGAACTGACCGTCGGCCTGCTCCGCGGCCGGGCGATGGGCGTGGTTGAGATCGCGCCGAAGTCGGGCATTTTTGATTATACGAGCAAATACACCAAGGGCCTCACTGAATATTATGCCCCGGCCCAGATTGCAGAGGAAACCGCAGTCCAGGTCCGGCAGATCGCAGAGACAGCCTTTGCCTCGTGTGGTTGTCGCGATTACGCGCGCATTGATTTTATGCTCTCCAATGACGGCGAGTTGTATCTGCTCGAAATCAATACTCTGCCCGGCATGAAGGAAACCAGCCTGCTGCCAATGAGCGCCCGTTGCGTGGGACTGGACTTTGTTGCGCTTTGCCGCGAGCTGGTTGCCCCCGCCATGGAACGGTTCCAGCCGGCCGCATTTTTGCGAAAATGAACGCCGTGGAAAGCACCTCTGCCCTGCCTGCGGGCCGCTCCTGGCGGAATATCCGCCAGGAGGTCCAGCCGCAGGCGATGTCCCGCAAGGGCCGCCGCCGGCAAAGGCTCGAGTGGTTGAAACTGGGGGCGTTGTTTATTTTCACCGTGATCGCGGCCGGGACAGTTTATGAGGTCGTCCATACCTGGGAAACAGACCGGGCGGCTCTGGCCACCGCGGTGCACAGCGAAGCCGTCCGCGATGTCGTTCTCATCACTGATGGTGTGCTCACGCAAAAATGGGTGGACGGTGTGCTCGGGCTGCCGAAGTCGGCCAGCCTGATGGCGCTCGATCTCGCCGCTCTGCGGGACAGGCTCGCCGCCAATGCCCAGGTGCGCATGGCGGTGCTGACCCGCAGTTTCCCCGATACGCTGGTGGTCACCTTGCAAGAGCGTACCCCGGTTGCCCGGGTGCAGGTCAGCGAAGGCCTCGGCCTTCCCAAACAGCTGCTCGTGGCCCGGGACGGCTTAGTTTATGATGGATTCAACTACGACAAGCAGATGCTGGCGGGCCTGCCTTGGCTCGACGGCCTCCGGCTCGTGCGGGCCGGCCGCGGCTATGAGCCCATAGCCGGCATGGGTGATGTGGCGGGTCTGCTGTCCACGGCCCAACTGCAGGCTCCGCACCTTTACCGCAGCTGGCTCATCGTCTCGCTGGCGCGGCTGGCCGAACACGACGAGATCGTGGTAAAAGCCCAGGACATTCCTGAGATTGTCTTCAGCCGGAAACGCGATTTCTTCAAACAGGTCGCCCAGCTCGACTATGTGGTCGACCAGGTGCGGATGCTGCCCGAACCCGCCCTGCAATCGGTCAACCTGGTGCTGGAGGGCCAGGTGCCGGTGAAGCTGCAAAACACGCCGGAAGAGCTGGCGAAATTAACGGCGCCCAATTTCTTCCTTCAACCACCTCAACGGAAAGTGAAACGTGATCTCTAACAGCAGCAGAATCATCGGAGCCGTCGAAATCGGCACCGGAAAAATTGCCGTGCTCGTGGGCGAAATCGCCCGCGGTCGCAGCCTGAACATCATCGGGGTGGGGGTCGCCCCCTCGCGCGGAGTCATGAAAGGCGAGGTCGTCGACTACAAGGCGGCCTGTGAGGCGACACACCATGCGCTCGAGATGGCCGAGAAACGTGCGGGCACCCGCCTCGAGGAGGTGTGGCTGGCGCAGACCGGGGGCCACCTCGAAGGCTTCTACAATGAGGCGTCCGTGAACGTTAAGTCCGCCGATAACACCGTGACGGCCCTCGACATTGCCACGGTTTGCGGGCTGGCGAAGGAAAAGGAGCTGCCGGCCGGCCGCACGTGCATCCACGAGATCCGCCGGCCGTTCCGGCTCGACGGTCGCGCCGTGCCGGACGCCGAGCACCTTTCAGGCCGCCGGCTCGAGGTCGGTTACTGGATTGTTCACGGGCACGAAGGCAAGGTCAGCGATAATATTCACGTGGTTGGCGGCTACCATCTCGAAGTGCGTGAATTGGTGCTGGCCAGCCTCGCCAGCGGATCCCTGCTCACCACGGCTGATGAACGCCTGCACGGTGCACTGGTCGTTAATCTGGGCAAGGGTATCACCGATTACGTGCTTTACCGCGACGGTCATGTGCTCGTCACCGGCACGCTGCCGGTGGGCGGCGACCATCTGACGAATGATCTCAGCATCGGCTTGCGCGTCACCACGGCCCAGGCGGAGCTGCTCAAACTGCGCCACGGCCGCGGTGCCGTGCAGACTCGCGACAAGGCCGACAAAGTCTGGTTGAACGGCGACGCCTCGTTCGGTGACCGCCAGCTTCCAAAAGTGTCCATTGAGACCATCACAGCGGCCCGAACCCTGGAATTACTGGAAGTTCTGAAGCAGAAGCTCGGACCGGCGTTCGCGGCTGAACATTGTGGCGCAGGCCTTGTCCTCACCGGCGGCACCTCCAAGCTGCCGGGCGTTGAAGAGGCGGCGACGCGGGTCTTCGGCCTGCCGGCCCGGCGGGGTGAATCGCCCGCCTGGGTGAAGGACGAGTTGAAGGACCCGATGTTCAGCACGGTGCTGGGTGTTTTCCAGTTCGGCCTGCGCACCGCGCAGGAACAGGCCATGCCGGCGCGCCGCAAACCCGGCCTGCTGAGCAACCTCACCAGAATCTTCGCGACCTCCTGAACCATGGACCAGACTCCCAATGAACTGCCCCTCGAGGCGCTGACCGACCGCGACGTCGGCATCAAGCTGGTCGGCGTGGGCGGAGGTGGCTCCAACGCCGTGGACCGCCTCAAGATGGAAAACCTCGACCGCCTGCAGCTGGCGGTCATCAACACCGACTTCAAGGCGCTCAGCACCTCGCCGGTGCAGGACAAGATTCTCATCGGCACCTCGCTCACGCGCGGGCTCAGCGCCGGCGGTGATCCCGAACTCGGCCGCAAGGCGGCGGAGGCCGATGCCGACAAGATTGCCGAGATCGTAAAGGACACGGACCTGGTATTCCTCGTCGCCGGACTCGGTGGTGGCACCGGTTCCGGGTCCGCGCCGGTGGTGGCGGAACTGGCGGCCGAGGCCGGGGCGGTCGTCATTGCCTTCGTTACGCTGCCGTTTAGCTTCGAGGGTGGCCGGCGCCGCAAGCAGGCGGAGGAGGCGCTGGCCGAGCTGCGGCGCGTATGCGATGCCGTTATCCCGCTGTCAAATGACATGCTCCTGCAGGAAGGCACGGAGCAGACCAGCGTGCTCGATTCCTTTGCCCGAGCCGACGAGTGGATCGGTCGCGGCGTGAAATCCATCTGGGCGATGCTTTCGCGCACCGGATTGATCAATGTGGATTTCACGGCGTTGCGGCAGGTCTTTCAACAGCGCGGCGGCAAGACGCTCTTCGGTCTGGGCGTGGGCGACGGGGAGAATCCCGCGCAGGCCGCCCTGGATGATTTGAAGCAGTGCCCCTTGCTTCATACCCCCGAGTATGCCCGCAAAGCCGACCGCCTGCTGGTTAATATCACGGGCGGGGCCGATCTCAGTCTGACCAAGGTCAACGAGTTGATGACCGCGATCACGGAGGAGTTCGGCCGAGAGGCGCATGTGGTCATGGGCGCAGCCATTGACGAGGGTCTGCAGGGCAAGGTGGAAATTTGCGTCATCGGTACGACCGATCTGGGCGGTCGCAACTTCGTCCGCCGCGCCGGACCGTCGGTGGTGCGGAAGCCCCACGACAAGACCTCCGGCGCCACCACGACCTCATCCGCGCCGGAGAGCAACACGAACGTCAAAACCACGGTCACCACCGATTCAGCGAGAACGTCCGCCGCGGTGCATGCGAGCAAACCCAAACAGGAGGAATTCGGTTTTCAGGGCGAACCGGTGGAGAACCGCGGTTCCTTCGACAAATCCGACCGCAATCTTTTCGAGGGGCAGGATCTCGACGTGCCGACGTACCTCCGCAAAGGCATCAAGATCACGGTTTGAGTTACCTCTTTGACATATTGTACGGATTGCACGTGGTTGCCTCATGTTCATCGACGAAACAACGATCAAGGCCCGGGCGGGCGACGGCGGACGCGGCTGCGTGAGTTTTCGCCGGGAAAAATACGAGCCGTGGGGCGGCCCGAACGGGGGCGACGGTGGCAAGGGCGGCGATGTCGTCCTGCGCGGCGACGATGACCAGAACAACCTGATTGATTTCAAGTACAAGCCGCACTGGACCGGGGAACGCGGCGAGCACGGACAGGGCAAGGATTGCAACGGTCGCGAGGGCCGGTCCGCCGTCTTGCGGGTGCCGCTGGGCACGGTCGCTTGCAACGTCGCGACCGGTGAGGTGGTCGTTGAAATCCTGGAGGACCACCAGGAGTTTGTGCTGTGCAAGGGCGGCAAGGGCGGGTTTGGCAACACGCATTTCAAATCGTCGGTCACCCGCGCCCCGCGCAAGACCGGCCCGGGCGAACCGGGCGAGGCGGGCGTTTACCGGCTGGAGTTGAAAAGCATCGCGGACATCGGCCTCGTGGGCTTCCCCAACGCCGGCAAGTCGTCGCTGACCAATGTCATCACCAGTGCGCGGCCGAAGACGGCGCCATATCCTTTCACGACTCTTCATCCCCAGATCGGTATCATCGAATACCCGGCGGAATACGACCGGCTGGTCATGGCCGACGTGCCGGGGCTTATCGCGGGGGCGAGCGACGGCAAGGGACTCGGCCACCGTTTCCTGCGGCACATCGAGCGCTGCAAGCTGCTGCTCATCATCCTCGACATGGCGGGCACGGACATGCGGGATCCCCGCGACGATTACAAACAACTGTTGCGCGAGCTCGAACTCCACGACCCGGCGCTGCTCGACAAGCCCCGGCTGGTGGCCGCAAACAAAATGGATGAAGACGCTGCGGTCCTGAATCTGAAGAAATTTCAAAAAAAACATGCCAAAGTGGAACTGATCCCGATTTCCTGCCTGACCGAGGAAGGGATTCCCAAGCTCAAAAAAGAATTGTTAAAACGGGTGCGCAAGATGCGGGCTAAAGAAAAGAAATCGCCAAGCGCCCGGGTCTGACTAAGTTACTCCTCCCCATGTCGGAACACCGGCCATTGTTGATGCGTTCCAACCGCCTGTTGGGATCCGCGCTGATCGAGCACAACCTCGTGAAGTTCGAGGATCTTGAGGCGGCCAACGAGCGTTTGCTCGAAATCGCCGCGACGGGTGACATGCGGCGCAGCTCCGTGCTGAACATCCTGGCCTACGAGACGAAGGTGCTGCGGGAAGAGGACTTGCTGCACCATGTGGTGGATGACCATGGCGTAGGGGTCATTGACCTGCGCGGCTACGAGGTGCCCGAGGAAGTAAAGCGGGACCTTGATCTTGGCGCCTGCTGGGCGACCTGGAGCGTGCCGTTCGACAAGGAGGAGGATTTTCACTTTGTGGCCACGGCCTATTACCTCAGTCCTGCCGTGCGCGCCCATTGGGAAAAGACGCTGGGCGGCCAGATCATCTGGCAGGCAACGACGATGGACATCATCGCGGATTTTCTCGACCGGGTACAGACGGAGCGGGCCGAAGCCGCCAAGCGCGGCGGCGTGGCCAAGAGCAACACCCGCGCTCCCTTCAACCCGGGCGACGGGAGTACTCCACAGCTTTCTGCGGGTGGGAGCAAGACACCGTTTCCAGCAAGCGGGACGACCCCGCCAGGTGCGTCGGGGGGCGGAAGCAAGGCACCCTTCCCGGCGGGCGGCAGCACCCCGCCCATCCCGCCTTCGGGCGGATCAAAGCCTCCGATGCCCACCTAGACCATGCCTCTCGGACGCACCCAAACGCAGATCATCGACAAGCTCGAGGAGATGGGGAAACTCACCGCCGAGCACAAGGCTGTGCTGCTGGCACGCCCCGACGAGCCGACGGGCGACCAGCTCGACCAGATCCTGCAGGCGGACCATCGGATCACGATGTTCCAGCTGCTGCTGGCCAAGTGCCGCGCCCTGGGGCTGGCTCCGTTCAACGTGGCCCGCTACAAGGTGCACACCAGCACATTTGAGAAGATCGACCTCGAGTTCTGCCAGAAGAACATGATCCTGCCGGTCGGGCAGGTGGGGGATTTTCTGCTGGTGGCCTTTGCCAATCCCTTCGATACCACCGTCGCGACCAAGATCCAGGACAAGACTGGTCAGCGCGTCATCCGGTTGCTCGGCCGCGAGACTGATATCCGGGAGAAGCTGAAGAAGGACCAGATCCACGACGAGGTGCAGTTCTCCGATGTGGTGGACCAGCTCGGCGCGCAGTTCGATGAAATCGAGACCGATATCAAGGACGAGGATCTGGAAAACGAGGAGTCGGCACCCATCATCCAGCTGGCCAACCGCATCATCGAGGACGCCTACTTTGCCGGCACTTCCGACATTCACATCGAGCCGTGGGAAAAGGAAATCGTAGTCCGCTACCGCATTGACGGGCTGACCCAGGAAAAGTTGCGCCTGCCCTCGCGGGTGGCCGGGGCGCTGGTCGCGCGGATCAAGATCATGAGCAACCTCGACATTTCGGAACGCCGCCTGCCACAGGATGGCCGCATCGTTTTCAAGCAATATAACAAGAAGAACATTGACATCGACCTGCGTGTTTCCACCGCGCCACTCAATCATGGCGAAGGCGTGGTGATGCGTATCCTCGACAAGCAAAAATCCACGCTGCCGCTGACCGCGCTCGGTTTTTCCGACGCCAATCTCGCCAAATACCGCGAGTGCATCCGCCAGCCCTACGGCATGATTTTGCACTGCGGACCCACGGGCTCCGGCAAATCGATGACCCTTTATTCGGCCCTCAATGAAATCAACACGTCGGACGTTGTCATTCGCACGGCCGAGGACCCCATCGAATACACGCTGCCCGGCATCAACCAGATGCAGATGCACCGGCAGATCGGACTCACTTTTGCCGCGGCCCTGCGTTCCTTCCTCCGGCAGGATCCCGACATCATCCTCGTGGGCGAAATTCGCGACAAGGAGACGGCGAACATCGCGGTCGAGGCTGCGTTGACCGGTCACATGCTCATCAGCACGCTTCACACGAACGACGCACCGAGCACCGTCGCCCGTCTGACCGACATGGGCATCGAGCCGTTCATGATCTCCTCCTCGCTGGTTTGTGTATGCTCCCAACGCCTGGTCCGCCGCGTCTGCAAGGTCTGCCGTGTGGCTTACGAGCCCGAGGGTCGCGAAAAGGAAGTGATGCAGCGGGCCATTGGCTGGCACGGCCAGATCTACAAGGCCAGCCCGTCCGGCTGCCCGAAATGCAACAACACCGGCTACAAGGGCCGCGTTGGCATCCATGAATTGCTCGTCAACAACGAAGAGTTGGTTGATGCAATCAACAAGGAGGCCGAGACCGCCGAGCTGAAGCGCATCTGCATGAAGAGCGGCATGAAGACCCTGCACCAGGACAGCATGCTCAAGGTCAAGGAAGGCCTCACCACCATGGCGGAAGCGTTGAGCATCGTGTCGCAGGACATGGAGCTGCGCACGCCGCACAAATAGCCGCGGCGCAGTCGCTTCTCCCTTCGCTACAGGTGGCAGCGGGCAGCCCGGGTTCCTGATCCTGCAACCGGATTCCCGCGGACAATCGGGGAGCGTCCGGATAAGCCAGAAAGTGGCTTTGCCTTTGTCCGCGATTACCGGTGTAATCCGCGGACGAGATGAATAATTACTGGACCGAGTTCCTGTCGGTGGCGGTCGCGCATGCCCTGGCCGTCGCAAGCCCCGGACAGGATTTTGCGCTCGTGCTCAAGCAAAGCCTGGCTCACGGCCGGCGCACCGCCATCTGGAGCAGCATCGGTATCGGCTGCGGCATCTCGGTGCACATTGTTTATTGCCTGCTTGGCCTCGGCTTTTTCCTGAAGAGCTCGCTTGTGGCCCTGACCGTGGTCAAATACCTCGGCGCAGCCTACCTGGCTTATGTCGGGGTGCAGGCGCTGCGCTCCCGGTCGCGCAGCGGCGATCTCGACCTGGCGGCGAACGTATCCGCGCCGACCGACCGCGCGGCCTGGACCACCGGGTTTCTGGTCAATGTGCTCAACCCCAAGGCGGCCATGTTCTTCATCGCGCTTTTCCCTCTGGCGGTAAGCGTCACCACGCCGAAGATCATCCAGGCCGGATACGGCCTCTGGATGACCGTGACGACAATGGCCTGGTTTTGTTTTGTGTCAGTGGTTTTCACCAAGCCGGAGGTGCGGAATAAGTTTCTCCGGCACGGCCATTGGATTGACCGCGCCCTCGGGGTGGTCTTTCTCGCCTTCGCGGTGAGTCTCGCGCTGGCCTCGCTTCGTTGAGCCAGGTTGGCTGGGTTGGGAATGGAAAAATTTGGTTCGGGAATAGCGTGTCGGAGCCGGGCCGCCTGTAGGGCAGGGTGCTTTTCACAGAGGAATGGTGGTGACGGGGTTGTGCAGCAGTGAGTTGTTAAAAATGGCGTTTCAGATTTCTGCCTGGGAGCCGATTGATGAACCAAGTCAGCTAGAGTCGGCCAAGCTGTGCCCTGGCTGACGCCAGATGGCTAATATTCTCCTAGTTGATCCCGCTGAAATCGCGAGGAAGGCCCTCCACGGCATCCTGGCCCGGGGTAACCATCGGCTCGTGGGTGTGAGCACTGCGCTGGAGGCGTGGGACTTCGTCCGGCGCAACGTCAAGGTCGACCTCGTGTTTGTGGAACTGATGCTCGAGGGAGGCGACGGCGGGCTCGCCTTTATCCAGCGCCTGCGCAACGACGCCTATCTCAAGCTGCTGCCCGTGGTCGTCTATACCTCGACGGGCAACCGTGAAGCCGTGCACCGCGCCCTGGAACTCAAGGTGCAAAACTTTCTCGTGAAACCCTATCACGACGACAGCATTTTTGCCGAGATCGCGAAGGCACTGACGAACCCGTGGCGCAACCGGCACTTCGAGGAGGAAAAATCTTTCTGCGCGATGATGGGACTCACGCCTGCGGCGCTCCGCCAGCAGCTTGATATACTGCGCACCGCGGTCCAGTCGGCCAGACCGGTTCTGGTTGAATTCGCCCGGAAGCAGGACGACAAAGGTGCGGTTGGGCGGATGGAGGAACTTATGGCCAGCGCTGAAGCCGCGGGCGCCTGGGGCCTGGTCGAGTGTCTCACCTTGTTGCGCGGCAAGGCAGAGAACGCGGAGTGGCCGGAATTCCTCAACACCCTTGACGGACTTGATTTCGCAGACCGGCTCATTGCCTGCCAGCTCAATCCCGGCCTCATACCCGAGGAGTTTCTTTCCCATGACGAATCGAATACGAAGGAGACTACGGCGACCCGGGCCATGTGGTTCGATGCCCCGGCCCAGAATCGCTGTCCGGTTGTCATCTGGGCGCAGCTTGAGCGGCAACTCGACACGCTGGCGGGCTGTCCGGTCATAGATTCCGTGGCTGCGGCCTTTCGGATGGCGGCGACCGGGCAGCCGTCGAGCCTCATGCCGCTCATGGATCAGGCGGAAAAGGATCCCGGTCTGGCGGCCCAGTTGCTCATTGCCGCGAATCATGTGCGCCGCCACGAGGAGAAGGATACGGAACCGGTCGAGAATCCGCGGCTCAGTATCGGGCTGCTGGGCGAAATCCGGCTCGGTTCACTCGCCCGGAGTCTGGTGACCGTGGAGGAGCGTCTCATGAATCTGCCGCCCTGTACCTGGCCCCATTTCTGGATGTTCCAGATTGGCGTGGCGCGCATGGCGCGCTACACCTGCAGCTATCTCGAGTTTCACAACCTGGAGGCCCGGGCCTATACCGCGGGCTTGTTGCACGATATCGGCCAGCTGCTCCTGCTGCAGTTGCATCCCCACGGTTTCGCCGCGGTGCTTGACTACGCCCGCCAGCACTCGCTGCCGCTGGCCGTCGTGGAAAAGAAATTCCTTGGCTGCACCACGCAGGAAATGGCGGCGCACTTCGCGGAGAAGCAGGGGCTGCCGCCCTGCTACTGCCAGGTCATGCGCTGGCTTGCGGATCCCGCGCAGGCCGGGGAGGACGCGGAGCTGGTCGCCATTGTCTCGCTGGCCCGCGATCTTTGCCTGCAAAATCACGTGGGCTTCATCGGTGACACGCCGCGGAAATACGAACTGCTGCTGGGCGACACTTCCGTCTGGCAGATCCTGAGCCGGAGCGTCTTTCCGAGTTTTGACCTGAAGAAATTCGAGGCGGAGGCCCACGCCGAGTGCCGCGCATTGCGGCAAGAGCTGCATGGCCGCCTCAGTCCGGCTTGCGCCTGACTCCGCGGCGCACCTCCGCTCCGACTCGCCGCTGAACGTCCGGCCGCGGCATTCTAGTCTCGACCGCGCAGGGGGCGCGGGCATTTTGCCCTATTGGCGCTTGGCTGCGAAGTGCCGGTCACCCCGCTATGAATTCTCCCCTGACTGCGGTCTCAAGCTTTCGGCATCGCGAGCTGATCATGCTCTCTGCCTGCCTGATTCTCGCCCGTGTGGATTTGTCTGCCGCCCCGGATTTGCCTGCAACCCAGACGACAATCTCTGCGCCCGGCGGGATGCGCCTCCGAGTCGAGGGCATCGATCCCCATATCGTGCGGTTGTGGTTCAAGCCTGCCGGCGAATTCACCCGGACTGTTTCGCAAGCCATGGAAAGTCCACCGGTCGGGCGCGCCCCGCTTGTCCGGACCGAGCAAGGGGACAGCGTCACGGTTACCACTGGTCCGCTGACAGTGCAGGTGGACAGCCGGACGCTAGGTTTCAATGTGCTGTCCGGCACGACCGATGTGCCGCTTCTCACCCGCGCTCAGGTTGCGCCCGCCCCGGGCGGCGCGTGGACCTTCACCGATGCGCTCGCTCCGGCGGAGCATCTGCTTGGCTTGGGGCAGGACAATCACAACAACGGCCGCCTCGACCGCCGTGGTGTCATCCGGGAACTCTGGGCGGGTCAGCAAATCAATTCGGGAAATGTCACAGCCGAATATCCCATTCCCTTTCTGCTCAGCACCGGGCGGGATGGCCGGGCCTATGGCGTCTTCTTTGACAATATTCACCGCCTGCGTTTTGACCTCGGCCATACCCAGTCCGATCAGCTCCGTCTTGATGCCGACGGTGGTGAGATTGACTTCTACGTCATTGACGGACCGCGGCTCACCGACGTCATCGAACGCTATACGAGCCTGACTGGTCGTCCGTCGCTGCCTCCGCTTTGGGCGCTCGGTTACTGGCAGAGCAAATGCCAGTACAATGACTGGAATGATCTCGATGAAGCTTACCACCAGCTCACCACACGTGGATTTCCTGTCGATGTCATGGTGATCGATGCCGGCTGGCCGGAGATCGTCACCAACTACGTGTGGGCCAAACGCTGGAGCGCAGGTGAAAGCGGCCATGGCCTCACGCCGGCGGAGAAAGTCGCAGACTACGCCAAGAAGGGCGTGAAGATTGTGATGTCGCAATCCGGCCCGATGGTCCGGCCGGATTCACCGACGTTCGCTTCTGGCTGGGCGGCGGGTATTTTTGCCACCGACGGCAAGGGCAACCCGGTTGAATGCGGTTATTATGGCGGCAAGCTGCTCGATTTCACCCACCCGAAACTCAACGATTGGCTCTGGCCGCAGACGCGCAAACTCAACGAGGCGGGCACGGCCGGCTGGTGGCTTGACCTGACCGAGCCGGAGGGCGAGCCGCCGCAGACCCATTATTTCGCCGGCAGTCCGGCGGAGATTCACAACGAATACTCTCTGCTTTGCACTCTCAGTTTCGAGGGTGTCCAACTGGACGTTCATCCGGGGCTGCGGCCGTTTATTCTTACCCGTGCCGGTTCCGCGGGATTGCAGCGGCACCACGCCGCCGTCTGGACTGGCGACATTTTCAGCGACTACGCCACGCTCCGCGCCCATCCGCCGGAAATGCTCAACTCCGGTCTGTCGGGTTTTGCCTATTGGACTTGCGACACCGGGGGCTTCCTCACCGGTTATTACAAGGACGACCAGCTTGGTGCGCACGCCCGGCTCTACGAACGCTGGATGCAGTTTTCCGCGTTCAGCCCGATCACCCGTGCCCACAAGGCCGGGGGTGTGCCCGAGCCGTATGCCCTTGGGCCGGCCACGGAACAGAGCACCCGGCATTATCTGCAACAACGCTATCGCCTGCTCCCCTACATCTATTCCTACGCCTGGGAGGCCAGTCAAAAAGGGCTGCCTCTCGTCCGGCCGCTGGCGCTGGAGTATCCCGACGATGCGGGCTCGCTTGCCGCCCCCGGCGACGAATATCTCTTCGGCCGCGAATTGCTGGTTGCGCCGGTGCTTTTCGAAGGACTGTCCAACCGCAAGATCTATTTTCCACCCGGCACGTGGATCGACTGGGATTACGGCTATGAATACGCCGGCGGCCGCGAATGGGTCGTCGCCGCGCCGCAGAACCGCATCCCGGTGGCGGTGCGCGCCGGGGCCATCATTCCCCTGGCACCGGATATGAGGAACACCGCGGAGAAATTCTGGGATCCGCTGACTCTGGAAATTTTCCCGTCGGGCCGTTCGTCCTTCACGCTCTACCGGGACGATGGCGTCACTTTCGATTATAGAAAAGGCGAGTTCACGCTGACCCAGTTCATGTCGGAAGAACAAGGCGGGACCATCTCGCTGACCATCGGCGAATCGAACAAGCGATTCACTCCGCACGAATATCGCGCGCGCTTCCACCTGCGCCAAACGCCGGCCGGCGTGAGCGTCGATGGCATCTTGCTGCCGCATGACAGTTGGACGTGGGACGCCGAGGCCCGCGTGCTGGCGATCACTTTCGCGGCTGGCAATGCCACCACTCATATACTCGCAGTGAAGCTGGACGGAAAGCTACTGCCCGCGCGCCTGGCACCCGAACTCAAGGCCGACGTGATTGACCCGCGCACCGAGTCGGATGCCTCCGCGGGAAAGCCCGTCCCGCATTTCTTTCCGCCGCCTTCATTGCCCGCCACGATCAAGGCCAGCAATTACGACAAGGGTGGGGAAGGGGTTGCGTTTCACAGCTCTCGTCCGTTGCCGACAGACAAGCTCTATCGGTCGGATGATTTCGGGCTGACCGAGACGACGGATCCCGGTGGCGGCTACGTCCTCGTCGGCCTGCAAACGGGCGATTGGGCCCGCTATACCATCGATTGCGGTAATGGTGGCTGGCATGACCTGACGGTCCGTGCCGCCAGTGCGAAGGGGGGCGGACGGTTCCGCCTGATGGCGTTCGATCAGGTGCTGGCGGTGGTGGACATTCCTGCGACAGGCGGGGACGATATTTTCAAGGACATTAAAGTTTCCACGATTTATCTCAACCCGGGCGAACTTAGCCTGCTGGTATACGCCGAAGCTCCTGGCCTTGTCCTCAATACCTTTGCCCTGCAGCCGGCCAGGCAAGCGCCATCGATTTATCCGGCGGCCCTGGCCTACCGGCTGGGTGTGGCCGAACTCACTGGCCGCGGCGAGGCCGGTCATCCGAATGGTTATGTCCGGAATATCGGACGCCGCGGCAGCAGCCTGACCTTTGGCGTGCAAGCTGGCGCCGGTGGGCCGCGGACGCTCCGTCTGCATTATTCAAGCGGTCAAACCAGACCTGTCGCGCTTGCCTTGACGGTTGGAGACAAGGCCGCGGTCAAACTCGCCATGCCACCGACAGGGGGCGAATGGGAAAACTATGACGTACCCGTCGTCCTCGAGGCTGGTGTCAACCGCGTTCTCATTGCCGGACAGGAGGAGAATTGGGAGTCAATGTCGCTCGACCGGCTCGAGCTGCTCCTTCGCTAAGCACCCAAAGTTGACCGGCGCCTATTCCTCATGCGGTTCAAAATAATTCTCCTGACGGTCAGTTTGCTGGCGCCGATGATTCTGTTCGGTTCCGCAACCTCGTTTGACGTTTCCTCATTCGGGCAATTTCGCGGTGATGTTGCCGCCGACACCGCGGTCATCCAGCGGGCGCTTGATGCCTGCGCCGCCGCGGGCGGGGGCACGGTCGTTGTGCCGGGCGGTACGCATGCGACCATTGGCTCGATCCGGCTGCGCTCGCATGTCGAACTCAATCTCGGACGCGGCGCGATCCTGCTGGCCAGTCCGCGGCACGAGGATTTCAAGATTACCAATCCCTATCCGGTGACGACGCGCCCGGGCGATGTGGCGCCTCAGATTGGCGTCATGATCTATGCGGACGAAGCCGAGGATGTGGCGATCACGGGTGCCGGCACCATCGACGGGAACAGTCCGGCTTACGTGGCCGAACACGGTGTTGAAATTGACCGGGCCAAAGACACGCGCCCGTATACCGTGGTTTTTCGCGCCTGCCGTCATGTCACTTTGCGCGATGTCACCATCCGGAACGGCGCGTTCTGGACGGTGCGCACGCTCGGCTGCGACGACGTGCTCATTGATGCCATCCGGATCGACAACAGCCTGCTGATGCCGAACAACGACGGCCTCGACATCGACTGGTCCTCCAATGTCCGCATTCGCGGCTGTCACATCGTGTCGGGCGACGACTGCATCGCGCTGAAGACCGCCCCTGAAAGCATGGGCCTCAGCCGGCCTTGCGAAAACATCATCATCACCGGCTGCACCCTTAGCTCGCGTTCGTCCGCCATTGTCATGGGCAGCGACGTTGTCGGCACTATTCGCAATGTCGTGGTCGATTCCTGCGTGATCTCCAACAGCCACCGCGGGGTTTCGGTCCGGCTCAACATGGCGGGCACCATGGAGCATATTTCTTTTTCCAACCTGAGCATCGAGACGCGGCTCTACGACCCTGCATGGTGGGGGCGTGGCACACCCATCGATGTGGTGGTCACGCCATGGAACGAAGTCACCCGTGCCGGCAAGGTGCGGGACATCCGGTTCAGCAATATCATGGCTCGCGGCGAAAACGGCGTGGTCGTCTACGGCTACACGCCCGGCTTGATCGATGGTGTCACTTTTGATCACGTCTCGATCCACATTGACAAGACAACCGCTTACGCTGGCGGCCAGCAGGATTTTCGTCCGTGTCCGGGCGAAGCCATGCCGGCACTGCCCACCAGTGGTTTTCTGCTGCGCAACGCGGCGGGTGTCACGATTCGCGACTGTCAGGTGACGTGGGGCGCGCACCGGCCCGACTATTATCACCACGCGCTCGACGCCGAGGCGTGTCCGGGTCTCGAAATCAAAGACCTCACGGGCGAGTCTGCCGATCCGGCGCGCTGGCCGGCTCGCTTGGTGCGGTGACTTTTGGGGTCAGCGAAACCGGGCTTGTAGGAGCTTGTTGCCAAGCGATGCTGTCTGCTGTGTGGTGGCGTGAACAGTAATCGCCCGTAAACAGGCTCCTCCATTTGGAAACGAACCTAAGCTGATGTCCGACCTCCCCAAAGATCCCCACCGCCGCACTTTTCTGGATGATGCCCTCAAGCTGGGAGCGGGTTCGCTCCTGCTCGGTTCCACGTGGCAGGCCGGCGCGCAATTGAAAGAAACAGCCCATCCTGCCCCCGTCGGTGGCTCGGCTCCCGCCATGATCAGCTCGTTGCCGGATGTTCCCACTTGCGTGCTTGTCGACCATGACGGTTCCGGCCTCGTTTCCACCCAACGCCTGGGCGCACGATTTACCACCAGTGAAAGTGCCGTTGGCCTCGTCGGCTCGTCGACCGGTCTGGCCGTGCGCGTGGACTGCCCGGCCGGGCAGCTTTCGCGCGTCGTCCTGCGCTGGGAGACGACCTTCCCCGCCGGCACTCTTTTCCTCGGCGATCAATGGGAACGCGGCTATGGTGATCTGCAATGGCGCTGCCTCCAGCCCGAGCGAATCATGCCGTGGTATTTCGCCGCGCACCATCCAGCCAGTGGCCGCACCTTCCTGGCCGGCGTCAAAACCCAGCCCTCGGCGCTTTGTTTCTGGACGGTCGATGCGTCGGGGATATCACTCTGGCTTGATTTTCGCAACGGCGGCAGCCCCTGCCGGCCCGGCAACCGCGAAATCGCCGCCGCCACAGTGGTGTCACTTGCCACCCCGGCGACAGAGACGCCGTTCGCCGCGCTCACCCGGTTTTGCCGGATGCTTTGCCCCTTGCCCCGGCTCGCCGCCACACCGATTTGCGGCAACAACAACTGGTATTATGCCTATGGACACAACTTTGACGCCGACGCGATGCGGCGCGACGCCGCCTTCCTGGCGGACCTCGCTGCCGGCCACGCCAACCGTCCCTATTGCGTGATCGACGCCGGCTGGACGCCCGGCACGTCCTGCCCCGGCGGCCCGTGGACCGCCGGCAACCCGAAGATTTTCCCCGACATGCCCGGCCTCGCCGCCGACATGAAGAAGCTGGGCGTGCGCCCTGGCATCTGGATGCGCCCGACGGCCCTCATGACCGTGGACGACCCGCACCGGCTGCGTCCCGGCCCCTGCACCACCGAGGAGAAACCGCTCGATCTGACGCTGTCCGAAAACCTGACGCTCATCCACGACGATGTCGCCCGGGTCCGTTCCTGGGGCTACGATCTCATCAAGCACGATTTCTCGACCTATGATTTCTTCGGCAGATGGGGATTTGAGATGGGCGCCGAGCTCACCGACAGTGGCTGGCACTTTGCCGACCAATCGCTCACCAACGCCGAGATCATCCTGCGTCTCTACCGCACCCTGCGCGCCGGGGCGGGGGACGCCGTCCTGCTCGGTTGCAACACCATCGGCCATCTTGGCGCCGGACTTTTCGAAATCCAGCGCACGGGCGACGACACCTCGGGACATGTCTGGGAGCGCACCCGGCGCATGGGCATCAACACGCTCGCCTACCGCTTGCCGCAGCACGGGGCGTTTTTCGCCAGCGACCCCGACTGCGCGGCGCATACCGAACTCACGCCGTGGGAATTCGACCGGCAGTTTCTGGATCTCGTCGCCCGCAGCGGCGCCGCGCTCTTTGTCTCGGTCGATCCACGCACCGTCACGCCGGAGCAAAAGGCCGCCTTTCGCACCGCGATGCAGACGGCGCTGTCCGGCGGCACACCCGGCGCCTGTGAACCGCTCGACTGGCTTCAGACCACGACACCGCGGGAATGGCGCTTTGGCTCGGAGAAAGTCACCTACCACTGGGAAGAGCCCGCCGGCGCAAATCCGCTACGAGTCTGAAGTGGCTCTCAGAACTGTTTGGCCACAATGAGCCCAGCGCGGCGCAATCGCAAACAAACCCGAGCACCTGATTTTTAACCACGGATGACACGGATTGGGACCCGATCTTTCGAAACGGGGTCGGATTTGGCATCCGTGAAATCCGAGTAATCCGTGGTCAAACTGCTTGTCCAGTAGCCTCGGAAATCCCTCGTCGTTTGCGAGGACTCCGGTGCTTTTGTGGCAAAAATTCTGGTGATGCTCCGGTTCAGGAGTCGAGGATCTTCGCGCCGGCGATGCTCCAGGCCCGGGTGATGCAGCCGAGCTTCACCTCGTAGATCATGAGCAGCTCGATGGAGCCCGGGCCTTCGGAGAAGGTGCGCGTCACCTTTTCGTGATCGACCACGATGTCGCCCTGCACGATGCGGTTGAGCAGGGTGGCGTGGAGATTGGGTTCCCTGAAGCGGACAGCGAAGCGCTCGCGCAATTCGGCGGCGCCTTTGGCGAGGAGTTTTGTCGGATGCTCGAAAAGCTCGGCGTCGCCGGCATAGTTCGCCAGCAGGGTCTCGAGATCGCGGGTGTTGTAGGCGTCCAACTGCCTCTGCACGACGGCCGCGGGATCGGTTGAGGGTGAACTCATGACCGGCAGCCTACGTCGGTGAAACTTCCTGCACAGAAAAAAGTCCGGTGAGCCTGTTACACTTGGTATGAGATCTTTCCGGTCCACTTAGACTGGAGGAGGTTGGATGCGCGGCCATATCAGTCACTTCAGGTCTGACTCTTGACTGGCGACCACTCAGCTAATCCACAAGATTCAAGCCGGCTGCTTTTCGAAAACGTAGAGATGGTTCAGGCCGAGTTGAAAACGCGAGTGGTGCAGCAGCTTGAAACGCGGTCCGGCGAAAATCTTCACCGTGTCACCGGGCTCGAACCCGTAGTGCTCCTCGAGCGACATGCCTTCGATCAGATGGAGAAATTTCAGTATGCCCAGAATTGTGTCCACCGCGCGTGACGGCACGGTGATGATAATGCGCCCGCCCGGCGCCAGCAAATCGTGACAGGCCTCCGCCAAGGGCACCTGCTGCGCACGCGGGATGTGTTCCAGCACGGCGAGCAGCGTGATGGCGTCCCAGTTGCCACCAGCGGGCCGGCGGTCAGGGAAGAAGCCCGGCTCCACGGTGAAGTTTCGGCCGTGCAGCGTTTCGGTCAGCAAAGGTTCGAGTCCAAAGCCCTCGACCAGCCGGGGTCCGAGAGCCTCGAACAGCTCGCCGTGGAAGGCGCCGATATCGATGAGCCGCACCCGGTCGGGCAGGAAGGCAATGGCCTTCCGCATGCGCCAGCGCTGCAGGATGCGATCGATGGTTTTCAAGCCAGCCAGAGGTGTCAGCGAAATGCGTTTGGCCGCAGGCTACTTCAGAGCCGCCAGAAAATCTGCGGGTTCGACGCCGGCTTGCTTGAGTACGCCGTTCAGGGTCCAAGGATTGATCTCGCGGTGCATTGGCACAACGCAACCGCGGTTGCCGCGACGCAGCATCGCATGGCTGCCTTTTTGCCGGATAAAAACAAAGCCCAAACGCTCAAGAGCCTTGACTGCTTTGCGCCCGGAAACTCCCGGCAAATTAGGCATTGGCGGCGGCAACTTCGAACGTGGTCATCACCGCCCGGCCGCCGGACTTCACCGGAAATTCGGAGAGATAAAGTTCGGTCGCTTCCTTGAGATTGCGCAGTGCTTCCTGATGGGTACGTCCTTGGGTGGTCGTGCCCGTTTCCGGGTTGTAAGCCACGAGCCACTTGGAGCGGGGAGCCGGATATATGACTGCAGTCAGGGTGCGCATAAGGCTGTTACTATGCGGGAATAGTTTGCGGTGTCAATTGGCGGGAGCGAGAACGCGACGGGTTCGGGATTGCCCGACTTACTGCGGGGGCTAGGGCACCCCGCCTCCAACATTATTTGGCCCCGGGTTTGGTTGCCGGCACGACGATGAATTCGTGCGCCTTGGCGGGGTCGAGGTATTGCTTCGCCAGTGCGGACAGCTCGGCGGTCGTGACGCCCTCGTTGTCGGTGTAACGCGTGCGGCTCCAGTCGAGGCGTTGCGGGAATTCCTGCGCCGAGCCGAGCACGTTGTTCAGCCAATAGGGATTGGTGCGGGCGGATTCGCGCAGCGCCGTGAGCACGGGCTGCTTGGCACGGACGAGTTCCTCCTCGGTCACGCCGTCCTTCTGCAGCGACGCAGCCACGGTCTTGATGGCGTCGGCGATGGTGCGGGTCTGGTCGGGTGCGACCGTGGCATCGGCGATGATAAAGCCGTAGCCGGGGTAGGCGTCGCTGAGGTCGGATGTGGCGTTGGGACTGTACGTGCCGCCCATTTCCTCGCGGATTTTCACGCGCAACCGGTCGGCAAAAACCTCGGACAGCAGCCGCAGACGGCGGGCGACCTTGATGTCGCGGGAGTCGGTGGCCGGCCAGTATAGACGCACGACGGCCTTGGGGATCTCGGTCTCGACCGTGTATTGCCTGGCCAGCGGCGCGAGCGGCAGGGCGACCTTGCGCGATGATTCGTAGGCCGGTTTGTCTGCGCGGGCGGGCAGCGCGCCGAAGGTCTGGCCCACGGCGGTGATCGTAGCGGCGGGCTCAATGTCGCCGACGATGGCGATTTCGATCGGGCCACGGGCAAATTCCGGTGTGAGCCACGCTTTCAACTCGTCGAGCGAGCGAGCCAGCATGACTTCCTTTGCCGGCAGACCGAAACGCACATCGCCGCTGGCGAGAAGCCGGTCAACCTCGAGTTGGAACGGGCCGTCGGGCGTGTGGGCGAGCCGCGCGTAGATTTGCTCGGCGGCCTTGTGGACCTGGCGGATTGATTCCGGCCGATAGCCCGGATCGGTCAGGAAGGCGCAGAAGAGCTGGAGTTGCAGGAGGAGATCGGTGCGATTGGTGTCACCGCTGAAGGTGAAGGCGTCGTCATGCGCGCCAAAACCGAGTCCGAGGGTCTTGCCGGCGAGGATGCGCTGGAGGTCGTCGACGCTGTGCTTGCCGAGGCCGCCGGCGGTAAACGCGACGTTGGCGAGGAGCGAGAGCCCGGGCTGGTTCATGGGCATGGTGAGCGTGCCGCCGCCGACACGCACCGAGATACGGATGCGGCCGGCCTCGAAGTCGGTCGGCTTGAGGTTGAGGCGGACACCGTTTTTGAACTGGAGGAGCGTGGTGCCGAGGTCGTCGACGCTCTGCTTTTTGGCCACTTCGCCGGGCCGGCCGAAATCGGTGTAGGCAAAGGCGGCCTCCTCGGTTTTCGCCTGGGCGGTGACCGGCACGTTATGGCTGGCAGCGTAGGCGAGGGAAATGGCTTGCGGTGCTTCGGTGAACGAGAGATTTCCGGTGACAAAGATATCACGGCCGTTCGCTTCGCTCCAAGTGGAGCGCAAGGCGGCGGTGCAGTCCTCGGGAGTGATTTTAGCCAGGGCGGGTTGGTAGAGCGCCAGTTCGGCCGACGGATGGGTGGTGACCGAGCGGTCGAGCAAATCGTCGGTCAGTTCGTCGGCGAGGGCATTGGAGCGGCGCGTGGGGGCGGTGCGGACAGCCTGTTCAAGGTTGTTGCGCATCTCGGCGACGGACTCGGCCAGCTCGTCGGGCTGGAACCCGTATTCGAGGGCGCGGCGCAGTTCCTGCTCGGCGACGGCGAGGGCGGCCTGCCACTGGTCGGGACGGCAGTTGAGTTCGATCGAGGCGTTGCGGAAAAAATTAAACTGCTCGGTCACGCCGACGAGGCCGCTGAGGAACGGGGCTCCCTCCTTCTTGGAGAGAATCGAGAGCCGGCGGTTGAGCATCCGCAGGGCGAGCGTGCGCGGGAGATATTTGAGGCGCAGGGACGCGGTGTCGGGCTCGAAGGCATAGGGCACGACCGTCTCCAGATTGACATTTGTGCTGCCGGCCTCGGGTTCGGAATGCAGTGTCGCGATGACGGAGGCGGGTGCGGTGACTATGCCGAGGTGGGGTTCCGGCAGGGCCGGGCTTCGGGCGGCCAGCGGAGAAAAGAGTTCCTTCACGAGCGGTTCGACAGCGGCGGGGTCGATGTCGCCGGCTATGACGAGGAACATGCGTTCGGGACGGTACCAAGTGTCGTAGAATTCCACGAAGCGCTCGCGAGTGGCGGTTTTGATGACGTCCTCCAAGCCGATGGGCAGGCGCTGGGGAAAGCGCGTGTCGGGCACGAGAAACTCCAGCTCGGCGAGAAAGGTGCGCAGGCCGACGGAGTCGCGGGCGCGTTTCTCGCTGAGGATGATGCCGCGTTCCTTGTCGATCATCTTGGGATCGATCGACAGGCCGCCGGCCACGTCGGCGAAGAAGGTGAAAGCCTCGCGCAGGGTTGCGGGCTTGGTGTCGGGCAGTTCGAGCTGGTAGATGGTGCGGTCGAAATTCGTGGAGGCGTTGGTATCGCCGCCGAACTCCATGCCGAGGCGCTGGAAGAGCTCGACGACGCTGGCCGACGGAAAGTGGGTGCTGCCGTTGAACGCCATGTGTTCAAGAAAATGGGCGAGACCGCGCTGGTTTTCGTTTTCGAAGAGCGAGCCCACCTTGACAGCCAGGCGGGCGCTGACACGGCCCTTGGGCTCGTGGTTGGGCAGGATGGCGTAGCGCAGGCCGTTCTCGAGACGGCCCCATTTCACCGCGGGATCGACCGGCAGATCGCTGGTTTCGTGGGCGAAATTCGCGGCGAAAGCCAGCAGTGGCGCCAGGAGAAAAATGACCGGGGCGGAGCGGAAAAGGGAGGTTGGGCGTAGTAAAGGCATGGCGGAGTCAGTTTTCTGACCCGAGGACGGACTGCAAGTTTCTAACGATGAGCCGGTTGGAATAGGAATTTACCTGAAAGCCAACGACTTTGGTGTGGCAAAAAGCCCGCACCGGTTTCTATCTATTGAGCAATCATGAAAGCGAAAGCCAAGTCCAAGCCTGAACTGGTCAACGCCACCCTGGCCCGGAAGAAGGGGCCGGTCTCCAAGTTCATCGCGCAGCACTACCGGCACTTCAATGCCGCGTCGCTGGTGGATGCCGCCAAGGGCTATGAAGACCACTTGCAGGCTGGCGGCAAGATGCTCGTGACCATCGCCGGGGCGATGTCCACTGCCGAACTGGGCATCTCTCTGGCCGAGATGATCCGCCGGGACAAGATCCACGCGATTGTGTGCACCGGTGCCAATCTGGAAGAGGACATCTTCAACCTCGTGGCGCATGACTACTACGAGCGCGTGCCGCACTACCGCCAGCTTACGACGCAAGACGAACAGGATCTGCTCGACCGCCACATGAACCGGGTGACCGACACCTGCATTCCCGAGATGGAGGCCATGCGTCGCATCGAGAAGGTCGTGCTGGAGGAGTGGATGAAGGCGGACCGGGCCGGGGCACATTATTTCCCGCACGAGTTCATGTACAAGATTCTCCGCGGCGGAAAACTGGCGAAATCCTACCAGATTGACCCGAAGAATTCCTGGATGCTCGCGGCGTGCGAAAAGAACCTGCCGATTATCGTGCCCGGTTGGGAGGATGCCACGCTCGGCAACATGTATGCGGCGGCCGTCATCCGTGGCGACGTGAAGAACGTCCATACCGTGCGGACCGGCATCGAGTATATGACATGGCTCGCCCAGTATTACACGAAGACCGCCACGCTCCTGAAAAACGGGGAAGGCTCCATCGGGTTTTTCCAGATCGGGGGCGGCATCGCGGGCGATTTTCCCATCTGCGTGGTGCCGATGCTGCACCAGGACTTGCAGCGTACGGCGGTGCCGCTGTGGGGGTATTTCTGCCAGATCAGCGACTCGACCACCAGTTACGGCAGTTATTCCGGCGCCGTGCCCAACGAAAAAATCACCTGGGGCAAGCTCGGGGCGAAGACGCCGAAATTTGTCATCGAGAGCGATGCGACCATCTGCGCGCCGCTGATCTTTGCCTGGGTGCTTGGTCAGTAAATTCCAATCCATTTTTATCACAGAGGACACAGAGCTCACAGAGTATGAAGTGGAAAATTCTCTGCGCTCTCTGTGTTAAAGCATAAATCCGCTCACTCTCTTGATCTGGGTTTATAGAATCCTCTTTCTGCCGTTGTTGCTGCTGGCTTCGCCGTATTACCTCTGGCGGATGCGGCGGCGCGGCGGCTACATCGAAAAATTCGGGCAGCGATTCGGCGGCACCGACCCGCTGCCGGCGAAAAGAGACGGCGTGCACCGCATCTGGCTGCAGGCGGTCAGCGTGGGTGAGATGCTCGCCATTGCGCCACTGCTCGAGGCCTTCCGAGCGGGAGGAAGCATCGAGGTTTACCTGACCACGACAACCAGCACCGGTTACAAGCTGGCCAAGGAGAAGTACGGCGCCCTGACCATCGGCATCGGGTATTTTCCGTTGGATTTCTGGGCGTTCAGTGCACGGGCGTGGCACCGGGTCCGGCCTGATCTCTGCATCCTGATGGAAGGCGAACGCTGGCCCGAACATGTGCGGCAGGCGCAGATGCGTCGCGTGCCGGTCATCAGCGTCAATGCGAGGTTGTCCGACCGCAGCTTTCGGCGTTCGCTGCGGTTTCGCGCCTTTCTGCGTCCTTTGTCGCGGGGCATGACCCGGGTGTTGTGCTCGTCCAAACGCGATGAGCAGCGCTTCAAGGCGCTGGGGTTCGGGTCGGAGCGATTACAGACGACCGGCAACCTCAAACTTGACGTGCACATTCCGTTGCTGACCGACGACGAACAGGTGCAACTGCGGCGGGAGTTGGGCTTGGGTGCCGGGTTGGTGTTGCTCGGTTCGTCAACGTGGGTCGGCGAGGAGGAGGCATTGCTTGATGCGCTCAAGCTGGCGCGTCAACGCGGTATGAAGGTATCGCTCCTGCTTGTGCCGCGGCATGCCGAGCGGCGCGAAGAATTGCGCGGCCTGCTGGAGAAATCCGGTTTGAGTTTTCACTTCCGGTCGGAGGGTCCCTACGTCGCTGAGGCTACGAAGGGCAAGACATCTCCGGGTGAGGTGGATGTGGCCGTCGGCGATACGACCGGTGAGCTGCGCAAGTTCACGCAGCTGGCCGATCTGGTGTTTGTGGGCAAGAGCCTTGAGCCGCACAATGGCGGGCAGACGCCGGTCGAGGCGGCGGTGCTGGGCAAGCCCATCCTGCATGGCCCGCGAATGACCAATTTCCGCGAGATCATCCGCACCCTCACCGAGACGGGCGCGGTGCGGAGGGTGGAGACGCCGGGTGAACTGACCGCCGTGGTGCTGGATCTGCTGCAGGATTCGACCCAGCGTCAAAAGCTATCGGGAGCGGCCAAAGCCTGGCACGAGGTGAACCGCGGCGCGACCGAGCGCACACTGGCCGTCATCCGCGCGCAACTGGGGAGTTTGGACCCGCTGTAGCCTGCAGGGTGGCTCGTTTGCCTTGCGCACAGGCGCAGGGACAAGCACCGGGCCGCTAGTAAACGGCAACGGTGCTGATCCCGTCTTGGGCCATTGGCAGGATCAGCGACTCCGTCCTGCAATTTTCCGTCACAATGGTCGCGATGTCGCGGGCGGCGCCGGGCCGGGCGAGCGAGCGGAGATTGGTGCGCCAGTGTCGCCACAGCCCGGCGTCGTTGGCAAAAACTCGCTTCAAGGTTGAGACAATTTCCTGAGGCGTCTCGGTCAGCACCCCGGCGTCGTGGCGGCGGATCAGCTCGTAATTACCCTCCTCCTGGCCGGGCACGATCTGGCTGACCAGCAAAGGGCAGAGCGCGTTGATTGACTCCTGCGTGGTGGCGCCGCCAGCTTTGCTGATGACGACATGATGGGTCATGAGCAATTCGGGGATACGGTCGGTCCACCCCAGCACCTCGGCCCGGGCCGGCGCACCCCGGGCCAGCGCGACCAGTTCCTTGCGCAGGGCTTCGTCGCGGCCGGCGGTGAAAGTGATGTGCCAGTGGCGGTTCATGAGCAGGGCCCGGGCGATGGCGATGGCCTGGCGGCGGCCGGAATTGATCATGAAGAGAATTTTGCGGCCGGACGAATCGCCGGGGTCGGGCGGTTGCCAGGACGGCGGTCGGTCGGCAAAAGCCAGCGCGACCGGAAAGCCACTGACGTGCACTTTGCCTGCGGGCACACCTTGCGCCTGCAGATAGGCGGCGGAGTCGCGGTCGGTCACGAACCAGCCGTCGGACGGAGCGCGATACCACAGTGAGTTGATGGTGAGCGCGTCGGTGATGACAGTGTAGTGGGGACAGAAAATGCGACCATCGCGGCGCAGCTGGTTGAGCAGCCACGAATAAACGGGGTAGGTGGAGACGAGGGCGACGGGCTGTTTTTCCGCAATAATACGGCCGAGCAGATGGCGGTGGCTGGCCAGCGTGCGGAACAGAAGAGGTGCACGCGGTGAACGATCGAGCCAGCGGTAAAGCCAGCTCCAGATCTTCGGAGCGGTGTTGATCAGTTTCAGATAGCCCAAACGGGAGAGACGATTGAGCCGCGGGGCTCGCAACGCGAACAAGTCAATCAACTCGGCGTCGACTCCGGGCTGTTCGCTAAAGGCGCTTTTAAGTGCCCGGGCGGCGCTGTTGTGGCCTTCGCCGTAACCGGCGGTGAGAATCAGGACTTTGGCCATGGTTCAGGCGAGGACCGGCAGCCGGAGCGGTTCATCGACTTCCTCGGCCATGACGGAAGTCTTCGGGAAGGGGAACTGGGCGGTGAATTGCTTGTAGCTGAGGAGTTCAAAGCGGCCGTCGTAATGCTCGACGATGGCGGTCATCGACTCGACCCAGTCGCCCGAGTTGAGATAGTGGATGTCACCGATCATCTTGTCGGCCGGGGTATGGATGTGTCCGCAGATTACGCCGCGACAGCCGCGGTCGCGGGCGAGGCCGGCGATCTGGTCCTCGAACTTGGAGATGAAGCTGACCGCCTGCTTGACCCGGGCCTTGATGGCCTGGCTGAGGGAGAAGTATTCCTTGCCGCGCAGGGCCCGCAGCCAGTTGTAGACCCGGTTGAGGCGAAGCAGGAACGCGTACCCGGCGTCGCCGAGATGGGCGAGAATGACCATGTGTTTCACGATGCCGTCGAATACATCGCCATGGAGCACAAGGTAACGGCCGTTGGGAGTATCGAGCACGAAGTCCTCGACCAGACTGAGGTGTTCAAATTGCAGCGGGAGCAGGCGGCCGAGAAAATCGTCGTGATTGCCGCGCAGGTAGATGACCTCCGTGTCGCGTTTTTGAATCATGGTGAGGACGCGGCGGATAAAACGCGTGTGCGCCTTGGTCCAGACGCCGTCGCGGCGCAGCCGCCAGCCATCGATGATGTCGCCGTTGAGGATGAGGCGCTCGCAACGGACGTGCTTGAGGAAGTGGGTGACCTCCTCGACCTTGCTGTGCGGCGTGCCGAGGTGGATGTCGGACACGATGACGGTGCGGACACTGAGGGTGGATTTGCTCATGGATTTGCTGGGTTAGGAACCAATTGAGTCTGCGGGCGTGGCGAGATTTCCGCCGCGGCCTCCGCGAGATCGGCTTCAAACTGGGTCACGACACTGTCCCAAGACCGGGCGAGGACGGTGCGGGCGGCGTTGGCGCGGAGACAGGCGACAAGCGCCGGTTCAGCGGCGAGGCGTGCGGCGGCGGCGAGAAAAGCGGGCTCATCATCCAGCGGAGACAGCAGACCGGTTTCACCGGAACGCACCAGCTCGTGCGCGGCCGCGTAGTCATAGCCGGCAAAGGCCAGGCCGCTGGCCAATGCCTCGGCGGCGACATTGCCGTACGTCTCGGTTACGCTGGCCTGAAGGTAAATGTCACCCGAGGCGTAGTGGCGGGCAAGATTGACCCCGGTGTAGAAGCCGGTGAACACGGCATCGGGCCGCTGGCGCTGATAAGCGGAAAGCAGCGGGCCGTCGCCAACAAGCACCAGTCGGGCCCGGGGCTCCACGGCCTTGAAGGCGTCGAAGGCGCGGAAGAGGAGAGCGTAGTTTTTCTCCGCGGCCATCCGGCCGACATGGAGCACTACCGGGTCGCCCGGCGCCGCACCCCAGGAGGCACGCAGGGATTCGTCACGGCGGGTTGGCGTGAAAAGCTCGGTGTCCACGCCCCGCGAGAGCAGCCGGAGATTGGTGTAGCCTTCGCCGCCGAGCCGCGCGAGCAGGTCGCGGGTGGGAACGAAGGTGCGCCGCGTGCGATTGTGGACGTGGCGCAGCCACGAAGCGACGACGGGCTTCAACCAGCCGATGCGGTAGTCGCGAGTGTACTGGTCGAAGTTGGTGTGAAAGCTCGACGTGACCGGAATACCAAGCTGGCGGGCCGTACGGATGGCCGAGTGGCCCAGCGGACCCTCGGTGGCGACGTGCACGAGATCCGGCCGGATGAGTGACCAGAGCTGGCGCAGCCGGCGGCCCGCCGGGAGGCCGAGCCGGAGCTGCGGGTAGCCGGGCAGCGGTATGCCGGGGAGACGCACCTGCCGGCAGGTGAGGCGCTGGGTCACACTGAAACGCGGGGACTCGTGCCGTTGCCGCGGACGGATGATGGTGAGGCGGTGGCCACGACCAGCGAGGCCTTGCACAAGGTGGCCCAGCGTCATGGCGACGCCATTGATTTCGGGAGAGTAGGTTTCGGTGACTAAAGCAAGATTCAATCAGGTTGGCCCGGGCGGTGGCAACGGGCCGGTCGCGGAGCACCTGCGCAGGATGAGGGAGTTGTGTGAAGAACCGGCGTCGGCGGGGTGACAATCCGGTGAAATCACGTGTAAAAATGAAAAACGTCCCGGGCGTTAGATTGGTATTGCGCGCCACTTGCAGAAGTTTCTAACGTCTTGCTTTTAGCTTGATGCAAACCCACGGCCCGAAGCGCATCTACACACCACAATCACTCGAATTCTGGTTCGGCCAGCTGGAGGCTGACTGGGAGGGACAATTCGACGCCACCCATGTGGAGCGCGGGCACGACATGTATCGCGACGGGGAAATTCGCGAAGTTGAACTGGGGGCGCGGGATGCCATCATCCACCGGAAGGTGGAGAAACGGGAGGAATACGCGGTCATCGAGTGGGACGGCGACCAGATCAAGGTGCGGTCATCGTCCACGGATTTGCTGCTGGCCAATGCCATTGCGGTGGCCGGTCTGCACGAAATTGAGGAACTGCTGGTCGACGAGATGACGGCGCTGCTGCCGGGAGAAAAACCCAAGGCCAGCCCGGCCAGCAACGGCCATCATTTGGCCAACGGCATGAACGAGGCCAAGTCGGACCAGCCTGCGCGCGAACTGTTGCTGAGTTTCACGACCACGGCCGACGGTCTGGTTTTCCTCGCCTACTGGAAAAGCGGCCGCAGCCGCATCCCCGCGCTCGGCAACAGCGCCAATCCACCCACCGCCGCCGAACGGGCCAAGCTCATCGCCTTGGCCACCTACGCCCGGAAGGCCCATTTCCGCTACAACCAGACCACGCACGCCTACGCGCTCGATGCCCTGGCCGACATTCCCGGCTTCCTGCGCGATTTGCTGCCGCACTGGAAAAAACAGTTCGCCCTCGAACTGGACGTCAAGGTGGCCAACCTCAAGCAGGGGGCGCGGGTCATCGAGATCGAGGCGGTCGCCGACCGGCGGGACGGTTCCGGCCTGAACCTCCGCTGGATTTTCCGCGCCGGCGAGAAACTGCTCACCGACGAGCAGGCGGCCGCCCTCCTCAAGCACGGGCGCACGCCCATGCTGCTGCCCGACCTTGGCATTGTGACAATGACGCCGGAAAAATGGGAGAGCTTCCACCAGTGGCGCCGCAGCCTGGAGGAGACTCTCACCGACGGTTCGATTCCCCCATATCTCATCTTCTCACTTTTCAACGACAGCCGCATCAAGGTGACGCTGGGGGCTGAGCTCGACGCGTGGCGCCAGAAAGTGCTGACACCGCCGGTCGCGCCGCCGGTGCTGCCGGACTATCTCCGCCAGTACCAGCGCCGCGGCGTGGAGTGGATGCACCACCTGTGCGAGACCGAATGCCACGGATTGCTGGCCGACGAAATGGGTCTCGGCAAGACGGCGCAGGTCATCGCCCTGCTCCAATCCCGCCCGCTCACCGGCCGGCGGCACCTCGTGGTATGCCCGGCCAGCGTGGTGCCCGTGTGGCGCGAGGAACTCGCGCGGTTCTACCCCGAGGCGAAGATCGACACGCTCAAATCGGGCAACGATTTCACCACCAACAAGGCGCCCTGCATCTGGCTCGCCAGCTACACCCAGCTCCGCAAACACCGGGCCCTGCTCGATTCAACCGAGTTTGGGTACGCCGTGCTCGACGAGGGGCAGTTCATCAAGAATCCCGATGCCAAGGTCACCCAGGCGTGCTTCGCCATCAAGACGCAGCACCGGCTCGTGCTCACCGGTACGCCGCTGGAGAACCGGCAGCTCGATCTGTGGTCCATCTTTCGTTACCTGTTGCCCGGGCTGCTCGGCTCGCGGGCTGCCTTCGAGTCGGCGCTGGTCCAGAACCGCGAGGGCACGATGAACCGGCTGCGTCAGCAGGTGGCGCCGTTCATTCTGCGCCGCACGAAGAACGAGGTGGCGACGGAACTGCCACCGAAGGTCGAGATGGACCTGCTCTGTCCGCTCACCGAGGTGCAGCGCACCGAGTATGCGCGGATCTGCACCGAGGGACTCGCCCGGCTTGGCGAGGACATCGGCCTGGCGCTGCGCGAAAAATCCTTCGGGTTTCTCGCGCTGCTGACCCGGTTGCGGCAGGTGTGCTGCGATCCCGACCTGCTGCCGTGGCTCAACGCGCCGCTTTCCGACAGCGGCAAGCTGCAATTGCTCATCGAGAAACTCGCCGAAATCGTGGGCAGCGGGCACAAGGTGGTCATTTTCTCCCAGTTCGTGACGTTGCTCAACCGCGTGCGCAGTGCGCTCGACGCGCATTATCCGGAGCTGCCGCGCTATGAGATCACCGGCATGACCGTGGACCGGCAGAAGCCGGTGCGGGATTTCCAGACCGCGCAGGGCGCGGCCGTGATGCTGGTCAGTCTCAAGGCGGCGGGCACTGGCATCACACTGCATGCGGCCGACTATGTCTTTCTGCTCGACCCGTGGTGGAATCCGGCCGTGGAGGACCAGGCCATCGACCGGGTGCACCGCATCGGCCAGACGAACACGGTGTTCGTTTACCGCATGGTCACGGCGGGCACTATCGAGGAGCGCATCCAGACGCTGAAGGTCGAAAAGAAGCAGCTGTTCAACCAGGTCGTGGGTGGCACGACGGGCGATTTCGAGTGGACCACCCACTTCAGTTCGTTGAACAGCCTCATCCAGCTAAGTGCCGTCGAGACCGGCGAGGCCGAGCAGTTGAATGCAGTGGTGGCGGTGCCGCCCCCGGTCAACTGACGGTAACAATACTTGTCAGGGCGGCGGAGTCAGCCATCGTGGGCGTGTGGAAGCGCGGAATCACTCACCGGTCCAGATTGAGACGGATCCAGGCAGTTGGCGCAGACGGAACCCGGGGATGCCATGAAGGAAATGGTGCCGCAGATTTATGACCGGTTGCTGCGCCTGCTCCGCTGGCGGCTGTGGATCATCGAAAAATTGCGGCCGTCGCCCTGGCAGGAGACGTTGTGCTGGGCGGCCGTGGCCGGTGTGTTCGGGGCGCTCTCGGCCCTGGCTTTTCGCGGCGGGGTGGGATTGATCCACAGCCTGCTGACCGGAAATTCCTACGGCATGGTGGAATCGTTTCGCGAGCTCGTTTGGTGGCAGCGGCTCTGCATCCCGGTCGTGGGCGGAGTCATGACGGGCCTGGTGCTTTTGTTCGGAAAGAGGCTGCATCCGGGCGAAAGTTCCACCGACTACATGGAGGCGATCCTGATCGGCAGCGGGAACATACCCGTGCGGGCCAGTCTGGTGAAGAGCACGGCGGCCATGTTTTCCATCGCCTCGGGCGGCTCCATCGGTCGCGAGGGGCCGCTGGTGCAACTGGCGGCGGTCTCGGCTTCATGGCTGGGGCGCTGGCGCCATCTGTCGGCGCCGCAATTGCGCCTGCTGGTGGCCTGCGGCGCCGCGGCGGGCATCGCCTCGGCCTACAATGCCCCGATCGCCGGGTCGTTTTTCGTGGCTGAGATCATCCTGGGGACCATCGCGATGGAAAGTCTCGGGCCGCTGGCGGTCGCCGCGGTGGCGGCGACCCTCACGATGCGGGCGCTTTCCGATGCACACACCCTGTATACGGTGCCGGCGTTTACGCTGCACTCCTTGTGGGAAATCGGGCCGTTCGTCATTTTAGGCGCACTGGCTGGCACGGTGGCGCCGTTTTTTCTGCACTCGCTGCGCCAGGTGGAAGAGCTTTTTGCCCGGACCAAACTGCCGTTGCCGGCCCGGCTGGCGCTCGGCGGTCTCATCGTGGGCGCCCTGGCGGTTTGGGTGCCGGAAGTGTGCGGCAACGGCTACAGTGTCGTGGTTGAGATTCTCAACGGCCAGCTCGTCTGGACGACGCTGCTGCTGGTGCTGGCGTGCAAGTGGGTGGCGACGGCGGCGTCATTTGGCTCGGGCGCACCAGGCGGGGTGTTTACCCCGACGCTTTTCATGGGCGCGACGCTCGGTTATCTGTACGGGTTTGGCGTGCATGAGATCTGGCCGGTGGGTGCGGCGGATCCGCAGGCCTTCGCGCTGGTGGGCATGGGCGCGTTGCTGGCGGCCGCCAGCCATGCGCCGGTCATGGCGATCATCCTGCTTTTTGAAATGACCTTGAGCTACGACATCATCCTGCCGCTGATGCTGTGCTGCGTGGTGGCCTACTACACGGCGCGCGGGATCAAGGACCAGTCGCTTTACAGCGAGGCGCTGCAGAAAAAAGCCGCGGAGCAGCCCGAGACCGTGCATCTGGCCGGGGTGGTCGCGGATCTGGTCAAGGCGCAAGCCGCACCCGTGCGGGAGACGGCGCGCTTCGAGGCCATCGCCGAGGAATTCCTGCAATCACGGCAGGAAGAGATTTATGTGACTACGGCCGAGGGAAATTATGCCGGGGCGATTTCCCTGCACGATATCAAGCCATATTTAAATGATGCGGCGGTGGCGACGCATGTCATCGCGGGTGATCTTTTGCGCGACGATGTGCCGTCGGTGGCGGCCACGGCATCACTCGCCGAGGCCCTGCGGGTGTTTGCCCAGCATCCGGGGCAGACCTTGCCGGTCGTGGAACCAGAGTCCAGGCGGCTGGCGGGGATTCTCGTGAAGAACGATCTGTTGCTCGCGCTGCTGGAGGGCCGCGGGGCGGAAAAACTGCAGAGCCGCGCGCCCTGGCGCACCTGAGCTGCCGGTGAGGGAAGGGCGCGTTATCCCTAACGCGCCGAGCGGACAATCGCGGCGGGTTAAGGATAACCCGCCCCCACCTTTCGACAGATGCGTGTGCATTTCCATGCCCAAGGGCATTTTGCCGCGTCGTCACACGGCTGTCACGAAACCGTAACAATGATCACATACTCTCCGAGCACGTCCCGGCCCAATCACCGGGCGAATATTAACCTCAGGCAAACCCAGGACTGCACACATGTTCAAACTCAAATCCCAACTGTTCGCGGCTGTCGCGGCGCTGCTCTGCGCCGGCACCGCCCTCGCCCAAGACAAAGCGCTCATCGATGTCCTAATCCAAAAGGGCATCCTGAACCAGGAGGAAGCCGCCAAGATCCAGAAGGAACTGGCCAAGACCAATGCTGCGACCGAGGTCTCGACCTCCGGGGGCAAATTCCTCAGCAAGCTGACGCTTAGCGGTCGGTTCCAGGTCCAATTTGCCGATCTGAGCACCGATGTCAGCGGCGCCGCGACACAGCCGGCCGCCACCGAACATTTTTTGCTCCGGCGTATTTATTTCGGCGCCAAGGCCGAGATGGGCAACGGTTGGTCGGGCAATTTGAACTATGATTTTGCCAACGCCAGTTTTGATGCGGCCTTCATCCAGTGGAAGCAGAGCCCGCTATTCGTCCTGGACGTCGGCTTGCGCAAGGCACCGATTGGCCTGGAGGAATGGGATATTTCGAGCGGCAGCCTGAAGGCAATCGAGCGTTCGCCGGCCACCCGCTATTTCGTCGAAAGCAACAACGGGCGCCGTCTCGGTGCCGGCAGCTACCGCACCGGTGTCTTCCTGGGTGGCGAACAGGACGGGCTTTTCTACAATGTGGCGGTCACCAATCCCGAGCGCGACGAGTTCTCCTCGCTCAACGGCAATTCCGACCCCGGCGTCCAGGGTGCGGGCACGCCGGCCAACAACAACCTGGCCTACTGGGGCAACGCGGGCTACAAGGGCAAGTTCACCGATGGCACCTACAAGATTGGCGTGTCGGTCGGCTACCTGCCCGATCAGGGCGGCCTGACCCTCGGCAAGGGCAGCAACCTGACGGTCTACTCCCTTTACGGGCAGGTGACGTCCAGCAACTTCGAACTCGCGGCGGAATATTTTGACGGCAACAACCAAAATGGGGCCACGGCCACAACCAGCGCGAAACCGACCGCCTATTGGATCCAACCATCCTACAAGTTCACCAGCGTGTTTGAGGGGGTGGTGCGGTACAGCGAGGTCGATTCCGATCACCGCGGAGTGAATCTCAGTGATGGCATTCGCACGGCGCCGAGCGGCGGCACGATGAACAAGATGTCGGAATGGTATGTCGGTGGCAATTATTACATCCGCGGCAACGACGTGAAGCTCCAGTTCGGCTACATCCACGGTGAGTCCAAGGACAGCGTCCTTGGGGTGGCAGGTCTGAAGGCCACCACCGACGGCGTGCGCAGCCAGATGCAGGTGAATTTCTAACCTCCGCAACCAGAACCCCTGGCGGGTCGCGTTGCGACCCGCCTCCCATTCTCCCCGTCAGTTCCCTGTCCTTAATATCATCAATCCCATCATGAAAAGATTCCTTATCGCCGGCCTGACCGGCCTGATCGCAGTCACCGCCGCGCCGGCCCAGATGCTCATCAATGGTGCCGGCGCCACCTTCCCCTATCCGATCTACTCGAAGTGGTTCAACGAATATGCCAAGGTCGATCCCAGTGTCCGTTTCAACTACCAGTCCATCGGTTCCGGTGGCGGCCAGAAGCAGATCCTGGCTGAGACGGTTGACTTCGGGGCCTCCGATGGCCCGATGTCTGATGAGAACCTGGCCAAGGCGCCCCGCCACCTGCTCCACATTCCGACCGTGGCCGGCGCTGATGTGATCAGTTACAATCTGCCGGGCAGCCCCAAACTGAAGCTCGATGGGCCGACGGCGGCGGCAATCTTTCTTGGCACAATCCGCAAGTGGAACGATCCGGCCATCACCAGCCAGAATCCGGACGTCACCCTGCCGGACCAGGACATCCTCGTCGTCCATCGTTCCGATGGCAGCGGCACGACCTACATCTTCACGGATTACCTCAGCAGTGTGAGCCCGGACTGGAAGGGAAAGGTCGGCAAGGGAACTTCCGTCAACTGGCCCGTCGGTCTCGGAGGGAAGGGCAATGAAGGCGTCTCGGGGCAGGTCAAGCAGTCGCCCGGTGCCATCGGCTACATCGAATTGGCTTATGCGAAGCAGAACAAACTGCCATACGCCAAGATGAAGAATTCCTCCGGCAACTACATTGACGCCTCCATCGAGTCCGTCACCGCCGCCCTGGCCACAGCGCAGATTCCGGACGACTTCAGGTTCTCGATGGTCAATCCTCCGGGCGCAGAAGCCTATCCGATCTCCGGCACGACCTGGCTGCTGGTCTACCAGGAGCAGAAAGATCACGAGAAGGGCCAAAAGCTCGTTGAGTTTCTGAAATGGGCTTACAACGAGGGCGAGAAGATGGCGGCCAACCTTGATTATGCCCCCTTGCCGGACAACGTGCAGGCCCGCGTCTTGAAGCGGATCGACGAGATCAAATTCTGACGCACCGGGTTCACCTGATTGTAACACTATAAGATTCGTCAACGGAGGGTGTGGGATCACACCCTCCGTTTCCATTCTTCCGCCGCATGTCCAACGCGCCTGTTGTCCCGGTTGCCACCCAGTTTGCCCCGCCGCGCCGCTGGCCCGATGTTTCGTTCCGCTGGCTGGCTCTGCTGGCGGCCCTGACGATTGTCGCGCTGATTTTTCTGGTCGGCTGGGAGCTTTATCATGGCGCCCATCTGGCCGTAAAAAAGTTTGGTTTTACCTTTTTGAGCAGTTCGACCTGGGATCCGGTGATGGACAAGTACGGGGCCTGGCCGTTCATCTACGGCACCCTCGTCACTTCGCTGATCGCGCTGCTCATTGCAGTGCCGCTGGGCGTGGGCACGGCCCTCTATCTGACGGAGATCACTCCGATGCGGTTGCGCCAGCCGGTGATCATGATCGTCGAGATGCTGGCGGCCGTGCCGAGCGTTATCTTCGGGTTGTGGGGCATCTTTGTCTTGATCCCCTGGCTGCGGGACAACCTGTTCGTCTGGCTGAAACACTGGCTCGGCTTTTTGCCCTTGTTCCAAGGACCGATTTACGGGGTCAGCGTGCTCGCGGCGGGGATCATTGTTGCGATCATGATTCTGCCGATCATCACCTCGGTCTCGCGCGAGATCCTGCGCTCCGTGCCAAACTTACAGCGGGAAGCCGCCTACGCCTTGGGGGCGACGCACTGGGAGGTCATCCGGATCGCCGTGCTGAGCTATGCTCGCCGCGGGATCTTCGGCGCCGCCGTGCTGGGTCTGGGCCGCGCGCTGGGTGAGACCATGGCAGTCACGATGGTGATCGGGAACCGGCCGGAGGTCAGCGCATCGCTGTTCGCCCCCGGTTATACCCTGGCCAGTGTGATCGCCAATGAATTCACCGAAGCCACCACCGATATGTATCTCGGGGCGCTCTTCGAACTCGGGCTGGTGCTGCTGGCGGTCACCATTCTCGTCAACGTCATCGCCCAGTTGATGCTGCGTACGCTGGCCGGCAGCGGCACCGGCAAGGTCCATTGATCCCTCCATGAGCGCGACCACCACCGCCACCTTCCTGCAAGCGGCCCCCCGCGGACATGCCTGGCGCAAATTCAAGAGCCGGGCCATGGGCGGGCTGATGCTGGCCAGCAGCATTGCTGTCATGGCGCCGCTTTTCCTCGTGTTGTATTTTCTGATTCACGAAGGCGCGAGCTCGATCGACTGGCAGTTTTTCACCCAGCTGCCGAAGCCTCCTGGGGAAACGGGCGGCGGCATGGCCAACGCCATCGTGGGCAGTCTCGAATTGCTGGCCATGGCGGCGGCCCTGGGTGTGCCGCTCGGGGTGCTCGGCGGCATTTACCTGGCCGAGTTCGGCCGGGACCGGTCCAATTATTGGATCCGTTTTGCCGCCGACGTTCTCAACGGCATCCCCTCCATCGTCTGGGGCATGGTGGTTTACTTGCTGCTGGTGGTACCCTTTAAAACCTTCTCGGCCTATGCCGGAGGTGTGGCGCTTGGCATCATGATGATCCCGCTGGTCATGCGCACGACCGAGGAGATGCTCCTGCTCGTGCCCCAGGGCTACCGCGAGGCCGCCTTGGCGCTCGGCATCGCCCGGTGGAAAATCGTCACGGTCATTGTCGTGCGGGCGGCGATGAAGGGCATCATTACCGGTGTTCTCGTGGCCCTGGCCCGGGTGGCGGGCGAGACCGCGCCACTGCTCTTCACCGCGCTCGGCAACAGTTTTTGGAACCGTAATCTCGCCGAGCCGATTGCCGCGGTGCCGCTGCAGATTTTTACCTATGCCATTTCGCCTTATGACGACTGGCACCGCCAGGCTTGGGCGGGTGCTCTCGTGCTGCTGGGCATGATTTTAACTTTGAATATTTTTGTCCGTCTCATTTCTCGCGATCGAAAATTCGACTAATCATGAGCGCAATGGCTGATCCAATTTCACTACCTCCGGTGGCCCCGCCGGCAGTCATCAACCCTCCGCCTCCCTCGGTCAGCATGCCGGTGCCCTCCGCCCCGGTCCTGCCCGGGCAGGCGGCGGCGGAGGTGGCCTTCGACATCAAGAATTTTTCCCTGTGGTATTCCGCCCACCAGGCCCTGCACGATGTCACCATCCAGATACCCAGCAAACGGGTGACGGCGATCATCGGGCCGAGCGGATGCGGCAAGTCCACCTTCCTGCGCGCCCTGAACCGCATGCACGAACTCAGTCCCGGAGTGCGCATTGCCGGCAGCCTCCGTCTGTACGGCGAGGATTTGTATTCGTCCGCGATCGATGCCACGCTGGTGCGGCGCCGGGTGGGGATGGTCTTTCAGAAATCGAATCCTTTCCCGACGATGACCATCGCCGAGAATGTGCTCTGCGGACTGCGGCTGAACGGCATCAGCGACAAACAACTTCTTCGCGACCGGTTGGAACAATCGCTGCGGATGTCCGCGTTGTGGGACGAGGTCAAAGACCACCTCTACCGTCCTGGCACAAGTCTGTCCGGCGGTCAGCAGCAGCGCCTGTGCATCGCCCGCGCCATCGCGGTCCGCCCGGAAGTGCTGCTGCTCGACGAACCCTGTTCCGCGCTCGACCCCATTGCCACCGCCAAGGTGGAGGAGTTGATCCATGAGTTGAAAAAGGATTACACTCTGGTCATCGTGACTCACAACATGCAGCAGGCGGCGCGGGTTTCGGATCGCACGGCCTTCTTCTACATGGGCAAACTGATTGAATACGACGAGACCCGCACCATTTTCATGAATCCCTCCAATCCGCAGACCGAGGCTTACGTCTCTGGTCGGTTCGGATAAACCGAACCGACCAGTAGCGAGTAGCGGGTAGTGAGCATAAATACTTCCAATCCCCGACCACCAGCTATTCGCTACTCACCACCCGCTACCCACTACTTCAAAAAATGAAACGCTTCTTCGACGCTGAACTGGAAAACTTCCGCTCCCATCTGCTGCAGATGGGCGAACGTGCCATCGAGCAGACCCGCCTCGCCATGCGCTCGCTGACGGAGGCGGACATCGCTTTGGCCGACAAGGTCATCGCAGCCGACGACGAACTCGACAAGTTGGAGGTGCAGATCGACGATGAGGCCATCCGCTACATGACACTCCGCGGGCCGGTGGCGTCGGAATTGCGGTTGATTGTGGTCGGGATGAAGGCCAGCCACGATCTGGAACGCGTGGGGGACGAGGCCACGGGCATCGCCCGCCGCTCCCGCAAACTGGCGATCGAACCGCGGCTGGAACTTTACGCCGACCTGCCCCGCATGGCGAACATTGCACTGGAAATGCTGCACGATTCACTGGATTGCTTTGTGCAGGAGGACGAACAAAAGGCGCTCAGCGTCATCCGCCGGGATCCGGAAGTGGACAACCTCAACCGGCTCCTGTATCGCCGGCTGACCAGCTTCATGATCGAGAAGCCGGCCACGATTTCCCGGGCGATTGAGCTGATGTTCATTTCCAAATCCGTCGAGCGCATTGCCGATCACGCGGTGAACATCGCGGAGGAGATGGTCTTTTTGTCGAAGGGACTGGACATCCGCCACAGTGACGCCGTCAAGGTGGGTCCGCCACCGGTGCCATCGGCACCGCCATTCAGCAGCGCCCCGCCGGCTTAGCGATAGCCGAGGGAACTGCAGAGCAGCATGCTCAGGTAGCCGATGAGTCCGCAGACGGGCAGGGTGAAGAGCCAGGCCCAGATGATGCGCTCGACCAAGCCCCATTTGACGGCGCCGAAACGTTTTACGGCGCCCACGCCCATGATGGAAGTGGTAATGACATGCGTGGTGGAAAGGGGAATGCCGAGCGTCGTGGCGAAGTGGATGATGGCGGCGGCGGTGGTTTCGGCGGCGAAACCATGTACCGGCTGCATCTTGACCATCTTGTGGCCAAGCGTGCGAATGATGCGCCAGCCGCCCGCGGCCGTGCCGGCCGCCATCACGACGGCGCAGGTGACAACCACCCATTTATCCACGACAAAATCCGGCGTGCGCAGAAAACCCAGCCAGTCAGGGAGATTCTTGAACGCGCCGGACTTGGTGCCGGTGAACAGCGCGAGCGCGATGATGCCCATGGTTTTCTGGGCGTCGTTGGAGCCATGGCTGTGGGCCATGAATCCCGCGCTCACGAGCTGCAGTTTGCCGAACACGTTGTTCACCACCCGCGGCCGGAGCCGGTGAATGCACATTGTCAGCAGCAGCATCAACAGGGCACCACCGAAGAAACCAGCGAGCGGCGAGGAGAACATCGGCAGCACGACCTTGGGCCAGAGACCGGCCGCGGCGCCTTTGGCGTCGGTCGTGGCCCAATGCAGCACGTTCCAGTTGCCATCAGCCGACGCGATGGCGGCTCCGCACAGTCCGCCAATGAGCGCATGGCTGGAGCTTGAGGGCAGGCCCAGCCACCAGGTCGCCAGATTCCAGACGATCGCCCCGGTCAGGCCGGAGAAAATGGTGACCATCGTCACCACGTTCGTATCGACCAGGCCCTTGCCAATCGTGGTGGCGACGGCCGTGCCCATGAGCGCACCCGTGAGATTGAAGACGGCCGCGAGGGCGATGGCCTGGCGGGGTGTCAGCACCTTGGTCGAGACGACCGTGGCGATGGCATTGGCGGCGTCGTGAAAGCCGTTGATATACTCGAAGACCAGCGCCGTCAGGAGGACGATCAGGAAAATTGTCATGGGCTCGGCAGCGGGGCGGCGGTCGGGCTTAGGAATATTTCAGCATGATCTGGAACACGACCTGGCCGGCGTCGCGGGCGCGGTCAACCGCCGTCTCAACGAGGTCATAAAGCTCCATGAGAATGACCACCTCTTTCGCGTCGTAGGGGCCGTTGTAGAGATCCTTGACCAGGGCGAGCATGACCTTGTCGGCCTCGCCCTCGGTGAACTGGAGGCGTGAGTGCGCATCCTGGATGCGCTCGATCTGCGTGCCCTTGCGCAATTCCTTCACCATGAAATCCACCGACGCCACCGCCTCCTCCAGCAGCCCGACCTGACGCTGCAGGCTTTCGCGGGGCACCCGGGCGGGGCAGATGGTCAACCGCTCGACGATCTTCTCGACGGTCTTCGGGATGCGGTAAAGGGCGAGGGAGAGGGCCTCGATGTCCTCGCGTTCAAAAGGGGTGACGAACGTCTTGCAGAGTTCCTCGGTGATCTGCTGGGTGATGCGCTTGTCCTTGCGGCGCGTCTGGATGATGTCGTGGATGCTCGAGGCTTGGGCGGCGCTTTCGTTGCTGAGAATCTTGGCGAGCATGCCGGTGCTGGCCCTGGCCTCCTCGGCGCTCGCTTCCAGCAGGTCGTAGAACTTCTCTTCCTTGCCCAGCAGCTTCTTGAGGGAAATCATGCCTGAAACCGGATACCGGAAGCCGGTGGGGAGGCGAGGCCAATTTAATAATATGAGCCGACGGCCTGACCGCCCAAAGAAAACTGATGCCGGGGAGAAGGACTTGACAGGGTCGGGACAGCTGGGGATGTTCCCCGCTCCAGTTTTACGGCGGCCATAGCTCAGTTGGTTAGAGCACAAGATTGTGAATCTTGGGGTCGCGGGTTCGAGTCCCGTTGGTCGCCCCACTTTAACGTCGCTCACCGTGAGAGTTAAGTTTCAGCCGAAGCTAGGTTGCCAAGTTGACGTGGCAACCTAAGCATGAATCAACCTACGTTTACAGTCAGTCGTTTTGAAAATCGAAACGGTGCCATCTCATGGCGCGTGGACGGAAGCCTCCACGGTGTGCGCATCCGGAAGAACTTCAAAACCCGCGAAGAAGCCGCCGCGGAAAAAGCGGTGTTGGAAATCAAGGCAGAGCAGGACGTCTCGGGCCTGCATTCGGTTATGACCTGTCTGACCGTCGAACAGGTACGCGGCGCCGAGGCAGTGTACCGGCGCCTGGAGGGTCGCACGGGCACACTCAGCCTCTACGTTGATTTCGCCCTGACCAATTACCGTGACCCGGTGCAAGACCAGCTGCTCGCTGTGGCGATCACTCAATACCTAAATGTGCGCGAAAACGACGAGCGACTGGGTCGTCTGTCGCACCGTCAGTTCACTTCGTTCCGGTGCGAACTGCGGGCCTTTGGAATCGTTTTCCGGGGTCGCAAGCTGTCCGAATTGACGCCCGCCAAGCTTACAGAGTTCTTCCAGCGCGGCGACGCTTCGCAGAAGACATTTAACAACCGGCGCGGTCTGGTCGGCGCATTTCTCAAGTTCTGCCTCCTGCACGACTGGATCGGCCTGAATCCCATCGCCAAGGTGCCGCATTTCCGGGGCGTTGGCCACCGCCGCGGCTCGGCGGCCACATTGACCGCCACGCAGTGTGCCGAAATTATGAAATGGGCGGAAGACAACCACGACGGGGCGCTCGTGCCGTTCGTAGCGCTTTGCCTCTTTGCCGGCATTCGTCCGGACTTGTATCAGGGCGAAATCTCAAAGCTTGAGCCGAAAGACGTTCGGCTCGACACAGGCGTCATCCTCATCGAGCCGCGCGGCCTGTGGGGCATGCTGCGCAAGGTCATC
>CAZBLQ010000021.1:0-42058 GCA_964492635.1 uncultured Oleiharenicola sp.
TCGCCCTCGATGGCGTTGAGCTGGCGGAGCAGGGTGGTGAGCGCGGTGCCGCGGGAGGAGTCAACCGGTGTGCGGGGATTGGGTCGCTGCTCCCACGTGTCCATGCCGAAAAAAGTCGTGTCCTGGGAAATCAGGTTGAGCTCCTTCACGCCTTCCCTGACCAGCTGGCGGGCCTCGGCGACGACGCTCTCCACGGTGCGACTGCGGTGGCGGCCGCGGATCTGCGGGATGATGCAGAAAGTGCAGGGATGGTTGCAGCCCTCGGCGATCTTGATATAGGCAAAATGCTTTGGCGTGAGCCGGAAGCGCGGCGTGTCGAAATCCGGAATGAAGGTGGATTTGCCCTCGACGTAGGATACGGGGGCTTCCTGCTTGCCCCGCTCCCTGGCGTAAATGGCCTCGATGATGGGCGCGACCTTGGTCACCTGGTCCAGCCCGATGAAGGCATCCACCTCGTCGCGCAGCTCGCTGGAAAGATCCTTCGAGAAACGCTGGGACATGCAGCCGGCGACGATGAGCTTCTGCTCCTTGCGGCGTTTCCGCAGGCCGCGGTTCTGGTGAACTTCCAGGATGTGGCTGATGGATTCCTCCTTGGAGGAGTCGATGAAGGAGCAGGTGTTTACGATGACGACGTCAGCCTTTTCGGCCTCGGGGATGACGGCCATGCCGGCCTGGTGCAGATGGCCGATCATGATCTCGCTATCGACGAGATTTTTCGCGCAACCGAGGGAGATGAGACTGACTTTGATCATGGTTCGGAGTGGAGGAGCCTGCTGGCAGGCGAGAAAACTGGCTGCGGGGGGAATCGCCTGCCAGCAGGCTCCTCCCGTGAAAGAAAAAACGGCGGTCACAGACCGCCGCTGAATCGAGGACCGCTATTGCGAGGCGGTTACTTCTTGGCCATGGCCGCCTTGAGGCGGGCTTTCTTGCGCTTGAGGTAGGCGAGGCGGCGTTTCTTTTTAATGTGTTTGTTGAATTGTTGTCCCATAAATTTGGTCAGGTGAGGGGAGAGTTGTTCAAAATCGGCGTTGGGAGTCAAGCGCGGGGGCAAAGTCAATAGCGCCGCATGGCGGGGTCGACGGTTTCAGCCCAAGCATGAATGCCACCTGCGATATTGCTGACCAGCTGGTAGTCGTTGGCCCGCAGGTACTGCGTCACGTGCAGACTGCGGGCGCCGTGGTGGCAGAGGACGAGGATGTGCTGGTCACGCGGCAGTTCATCCAGCCGGCCAGGAACCTCCCGGATGGGGATATGCAGGTCTCCGTTCAGATGGCAAAACGCCCATTCGTGGGGCTCGCGGACGTCGAGCAGCAAGACTTGTCCGGGAGTCTTTAACAGCCGGGCGGCTTCGGTGACGTCGATTTCGAGCGGAACTTCCATAATCAGTGGCCGCGTAGGTGGAGGGGGATCGTCTCAAGCGCAAGCCCAGTTCGCCGTTGACGCAAGCCAAGGCCGTTTAATCGTGGGGACATGCCTGAACGTTTTGTAGTGATCATGGCCGGCGGCCGCGGGGAAAGGTTCTGGCCGCAAAGCCGTTTGAAGAAACCCAAACACCTGCTGCCGATTGTCGGCACCCAGCCGATGCTCACCCAGACGATCGCGCGAGTGCGTCCGCTGGTCTCAAGCCGGAACATCCTCGTCATTACGACGCTCGGCCAACTGGCTGCGGTGCGCGTTGCGTGCGGCAATCTGCCTCGGCGCAACATCATCGTCGAACCGGTCGGGCGTGATACGGCGGCGGCGGTGGGGCTCGCGATGCTGCTGGTCAAGGCGCGCAGTCCCAACGGCACTTTCGCCGTGCTGCCGGCCGACCATGTCATCGGCGATGTGAAGGGATTCCGCCGGCTCCTCAAGGCGGCGTTCAAGGCGGCCGAGTCCGCCGACGAACTGGTCACCCTCGGCATCGAGCCGACGGAACCGGCGACCGGTTTTGGTTACATTGAACGCGGTGCGACGTGGCAGGAAGCGCCGGTGCGCATCCTGCGGGCGAAGCGGTTTGTTGAAAAGCCGGGCCTGGCCAAGGCGAGGGCCTACCTCGCGGCCGGGCGCTATTACTGGAATGCGGGCATGTTTGTCTGGCGGGTGCCGGTGATCGCGGCGGCGCTTGCCTGCCATGCCCCGGAATTGCACGCCGGGCTGGAGAAACTGGAGGGTGCTTTCATCCGGGGTGATTCAGCCACGGCACTGGCCCGGATTTATCCGCACCTGAAAAAGATTTCCATCGATTTTGCCGTGATGGAGAAGGCCCGCAATGTGCTCGTCGTGCCGGCAAATTTTGGCTGGGACGATGTCGGCTCCTGGCCGGCGGTCGCGCGTCACCATGCCAAGGATTCGGCGGGCAACATCCTGCGGGGCATGGCCTGTGTCGAGGCGGGGCGGCACAATATCGTTCTGTCCTCCGGCCGGCATCTCACGGCCGTGCTCGGGCTCGACAACCTTGTGGTGGTGCACACACCGGATGCGACTCTCGTCTGCCCCAGGGACCGGGCGCAGGAGATCAAGGCCATGCTCCTCCGTCTGCACGCCGATCCCAAGACCAGGAAATACCTGTAGGAATGCACTGTCTGGGCATCGATTACGGCACCAAGCGCGTCGGGCTGGCCCACGGCGACGACCTCGGGGTCGCCACGCCGCTGCCGGCCCTCGTGGACGCCGATGCCGCGGTGCGCTGGACCAAACTGGGTGAGGTCATCAGCCAGCGCCGCATCACCGACCTCGTGCTTGGCCACCCCTACAACATGGACGGCTCGGCCGGTTTCAAGGCGAAGGAAGTCGAAGCCTTTGCCGCGAAACTGCAGACGCAGTTCGGACTGCCGGTGCACCTGGTGGACGAAACCCTCACCAGTTACGCGGCCGAGGAATCGGTGCCAAAAAAATCGCGCCGAGACGTGCGTGACTCGGGTCTAATCGACTCGCGGGCGGCCTGCCTGATCTTGCAGGACTTTCTGGACCAACGCCTGCCGCCAGCTTCGCCTTTGGAGTGAATGCTATAACATTCCCCGCAGCTTGTTGCAGGGCTTTTCAAATAAGATTAGGACGCCGCCCGGCCAGCCTCGCGCCAACGGCGCTGTGCAAGCTTCGCAGAATCCCCGGGGAGTAGCGCTGGCGAAAGGGCGGCGTTCAATGGTGCCTGTGTCTGAACTCATACCCGAGTCCCAAATGATTTGGACTAATGAATTCGATTCGATGGGTAGGGCGCGACCGCTGGGCGCGCCGTCTGGACAATCGCGGACGGCCCGGCGGTCCGTCCCTACCGGCGCTGTCGCGCCAAAGTCTATTTTTCAAGGGACGATGGTATCAGACGTGGAGAGTCAAGCCGGGCACCGTTGGGAGGTCCGCCAATGAGTCGAGCACACGGTTGTGATGCTGCCGCAGCTTTTCGGCCGGATGGTGTCCCGCCGCCACGAGAATACAATCGACGCCGATCTCCCGGGCGACATCCAGGTCGTGCACGGTATCACCGATGAGGAGGATTTCGCGCGGTGGCAGGCCGAGCTTGGTCAATTGGGCGCGGCCAAGTTCCGCCTTGCTATGGGCGTAGATGTTGTCGAGGCCGGATAGGTGGGCAAAATAGGGGATCAGGCCAAAGTGGTCCACGATTTCCACCAGCGTTTCGTGCCGGTAGGCGGAGAGGATGGACTGGGTCAGGCCGGCCGCCTGGACGGCTGCGAGCATCCGGCGGGAGTCGGCATGGAGGGGGCATTCCAGGCGGTGCGCATCGTAGCCGTTGATGAATTCCGCACTCAGAGCTTCAAAACTGTCCTGGGCCGGATCGAAGCCCAGACGCGCATAATAGTCGCGTATCGGGAAATCGAAGACGGCGTGGTAGCGTTGGCGGTCGAGCTCCTGCAGTCCGCGGCGCCGCAGGATGACGTTCATGACGCGCAGGCAGTAATCCAGATCGTCAAGCAGTGTGCCGTTCCAGTCCCAGATGATGTGGCGGTAGCCCGGTTTCTTCACGCGCGGAATACTGCCGGCCGGCGGCGGTCTGTCTCAACTCTTTTTCGCATCGGCCCGATGGTTTCCAACTGTCACCCAGGTCTGCTGCTCAACCGGCACAACTCCGGCTTGCGGCGGAGCATGGGCCGGCGCAGGTTTACGGTGATGACCAAGCGTCCACCCAACCCTCTCCAGCGCTGGAAGTGTGTCTGCGCCTACGACGGCGGCCCGTTCAACGGCTGGCAGAGCCAGGAGGGCGGCAATACGATTCAGGATGTGATTGAACGGCGGATGGAAAAAATCCTTGGCCGCAAGATCCGCCTCGAAGGCAGCGGGCGGACCGATTCGGGCGTGCACGCCCTGGCCCAAGTATTTCATTTTGACGCTGCCTGGAGACACGGGGCGGACAAACTCCGCCGGGCGTTGCAGACCGGCCTGCCGCGGACAATCCAGTTGAAAAGCATGCGGGCGGTGCCGGCGAAATTTCATGCGCGGTTTGCGGCCAAAGGGAAAATTTACCGCTACCATATCCATCTCGGCTCCGCGGATCCCTTCACCACGGCGTGGTGCTGGTCGGTCGGACGCGAGCTGGATTGGGCGGCGATGGCGGCGGCAGCGAGGCTGCTGCGCGGCAAGCATGATTTCTGGGCCTTTTCCGGGGAAAACGACCGGACCTATGAGACCACTGTACGTAATTTGCGCCGGTTGGAGCTCCGCCGGAGGGGGCGGAATCTCACCTTCACCTTTGAAGCCGACGGCTTCCTCTACAAAATGGTGCGAAGCCTGACGGGTGCGCTGGTCAATGTCGGCCTCGGCAAACTCACGCCACGTGAAGTGGCCGAACTGCTCAAGACGCGCCGGAGGATACCGGCGGTGAACACTGCGCCCGCGCAGGGGCTTTTTCTGGTGAAGGTGATTTACTGATGAAGAGTGATTGATGGGCGAAATATGAAGCTGCTTGATCTTCCTATCCACACCCCGCCCTGCGGGCCCCCCTCTCAAGAGGGGAGCCGGATCAGCGATAGGCTGAATCCCCTCTATCAAGAGGGGTGGCACGGAGTGCCGGGGTGTGTTTCTCCGCAGTTTCAATTCCGGCGTTGTCCATGAGTCCCGCCTTGCAACAGCTCTGGCGCGACAAACTCGACGTGATGTTTCCCCGGAGTTGCGTGCACTGCGGCGAGCTAGTAGAGGGTGGCCGTCTCCGCCACTTGTGTCCGGCCTGCGAGAAACAGCTCTTCATGGTGGAGTCACCGCATTGCCTGACGTGCGGTCACCCGTATTTTGGCGAAACCGAGGTCAACCGGGTTTGCGAGCACTGCGAGGCGCTGGCGCCGCAATTTGGCCAGGGCAAGACGGCGATCCTTTTGAAGGGCTCGGGGCGTTCACTGGTGCACGCGCTGAAATATCATCACGGATTGCACGTGCTGGAGGACATCACCGCGGTCATGGCGGCGGTACCGGGCTATGCGGATTATTTGCGCGGCGCCGTGTTGGTGCCGGTGCCCTTGCATCCCCGGAAATTGCGTGAGCGGCGCTACAACCAGAGTCTGCTGCTCGCCCGGTGCGGCGCGCAGGCGGCGGGGCAGGCGACCGTGGAGGAACTGCTGGTTCGCGTGGTGGATACGGAGTCGCAGACCCACTACGACCGGGAGGCGCGGCAGAAGAATCTGAAAAATGCCTTTGCTTTGGCCCCCGGTGCCACCATTAATCCGGTTCATCGTTACATCCTTGTCGATGATGTTTTTACCACGGGCTCCACTCTCAACGCTTGCGCAGCCGTGCTGCGCCGCGCGGGTGGGCTGAACCTCGACGTAGTAACCTTCGGTCACGGTTAATCCCCTGCATGACACATTTCGCGAAACCCAAGCTCTCCGCCTCCAAGAAGAAGAAAAACATCCCAGAGGGGCTTTGGACCAAGTGTCCGGTCTCCGGCGAAATCGTCTTCAACAAGGATCTCGAGCAAAACCTCATGGTTGTGCCCAAGAGCGGCTACCATTTTCCGATTGGCTCGCGCGAAAGGATCAAGGGCCTGATGGACGATGACAGCTTCGAGGAATTCGACGCCGGGGTGAAGTCGGTCGACCCGTTGAAATTTGTCGACTCGGCGACCTATCCCGAACGGCTGCAAAAATATGAAAAGGAAAGCGGCCTGCCGGAGGCGGTGATTTGCGGCACAGGCCGGATCAATGGCATCGAGGTCTCGCTGGCGGTGATGGATTTCCGTTTCTGCGGCGGCGCGATGGGCGCGGCCGTCGGGGAAAAAATAACCCGGGCCATCGAACGGGCGGTGAAGAAGAAGATTCCCTGCATCATTGTCAGCGCGTCGGCCGGCGCCCGCATGCAGGAGGGCATATTCAGCCTTATGCAGATGGCCAAGACCAGCGCGGCCCTGGGCCGGCTGGCCGCCGCCCGTCTGCCGTTCATTTCCATCCTGACCTATCCGACGACCGGGGGCGTGAGCGCCAGCTTCGCCACCTTGGGCGACGTCATTCTCGCCGAGCCCGGCGCGCTGGTTGGCTTTGCCGGGGCCCGGGTCATCAAGGAAACGACGAAGCAGACTTTGCCGCCGGGATTTCAAACCGCCGAGTTCCTGCTCAAGCACGGCCTGCTCGACCAGATCGTCAGTCGCCTGGAGCTGCGCGACCGCCTGACCAGTCTGCTGCAGGTTTTGCATGTGCACAAGTTTACCGCGCGCAAAGTGCCGACCGCCTCACCGTTCCCGACCGCGGTGGCCGCGGGCGGCTAGCCCGGCTTGAGCCATGCCGATCGATTCGCCGCGTCTGGCCGACTATGCGTCGGTGAAGGAATATCTCTACGCCCTCAAGGCGGGCGGAATAAAGTTTGGCATCGACCGCATGCGGCGGCTGGCGGATGCGCTGGGCCATCCCGAAAGGTCATACCCGGTGATCCATATCGCCGGCACCAACGGCAAGGGCTCGGTGGCGGCCATGCTGGAATCGATCCTGCGCACCGCGGGCTGGCGCACCGGACTCTACACTTCGCCGCATCTGGTGAAGCTGGGCGAACGCGTGCAGGTGGACCGGCGGTTGCTCACCGAGGCGGAGATCATCGCTTACGCCGGTGAATTGAAACCGGCGGCGGACAGAATAGCGGCCTTGTCACCCGACGAGCACCCTACTTTTTTCGAGTTTATGACCGCGATGGCTTTTCTGCAATTTCAGCGCCAGCAGGTTGATGTCGCCGTCGTCGAGGTCGGCATGGGTGGCCGGCTCGATGCGACCAACGTGGTGGCGCCCGAACTGACGGTGATCACCTCTATCGGGCTGGATCATTGCGCGGAACTCGGGGACACCTTTGAGCAGATTGCCCGCGAAAAGGCCGGCATCATCAAGTCCGGCCGGCCGGTGGTGATCGGGCGGTTGCCGCCGTCCGCCGACAAAGCCGTGCGCGAAATCGCTGCAGGGCATCGCGCGCCGGTCCATTCGGTCCGGGAGGTTTTTGGTGATGACATCGGAAATTATCCCCGGACCAATCTCGAGGGCGAGTACCAGCGTTGGAACGCCGCTACCGCCGTGCTGGCGGCGCGGCTGCTGCCAGCCAGATGGCAGCTGACCGAGGACACGATTGCACGCGGGCTGAAGCGGGTGAACTGGCCCGGTCGCTGGCAGCGCACGAGCATCGGCGGACGTACCTTGATGCTTGATGCCTCGCACAATCCCGAGGGCGCGCAGGTGCTGGAACAGAATTTGAAGCAACTCATCGCGGCCACCGCACGCAAGCCGGTCATCGTCACCGGCGCGTTGGGTGAATTTCGCGCGCGGGCCCTGCTGGGGGTGGTGTTGCGCCATGCGCGGGAGGTCCATCTGGTCACACCGCATCAGGCGAGGGCGTGCACCTTCGAGGAAATGCTGGCGCTCGTGCCGGTGGCGGACCGGGCCTTGGTGCAACGCGGGTCACTTGAGCAGATTTTTCCCGATGCCCACACCTGCACGCTCGGGGAGCCGGACGATGCGATAGTCGTCACCGGATCAATTTACCTGCTGGGCGAGGTGCTGGAGCGCCTCGAGCCCGGTCGGGGCGCCGGTGAGGGCCGGCTGCAGGATTTCTGAACGCGGTTTGCGCTTTCACTGTGCGCTTGTCTATCCCGCCCGCTGCCGTTTTTTTTGCCCAATGAATTCCCGTCTGCTCACCGCCGACCCCAAGGCCGGCTACCTCGTCGCCCAGGCTGAGATCGATGCCGCGATCAAGCGCGTGCTCCAGAGCGGGCAATACATTCTCGGACCCGAGGTGGAGGCTTTTGAGCATGAATTCGCCGCCTGGCTCGGTACCGGCGTGTCGGTAGTGGGCGTGGCCAACGGGACCGACGCCCTGGAACTCGCCCTGCACGCCGCCGGCATCGGGCCGGGCGACAAGGTCGTCACCGTGGCCAACACCGTTACCGCTACGGTTTCGGCCATCGGCGCGAGCGGAGCGAAACCGGTGTTCGTCGACATTGAGCCGGCGACAATGCTCATGGACCTGGATGCGCTGGACAAATTGCTGACGGAGTCACGCGACCCGCGGATCAAGGCGGTGGTGCCGGTGCATCTTTACGGGCAGGCGGTGGACATGCCGCGGCTCATGCAACTGGCGGAGGTGCATGATCTGTTGGTGGTCGAGGATTCGGCCCAGGCGCACGGTGCGACGGTCGGTGGCAGGAAGACCGGCACATGGGGGCACCTGGCCGCCTTCAGTTTTTATCCGACCAAGAACCTGGGCGCCTTCGGCGATGCGGGAGCCGTGGTCGGGCGCGACCCGGTGCTGCTGGAAAAAGTGCGTCTCCTGCGGCAATACGGCTGGCGCAGGCGCCATGTGAGCGACCTGCCGGGACGCAACAGCCGTCTCGATGAGATTCAATCGGCGATCTTGCGCGTGCAACTGGCCAGGCTGGAGACCGGCAACGCGCGCCGCGACGAACTCGCCAAGACGTATCTGGCTGCGTTGAAGGATGCACCGCTCAAGCTTCCGCTGGTTGCGGAGGGACGGACGCATTGCTGGCACCAGTTTGTGGTCCGTTCGGCGCGCCGCGATGAACTCAAGGCCCACCTTGAGAAGAAGAACATTCTGGGCGGCATTCTCTATCCGGTGCCGATCCACCGGCAGCCGGCCTATCACGACGCGGCACTGTCCCTGCCACACACTGAGCTGTCATGCGCCGAAGTCCTGTCATTGCCGTTGCATCCGGGGCTGACGGACGAGCAAGCAACTCGCGTTGCCCGTGAAGTGCTGGGATTTTTCGCATAGTCACGCTGCGGGCATGGCCGGCCGGGCGTGGGCCGCTCCCATTTGGAGAACCCCGCAGCGCACGGGAGGGAATGTTTCAGCATTCAATAAAAAACATTCCGGTCGAGGCTGCGGTACTGGATGGCTTCGAGGAGATGGGGTGACTCGATGCACTCGGCCCCGGCCAGGTCGGCGATGGTGCGGGCGACCTTGAGAATGCGGTCGTAGGCGCGGGCCGAGAGCGAGAGTTGCTCCATCGCCTGCTGGAGCAGGTCGCCGAGGCGGGTGTCGACGGTGCAGAATTTTTTCAATTGCGGGGCGGACATCCGGGCGTTGGCGGTGATCTTGCTGCCGTGGAACCGGACGCGTTGCCGCTGCCGGGCCAGTTCCACCCGGGCGCGGATCACGGCGGAGGATTCACCGGCCCGGTCATTGCGGAGTTCCGCGATGGAGAGGGCCGGGGCCTCGATGTGGAGATCGATGCGGTCGAGCAACGGGCCGCTGATGCGCGCGCGGTAGCGCTGGATTTGTGAGGGCGAGCAGCGGCACTCATGCTTGGAATCGCCCAGATAGCCGCAAGGGCAGGGATTCATGGCGGCGACCAGCATGAAATTGCAGGGCAGGGTGATCTTGCCCGCGCTGCGGGAAATGGTGACGTGTCCATCCTCCAGAGGCTGGCGCAGCACCTCGAGGGCGGACCGCTTGAACTCGGGCAGTTCGTCAAGAAAGAGCACGCCGTGATGGGCGAGGGAGATTTCCCCGGGTCCCGGGATGGCACCACCGCCGAGCAGGCCGACATCCGAGATGGTGTGGTGCGGAGCGCGGGCCGGCCGCTGCAGGAAATGGAGCCCGCCCTGCATGGTCTGCCCGGCGGCGGAGTGGATGCGCAGGATGTCGAGATATTCGTCGAGCGAGGGTTGCGGCATGATGCCGGGGATACGCTTGGCGATCATGGATTTTCCCGAGCCGGGCGGTCCGATCATGACCAGGTTGTGCCCGCCGGCCACGGCGACCTCCACGGCGCGGCGGACCGCGTGCTGGCCCTTGATCTCGGCGAAGTCAGGCTCGAGTTCGCTGCGGGGCGCGGTGCCGGCGTTGGCGTGCGGCGCGGCCAACGGCTTCAGGGTCAGCTGGCCGCCGAGAAAGCGGTTCGCCTCGTCAAGTGAAGTGATTTCATAAACGGCGATTCCGTCCACCAGCGCCGCCTCCTGGGCGGCGCGCGGCGGCAGCAGGATGGCCTTCTTGCCGTGCTCGCGCGCCAGCACGGCCATGGCTAGGCCGCCCTTGATGGGCCGGGTGGCGCCGGAGAGGCTGAGTTCGCCGGCGATCACGTGCTCGCCGAGGTTGTCGCAAACGAGCTGGCCGGTGGCGACGAGGATGCCCAGGGCGATGGGCAGATCATAGATGGCGCCTTCCTTGCGCAGATCGCTCGGGGCGAGGTTGATCGTCGTGCGGGTGCGCGGCATGCGCAGGGCCGAGTTGCTGAGCGCCGAGAACACGCGGTCCTCGGATTCCTTGACGGCGGCGTCAGGCAAACCGACGAGAATGAGGTTGGGCACACCGGATTCGCCGGTGTTGACCTCGACCTGCACGGGAACGGCATCAATGCCCAGCAACGCGGCCGAGCAGACTGTGGCGAGCATGGAACGAATGAACTGGAGGGATTATTTTTGCCCAGACCGCTCACGCACGAGTCGCCGCACTTCCTCAATGTTGGCTTCGACCGCCTGCAAGTAGGGATTGGGTTGGCCCGCTGTAGTCAAATAGCGATGCACGCTGCCCGCCTCAAAGTCGAGCAAAGGCCGCACATAATTTTCCCAGAACCGCGGGGTTTTCTCCAGCAGTTCGCTGATCTCGTGATAGGTGCGTTTTTGCTCGGGGATGTGCTCGAACTCGAAGGCTTCCTTGAATTCGTCAAACAGGATCGGCAGCTCCGCCACATAATCGGGCGCGCTCATCTGCCCCAGATAGTCGGCCGTCACGAGGATGAAAGTGATGACGCGCGCCTCTTCCCGGTGAAAAGTCGTCTGGCTGATTTTGTTGCGCGGGCCGGTGCAACTGATGGCGGCGCACACATCCTCGATTTCATCCGGTTTGACCCCGAGGGGGGGCAGGTAGTTGCGGGCGAACTCGCAGCTCCGTCGCTCGTGGACCAGCGTGTATTTGGCTCCGGTGCCGAAGGTGTCGTCCTCGTGCTTGAGGTAGCCGGTGTCATGCAGCAAGACCGCCATGATCGCCAGCTCCCAGTCGCGGACGCTCAGAACGGGGGTATCTCCGGCGCGATGGCGCCCTTCCAGTATCTGGGTCAAACACACGGTCGCCTGGAGCGTGTGCTCATAATCATGATACTTCATGTCAATGCTCAGGTACCCTGGGTATTTGCCATTGAACATGCTGGTTACATCCGTGAAAAGACGGTCGAGCAGCGGGTAACTTGCCTTGCCCCAAATGCGCCCAAAGGCGGCCTTGACTGCCTCAGCTACAGCCGTGGGATTCTTTGTATCTATCGCGTGGAGCGGGGCCATTTAGATACAATAGAGATAGGGGTTGCCCCCTAGAGCGGCAAGCCCATTGTATGGCTTTGAGACGAATGGTGAGCAGCGCTAATTTGATTGTCGGGCTTACGGGCGGGATGGGGTGTGGCAAGTCAACCGCCGCAGCCTTTTTTGCCGACCGCGGATTCAAGCGCCTGGACTCCGACGCCATCGTGCACGAGATGTTACGGACGGATTCCGAAGTGGTGCAGGCCATCCGGAGCAAACTGGGGGAAGGCATGCTCGCCCCGGACGGCAGTGTGCGGCGCGACCGGGTGGGCGCCGTGGTTTTTAACGATCCCGCAGCCCTGGCGTGGCTGGAGGAACTGCTGCATCCCCGCGTCCTTGAGCATTGGAGGAGGATTTTCGCCTCCGCCCGCGACCAGAGGTTCATCGTGGAGGTGCCGCTGCTCTTTGAGAAAGGTTTGGCGAATTGGTTTGATTTCACCGTCTGCGTGACCACAGACTCGGTTCAGCAATTGAGGCGGCTGGAGCAAAAGGGAATCTCCCCGGAGCTCGCCCAACAGCGCCAAGCCAAGCAAATGCCACTGGCCCGAAAATGCGAGCTGGCAGATCATGTTCTCCTTAACGACGGTTCCCCCGAATTTTTGCGTGAACAGGTAAATGCACTGGCTGACCGCCTCTTGAACTAAAATCCGCCCGGCCCGCAGGCCGCATTCATGGAAGTCCCCCCTAAATCCGACGAGGAAACCACCAAGTCCGACGCCACCACCGCCGACTCGACCGAAACCAAGCGCCGCCCGCGCACCCGCTCACGACTGTATCGCACGACGAAGACGGCCAAGCCCTTTGCCGGTGAAGTTGAGACGAAGGAGTCTGCGCCCCCGGCTGCGGCCGAGCCAGCTCCGGCCCCCGTTCCGGAGCCGGTCAAGGAGGCGCCGCCAAGTCCGGCAGTCCCCGTGGCTGAGTCACCTGCTGCGCCCGCCGGGAATGGCGGAGGGCAGGAACATCCGCCGGGTGGTGAAGGCAGCTTTGAGGAAGGCAATGGTGGTGAAGGCGGCCAATACCAGCAGCACGGTGGCGGCAAATTCGGCCGGCGCGGCCGCGGCGGAAAGCACTTCCGCGGCGGTGGTGGTGGCAAATGGGTCAACCCGAATTTCCAGGGGAACAAGCATCCGCCACAGCCGCTGCCTCCCAAGGAGGCGGTCCATTACGGCGACCTGCCCGACCCCGCGCGCTTCCAGAGCATGGAGGCGATCGAAAAACTCGCCGGCGACATTTCCGACAGCAAGGAGGATCCGATCTGGTTGAACGAGCTTTATGCCTTGAAGCTCGCCGAACTCACCGCCTTTGCCCGGAAGATGGAGGTCAAGTTCGAGGGCGCGCCCAACCGCCGGCAGCTCATCACCCAGATTTTCGCGGCGACCGCCGAGCAGAAGCGCCCGATCTACGACCGGGGTTACATCGACGTGACGGATCGCGGAATCAGCTTCATCGTACATGAGGATGTTAACTACCGCCTGTATCCCGAGGACCCCTACCTGCCGGAAATTTTCGTCCGCGAACTCGGCCTCAAGCGCGGTCATCAGGTCGAAGTGCAGGTGCAGCCTCCGCAGGGCAACGACCGCTGTCCCGCCGTCGTCGCCATTCGCTCGGTCATGGGCGGCAAGCCGGCGGAAATTTCCAAGATCCAGCCTTTCGAGGAACTGACTCCCTATTATCCGCTCAAACGCATCCTGCTCGAAATGCCCGGGCTCAAGGATGTCTCGATGCGCATGGTGGACATCGTCACGCCGGTCGGCTTCGGCCAGCGCGGACTTATCGTCGCACCGCCGCGCACCGGCAAGACCATCCTGATGCAGAACATGGCGAACTCCATCGCAGCCAACTCGCCCGAGGCGAAGCTCCTCATCCTGCTGGTCGACGAACGCCCCGAGGAAGTCACGGACTTCAAGCGCCACTGCAAGGGCGAGGTGATCAGCTCCACGTTCGACGAGGCGCCGGAGAACCACGTGCATTGCGCCGAGATGGTCATTGAAAAGGCGCGCCGGCTCGTCGAGCATGGCGAACATGTGGTCATCCTGCTGGATTCCATCACCCGCCTGGCCCGCGCCTACAATGCGCTCGCGTCGAACAGCGGCAAGATCATGTCCGGTGGTCTCGAGTCCAACGCTCTGCAGAAGCCCAAGCGTTTCTTCGGCTCCGCGCGCAACATCGAGGGCGCCGGCAGCCTGACCATCCTCGGCACGGCGCTGGTGGACACCGGCAGCCGCATGGACGAGATCATTTTCGAGGAATTCAAGGGCACCGGCAACATGGAGCTCCACCTCGACCGCGATTTGGTCAACAAGCGCATTTTCCCGGCGATCAACATCGACAAGAGCGGCACGCGCAAGGAGGAGCTTATTTATCATCCGGACGAGCTCCTGCGGGTGTATGCGCTGCGCCGCGCCATGCAGGGCGTGCCGGCGGCCGACTCGATGGACATGCTCATCCAGCGGCTGAAGAAAACCAAGACCAACGCGGAATTCCTCATGAGCCTCAACCGCTGAGCCCGCCAATGCGGGATTGGCCCCACCGTGACAACGGCCGACGATTACGTGATACAAATTGCCTTGGAGCGTGGCCTGCTCCAGCCCGGGCAGTTGGAGGCGGCCCGGGGCAAAATCGCGCGGTCGGCCGACGCCGCGATCGCGCCACCCGGCTTGCTCGAAGTGCTGATCGCCGAGGGTGTGCTGGACCGGGATGTCTTGGGCAGGACGGTTGCCGCAGAGTTTGGGATGCCCTATGTCACCTTGGGGTCGCGCCTGATCGACCCTGAAATACTTGCGATCCTGCCGCGTTCGTTTGCACTGGAACACGGTGTCGTGCCGTTTGCGCGCGAGGACGGCGTGCTGCAGGTGGCGCTGGCGGATCCGTTCGCTTTGGATGTCATCGACAGCCTGGCGCACGTGACCGGCATGAAGATTTTTCCGGCGCTTGCGTCGACCGAGGATGTGCAGCGGACTCTCACGCGCCATTATCGCACGGCGGCGGATGAAATCGGCGGCGATTCGCCAATGGATCCTGTCGCGGTGGCCCGCCAGCCAGCGGCAGCTCCGGCCCCCGCCGCATTGGGAGAGCAGGAAGGGCAGGCGAGTGAGCGCGACGCTCCCATCATCAAGCTGGTCCAGTCCATCCTGGTCGAGGCCGTCCGGCGGCGCGCGTCCGACATTCATCTGGAGCCAATGGAGCGGCGCTTTCGCGTGCGCTACCGCATCGACGGGGTGCTGCAGGAGGTGGAGGCGCCGCCGAAGCGGCTGCAACTCGCCATCATCTCGCGGGTGAAAATCATGGCGAACATCAGCATCGCCGAAAAACGCGTTCCGCAGGACGGCCGCCTGCAGATCATCGCGGATGGCCGCACCTTGGATTTGCGGGTGTCATCCCTGCCCACCGCCCACGGGGAGAGCATCGTCATGCGCATCCTCGACCAGGAAGGATTGAAGCTCGGGCTGCCAGAGCTGGGCTTCCTGCCGGACGACCAGCGGGCGATCGAGCGGCTGATCGCCTCGCCGGATGGCATCATGCTCGTGACCGGTCCCACCGGCTCGGGCAAAACCACCACGCTTTATTCCTGCCTGCACCACCTCAACCAGTCTGATCGCAAGATTATCACCGTGGAAGAGCCGGTCGAATATCAGCTTTCGGGCATCAACCAGGTGCCGGTCAATACCGCCATCGGCATGACGTTTGCCGCCGCGCTGCGCGCGATGCTCCGGCAGGCCCCTGACATCGTCATGGTCGGTGAGATTCGCGACCGGGAGACGGCCGAGATTGCGATCAACGCCTCGCTCACCGGCCATTTGGTCTTCAGTACCCTGCACACCAATGACGCCCCTTCCGCAGTAACACGGCTCGTCGATATCGGCGCCAAGCCGTTCCTCGTTGCCGCCGCCCTGCGTGCTTCCGTGGCCCAGCGACTGGTGCGCCGCAACTGCCCGGCATGCCGCTGCGCCTACACTCCCTCCGCCCGCGAACTTCATGCCCTGAACCTGAAACCCGCCCAGTTGGACGGCGCCAGTTTTGCCCGGGGCGTTGGTTGTCCGGCCTGTCATGGCACCGGTTACCGCGGGCGACTGGGCATTTTTGAGATCTTTTTCGTAAACGATGAGATCCGGACCATGATCTACGACCGGGCCAGTGCCAGGCGGTTGCGCCAGTGCGCCCGGGAGGATGGCCTCCGCACCTTGCGGGAGGACGGCGTGCGCAAAGTCCTTGCGGGCCTGACCACAATCGAAGAAGTTGTGTCTGTCACCGTGGGCGACGAGTTTTGACCAACCCTTTAACCATCCCAACGCATGAGCTATGAAATGAATGATCTCCTTGAGCTGGTCGTGGACCAGAAGAGCTCCGACCTTCACCTGCAGGTTGGCGTTCCGCCGTGCCTGCGCCTGCGCGGCAGCATGACACCCATCGACGGACCGGAATTACGGCCGGAGGACACGGAGCAGCTCATGCTCTCCATCACGCCCGACAACCACATCCAGAACGTGAAGCTAAACGGGGGCACTGACTTCGGCTTCGCGTTTGGCGACAAGGCCCGTTTTCGCGTCAGTGTGCTCAAGGCCAAGGGCAATTACGGCCTCGTGCTCCGCCAGATTCCGAACCAGATGTACGATTTGCGCGCCCTCGGCATGCCGGACAAAATCAAGGAGCTGCTGCACCGCCCGCGCGGCCTCTTCCTCGTCACCGGTCCGACCGGTTCCGGCAAGTCCACCACGCTCGCCTCGATGGTGAATTACATCAACGAGAACCGCGACGGCCACATCATCACCATCGAGGATCCGATCGAATATTACCACCCGCACAAGAAGTGCGTGGTGACCCAGCGCGAGGTCGGCTCCGACGTGCCCAGTTTCGCCGAGGCCATCAAGCGCGCCCTGCGCCAGGACCCTGATGTCATCCTCGTCGGCGAATTGCGCGATCTGGAAACCATCGAGGCGGCCATCAGCGCCGCCGAGACGGGCCACTTGGTGTTCGGCACTCTGCACACCAACAGCGCGGCCAAGACCGTGGACCGCATCGTCGATGCCTTTCCGGCCAACATGAAGGAGATGATCCGCATGCAGCTCTCCACCTCCATCATCTGCGTCATTTCCCAGGCGCTCTGCAAGAAGACCGGCGGCGGCCGCATCGCGGCCTACGAGATCATGGTCAACACCTCTTCCATCGCCTCGCTCATTCGCGATAACAAGACGTTCCGTATTCCTTCCGACATCCAGACCGGCGCCGCTCTCGGCATGATCACCCTCGACACCCATCTCATGAGCCTCGTCAACCGCGAGATGATCGATCCCAACGAGGCGCTGGAAAAATCACAGGACCCAAACACCATGCGGGAAAAACTCACCAGCATGGGCTTCAAGCTGCACGAAATGTAGCCTAATTTACCTCTCAGGCCGTGGGCCCGGCCGGACTTTCCATGTTCGAAGGGCACGACCTGACAGTTTACGATTTGGTGGCGGCCCGCCACTTGGTTGAGCCTGAGCAGCTCCAGGCCGCCTTCGACGAGCACCGGACCACCGGAAAACCATTCCCGACCCTGCTCCTGGACTTGGATCTGATCGAGAAAACGGCGCTGTTGCGCGCGGTGGCTGATCAGACCGGTTGCGCTTATGCCGGGGAGCTGCCCGCGGTGCTGCCCGCGGACGCGGTTGCCCTCGTGGCGGATCGCATCGCGCGGACTTACGGGGTCGTTCCTCTTGCGGCAGGCAGCACATCGGTCACCCTGCTGGTGGTTGATCCCTTTAATCCCCACCTGGCAAACGACCTGACCTTCGCACTCGGGCGCGAAGTGCACCTCATGGTGGCGGATCCGGAGCGGGTGCAGCTGCTGATCCGCCAGCATTACGGCGCGGAGCCGGATTCCCCGGGCGACGCACTGGGTGAAATGCACTTGTCGACCGGTGATTCCGGGGACGATGCCGCGCTGACGGTGGAGGATATCGAGCAACTGGCGGGCCAGACGCCCATCATCCATTTCGTCAACCTGGTGCTCGCCCAGGCCATCCGCGACCGGGCGTCCGATATTCATTTCGAACCATTCGAACGCGAGTTCAAGATTCGCTGCCGTATTGACGGCGCGCTCTATGAGATGTCGCCGCCATCCCGAAACCTTGCGTTGCCCATCATCTCGCGCCTGAAGGTGCTGGCGAGTCTCAACATTGCCGAACGCCGTCTGCCCCAGGATGGCCGCCTCCGGCTCAATCTCGGTGGGCGCCCGGTTGACCTGCGCGTTTCCACCCTGCCCACCCAGTTTGGCGAAAGTGTGGTGCTGCGCGTGCTCGACCAGTCCTCGGTTCAGCTTGATCTCGGCCAGATCGGTTTGCCGGCGACGATCCGGTCCGGGGTGGAGGATGTCATCCACCGTCCCAACGGCATTTTCCTCGTCACGGGGCCGACCGGCTCGGGGAAGACCACCACGCTCTACAGCTGCCTTAAGGCGTTGAACAACGTCGACGCCAAATTGCTTACCGTGGAGGATCCCGTGGAATACGAGATCGACGGCATCATGCAGGTGCCGGTCAACCCGGCGGCCGGGCTCACCTTTGCGCGTGCATTGCGCACATTTCTCCGGCAGGATCCCGACATCGTCATGGTGGGGGAAATCCGTGACTTTGAAACGGCGCAGATTGCCATCCAGGCTTCACTCACCGGCCACCTCGTCCTGAGCACCCTGCATACCAACGACGCACCGGGTGCCGTCACCCGTCTCATGGACATGGGCCTGGAACCGTATTTGCTCGCCTCGACCTTGGAGGCGGTGCTGGCCCAGCGGCTCGTGCGCCGGATCTGTCCGGCGTGCAAGTCCGCGTTTGAGCCGCCGGAGCCGTTGTTGCGCCAGCTCGGCGTGGAGCCGGGCAAAATGAAAGACCGACCCTTTTTTTCCGGGACGGGTTGCGCGGCCTGCCACCACACCGGCTACCAAGGCCGGCTCGGGCTCTCTGAGTTCATGCATCTGACCGATCCTCTCCGCGAACTGGTGGTGGAAGGCGCCTCACTGGTCCGACTCCGGCAAAAGGCCTTGGGCGATGGCATGACGTCGCTGCGCCACGCCGGCCTGCAAGCCATCCTCGCGGGCGATACGACCGTTGAGGAAGTCATCAAGTATACCTGAGCCATGCCAAAATTTTCCTACATTGCCATAGATGCGAACGGCACGGAGAAGCCGGGCCAGCTTGAGGCTCGCGACGTGAGGGAAGCCGCCGCCAACCTTCGCACTCAGGGACTTTTCCCCACCCAGGTCACGCCGGCTGCACCGGACGCCAGGTCTGCCACGCCAATGGCGGGGGGGAAGAAGCCGCCTGGCACCGGCTGGGAAGCAAAGCTGCGGTTCACCTTTTCCCGCCGGGTGAGTGGGAAGGAACTGGCCGTGTTCACCCGGCAGCTCGCGACACTGCTGCGCGCCGGCATGCCGCTGCTCCGTGGGTTGGAAGTGCTGTCCCGGCAGGAGCGCAATGTGACGCTGCAGCGTGTCATGGCCGGCCTGGTCGAGGCCATCAAGTCCGGCGGCACACTGTCCGAGGCGATGGCGCACCATCCGCGTGTCTTCGACCGCCTTTACCTCAACATGATCCGGGCCGGCGAGGCGGGTGGCGTGCTGGATGTGGTGCTCGAGCGGCTGGCGCACTTCCAGGAGAAAAGCCTGCGGCTGAAGGGCAAAATCATGGCGGCGATGATCTATCCCCTGATTGTGATGGCAGTGGCCGTGGCCATTCTCACGGGCCTGCTCGTCTTCGTCGTGCCCAAGTTCAAGCAGATCTTTGCCGACTTGCTCAAGGGTGCGCCCTTGCCGCCGCTCACGCAGTTGGTGCTGACGGTGAGTGACGCGGTGAAGACGCACTACCTGCTGGTCCTGGCGGCCGGGGTGGTGGCGTGGTTTGGGTTCAGGCTTTTCAGCCGGACGCCCGGCGGCGCCCGGCTGCTCGCCAGCGGCGCAATCAAACTGCCCCTGTTCGGCGACCTTTTCCTCAAGGGTGTCATCGCCCGGTTTGGCCGGACACTGGGCACACTGCTTTCGAGTGGGGTGCCCATCCTGCCCGCATTGCTCATTACCCGCGATACCTGCGGCAACGCCCGCGTGGCCGGCGCCATCACCGAGGTCCACGACCGGGTGAAGGAAGGTGCGCCTGTTGCCCGGCCGCTGGAGGCGTCGAGGATATTTCCTCCGATGGTCACAAGCATGATAGATGTCGGCGAGCACACCGGCCAGTTGCCGGACATGCTGGGCAAGGTCGCTGACATCTATGAGGAAGAAGTGGACAACGCCGTTGCCGGTCTCAGCTCACTGATTGAACCCATCCTTATCCTCTTCCTCGCCCTCGTCGTCGGGACGATTGTCATAGCCCTGTTCCTGCCGATTGTGCGGATTGTTCAGCTTCTGACATAGGCAATACCTCGGGGCGGGGTGACATTTGGCCGGGTTGACCCGGAGCTTCACGGGAAAACGAGCGGTTGGGGCGGGCGCGGCTTTTGCCGTCGCGGCCGGCCGAGCGGTCCGACTGACTGGCGATAGGCGACCGGGGGCTGGCCGAACGCAGCGTGAAAGGCGCGGCTGAAACTGTAGATCGAATTGAAACCGCATTGCTCGGCGATTTCCGAGACCCGGTTCGGGGTAAGTCGCAGCAGGCCGGAAGCACGTTCGAGTCGCAAGCGCCGCAGGTGGCGCCCGATGCTCACCCCGCACGAGGCCCGGAAGCGGGCGCGCAAATGGCTCTGGCTGATGCCGAGGGCCCGGGCGATTTCCTTGAGGCCCAGCGGCTGGTTGCTCTGATGCGCCAGCTGATTGACCCGCATGACCATGCCGGGCGCCGCGGACTGCGCCGGTTTGCGCCGGGGCGCGGGTTCCTGCCGGCGCAGGCGGGCGAGCAGCAGCGCCAGCAGCAACGCCGGCAGCTCCGACATCCGGCCTTCCTTCCCGTAGGCGGCGAGCAACTCCGTGGCCAGCACCAGCGCGGCGGGGGTGAAAACGAACGGTCGATACAGCAGGCTCTTGAGCGACTCGGCCTCGGCCAGGTCAAAGGTGATGAAAATCCACAGCAAATCCCTTTGCCCGGCGTCGACGTAGTGGTGGAATTGGAACGGGAAGATCAACAGGCCCTCCCCGGCGCCGAGCCGGATCACCCGGTCGTCGATGCAGACCGACACCGTGGCCTGCAGGGCGAGGATCAGCACGAAGCGGTGGTGCAGCGCGCGTCCCCGCCGCGGGCGGTTCAACTCGGCGGCGGAGCGCCGCTGGAAGCAGACAATGTTGTCCGGCAGCACCAGCGGTCCGGGCCGGCGACCGAGCAACTGGTGCGGCGGGTGCGGCAGAGCGGCGGCCAGGTCTTCGAGTGTGGGGGAGGGCATCAGTGACATTTATGATAAAAACATCGTCGTTTTTGCCATTTTATATAGGCTGCACCAGCCTTATTATGGTGCCGTGGCCAATGCTTCCCCGATGAATACCCTGACTCCCCTGGTGCGCTGCAGCCATGAGCACGTGCCGCTGGCCGTTTTTGCCAGCAGCGCGGAGGCGTCCCGGGCCGTGGCCCGGGAGGTGGCGGAGCTAATCCGGCTGCGTCAGGCGGAGCGGCGCACCGCGGTGCTTGGTCTGGCGACGGGCTCGACCCCGATCGCCTTCTACACCGAACTTGTCCGTCTGCACCGGGAGGAGAAGCTGAGCTTCGCCAATGTCATCACCTTCAATCTCGACGAATATTACCCTCTGCCTCCTGACCATCCGCAAAGCTACCGGCATTTCATGCAGACCCACCTGTTCGACCATGTGGATATTGTGCCGAAAAATACCCATCTGCCATCGGGCAGCGTGGCGCAGGCGGAGATCGATGCGCACTGCCGTGAATACGAGGATAAAATAAGGGCGGCCGGCGGCATCGATTTTCAAATCCTCGGCATCGGACGCACCGGTCACATCGGCTTCAACGAGCCGGGCAGTCCTTCGCACTCGCGCACGCGGCTGGTCACGCTGGATCCGCTCACCCGGCGTGATGCGGCAGGCGACTTTGGCGGCGAGGAGCACACGCCGCGCTATGCACTGACCATGGGCGTGCGGACCATCCTGGAGGCACGCCGGATCGTCCTCATGGCCTGGGGGCAGCACAAGGCCGGCATTGTCCGTCAAGCCGTGGAACACGAGGTCACGGCCCAGGTCACCGCGTCTTTTCTGCAGCAACACGAGCAGGCGCTTTTCATCCTCGATCATGCCGCGGCTGGCGCGCTGACCCGTTTCCGGACACCCTGGCTGCTGGGGCCGCTCGAGGACCAGGGTCTCGCCTGGGACGAACGCATGACCCGGCGGGCCATCCTCTGGCTCTCCCGGCGGTGCAAGAAAGCCATCCTCAAACTGACGGACGATGACTATAACGAAGCCGGTTTGCAGGATCTGCTTCGCGTCCACGGCTCGGCCTATGAGGCGAATCGCACCGGGTTTTATCAACTGCAGCACACTATTACCGGCTGGCCGGGCGGAAGGGATCCGCGTCGGACCCAGCCGGGCGATGCTCCGGCCCGACCACTCCGGGCGGCGTCGGCCGGAGTGTTCCCCAAACGCGTGCTTGTTCTATCTCCGCATCCTGATGACGATGTGATTTCAATGGGCGGAACGCTCTGCCGCCTGGTGGAGCACGGTCACGAGGTGCATGTGGCCTATCAGGTTTCCGGCTCCAACGCAGTGTCCGACGAGACCCTGTGGCGTGCATTGGCTTTTGTGCGTGACGCCGGTCTGGCGGAAACCGCGTCGGCCGCTGAGATCGGTGCGTGGTGTTCGGCGTACGAGGCCACCGGTACGCTGCCCCCGGCGGCGGAGTTCAAGCGTTGGAAAGGATTTGTCCGCCGCCACGAGGCCGCCGCGGCCGCGCGGGTCTGCGGGGTGTCGCCGGAACGGCTGCATTTTCTCGACCTGCCGTTCTACGATGCGGTCACCGTGCGTCACCGCCAGCTCGGCGACCAGGACGTGGAAATCATGCACCGTCTGCTGGGTGAGGTGCGTCCGCATCTGATTTACGCCGCGGGCGACCTGGACGATCCTCATGGCACGCACCGGATCTGTCTGCATGCCTTGCGCGAGGCGCTGGCACGTCACGCCGGTGAACCGTGGTTTGCATCGGCGGAACTGTGGCTTTATCGCGGTGCCTGGGCTGAATGGGAGGTTGACGAGATCGATCTGGCCGTGCCGCTCAGTCCGCAGGAGGTCATGCGCCGTCGCCGCGCCATCTTCCGCCACGAGACCCAGAAGGACCAGGCCCTCTTTCCCGGTGATGACCGGCGTGAATTCTGGCAGCGCACGGAGGACCGCAGCCGCCGGCTGGCTGAATCCTACAACACCCTCGGCCTCGCGGAATACGAGGCGATCGAAGCTTTCAAGCGCTATGCTCCCGATGAATTTCTCCGCCATGTCCAACTCTGAATCCTGTCGCTTCGCGTGCTTTCGCCGGCCAGTTCTTGCCGCCACTCTTCTGGTTGCGTGCATGAATGCATCTGCCTCCGCCCCTTCGACTGCGCTTATGCCGGTTCCGGCGGCGGTGCAATATGGTTCCGGCCGTCTGGCAGTCACAGCGGCATTCAGCGTGAGTCTGTCCGGTCACGACGACACGCGCCTGCGCGACGGACTCGCCCGCATGTTGCGGCGCGCCGAGGTGCGCACCGAGCTGACCCTGGTCCGTCTGCCCACGGGTGAGTACGCCCTGGCGGACAAGACAGCGACTGCTTCCCTGGTGATCGAATGTGCCGCCCCTGGTTCTGCCGTTCCGGTGCTCGGGGAGGACGAGTCCTACACTCTCGACATCACTTCAGCCCAGGCCGTTCTTCGCGCTCCCACTGTCCTGGGCGTGCTGCACGGTTATGAAACGCTGCTGCAACTGCTCCAATCTGATTCCTCCGGCTGGTTTTTGCCGGCGGTAAGTATCAAGGACCAACCGCGCTTTCCGTGGCGGGGTTTGCTCATTGATGTGGCGCGCCACTGGCAGCCGATCGACGTCATCAAACGCAACCTCGACGGCATGGCACTCGTGAAGCTCAACGTCCTGCACCTGCACCTGACCGAGGACCAGGGCTTCCGCATCGAAAGCAAAAAATTTCCCCGCCTGCACGAACTCGGCTCCGATGGGCACTATTTTACCCAGCAACAGATGCGCGAAATCATCGCTTACGCCGCAGTCCGGGGTATTCGCGTCGTGCCCGAGTTCGATATGCCGGGGCATGCCACGAGCTGGCTGGTTGGTTATCCCGAGCTGGCGAGTGCACCGGGTCCCTATGTCATCGAACGCCATTGGGGGATATTCAACCCCGTGCTCGATCCGACCAATCCAAAGGTTTACGAGGTGCTCGACGGATTTCTCGGCGAGATGGCGGCCTTGTTCCCCGACGCCTACGTCCATGTCGGCGGCGATGAGAACAACGGGGTGCAATGGAGTGCCAATCCGAAAATCCAGGCCTTCATCCGCGAACACAACCTGAGGGACAACGCCGGCCTGCACGCGTATTTCAACACCCGGGTCCATTCGATTCTGGTAAAAAACAACAAGCGGCTTATCGGTTGGGACGAGATTCTGCATCCAGAACTGCCGGCTGACAGCATGGTGCATTCCTGGCGCGGGCCCGAAGGGATCGCCGATGCCACCAAGCACGGCTTTGCGTGCATTCTTTCCCATGGTTACTACATCGACCTGTGCCATCCCGGCTGGGAGCATTATCTCAACGATCCGCTGCCGGCCGGCGCCCCGCTCACGCCGGAACAGCAGAAACTGGTGCTGGGTGGCGAGGCGACCATGTGGGCGGAGTGGGTGACCCCGGAGACGATTGATTCGCGCATCTGGCCGCGGACTGCCGCCATCGCCGAGCGCCTATGGTCGCCGCGCGAGGTTTGTGACGTACCCGACATGTATCGCCGGCTGGCCTTCATCGGCCGGCGGCTGGAGGAGGCCGGGCTCCAGCATAAAAGTTACCTTGATCCGGCCTTGCGTCGGCTCGCCGGTGACAGCGCGACGCCGGCCGACCTGGCGGCATTGCGGATTCTCGTGGACTTGCTGGAGCCGGTGAAGGATTACCGTCGCAACGAGCTGCAACCCGAGGCCGCAAACCAGTTTGCGCCCCTGACGAGACTGGTGGATTGCGCCCGGCCGGACAGCGCCGAGGCCCGGACCTTTGCTGCCTTGGTGGAAACACTGGTTTTTGCCCCGACTCAGTCTGGAACCAGCTCCGCGACCGTCACTCAGACTCTCTCTGCCTGGATTGCGACGGCGGAAATTCTGGGGAAGGGGCTCATCAGTCAGTCGCCCGGACTGCAGGAAGCGGCTCCGTTGGTTCAGGCCCTGCAGGCTGCGGCGGTAACGGGACAGGCGGCGCAGCAAGCGCTCGCGTCCGGCGGGGCTCCCGCACCGGACTGGTTGTCGGCCCAATTCAGGAGACTTGACCAAGCCGCCCAAGCCCATGCCGCCGTTGAACTGCCCGTCATCGGCGCGGTGAAACTGCTCGTGGCCGCCGCGGCCAAGCAGGACCAGCATGCGAAGCTTTCCGCTGAGGCCTGGCGACAACTTCTGAGAAACGTCGTTTCCCCTCCAGTCACACCCGCGGTTGCGGTGCGCTGACATTTCCACCCAACTTGGCTCCTCATGCCCGTTTCTCTTTTCCCTTCCAACCCGCAAACCGGCTACAACCGAATGCTCCTGTTCGTCGCCGGGCTGGGCGGCCTGCTCTATGGCATTGACGTCGGTATCATCGCCGGCGCGTTGCCCTACATGGAGGCGACTTCGGGTCTCACCGCGGGGCAGCTTTCGTTCGTCGTGGCGGCAGTCTTGCTGGGCAGTGTCATTTCAACACTTTTTGCCGGCCTACTGGCCGACTGGATGGGGCGCAAAAAAATGATGACCCTTAGCGGGACGCTCTTCGTCGCCAGTATCCCGCTGATCGCATTGTCCCACAGTTATGGCGGCCTGGTTTTCGGCCGCCTGCTGCAAGGCATCAGCGGGGGTCTCGTCGGCGTTATCATTCCGCTCTACCTTGCTGAGTGTCTCGACGCCAAGGATCGCGGCAAAGGCACGGGGATTTTTCAATGGATGCTGGTGACCGGATTCGTCATCGCCGCGATCATCGCCCTCTATTACAGCCACCGGGTTGATGAAGTGGCGAAACTCGGGGACGCAGCCCGGTTGCTCGCGTTCAAGGACACGGCCTGGCGCAGCATATTCTGGGTTTCGCTGCCTCCGGGGGTGCTGTTTGTCATCGGCAGTTTTGTCGTTGCCGAGTCGCCCCGCTGGCTCTTTCTGCGCGGCCGGCGGGATGCGGCCGGCGCTGCGCTGCGGCGCTCCCGGGATGAGGAGCAGGCCGGAGTCGAATTAATGAAGATGGAAGCCAGTGCTGCCGCGGAAAGTGCCCGAGCTTCCTCTGGGCCGGGCAGTGCGAAGGAGTCCCTGCTCAGTCGCAAATATGTGATCCCCTTCGTCCTCGCCTGTGTGATCCTCACCTGCAATCAGGCCACCGGTGTCAATTCCATCATCGGGTTCAATGCGAATATCTTCATCCAGAGCGGGCTTTCCGATGTCCAGGCCCATTACGGCAACCTGATCTTCACGCTCGTCAATTTTCTCATGACCATGGTCGCGGTCATGCTGGTGGATCGCAAAGGCCGGAAGTTTCTCCTGTCCGTGGGTACCGCGGGCATCGTCGTCTCGCTCGTCATCGTCGGCCTGCTTTTCCACCGGACCGAGCGGCTGCGCGTCGATGTCCGGGCCGCGGTCCAGGCCCTCGTCACGGCGCAGCAAAAGGCGGAGATCGGTTTCAACGCCACCTCCGCCCGCGCGCTGCTGGCTCCGGCCGGGGAGGCGGGCCAGGCGCTGGCCGGCCAGCCGCTCACACTGAGCATCATCTATTCCTATGGTGGCTTTCGCTCCACCACCGCGATCGCCCGCTCGGACGATGCAGCGGCAGTGCCGCTCGAAATCTCCCGCGACGGCTGCGTGCCCGGCAATAAAGTGAGCGCATTTTTCTCCAACCCGTTCGCCAGCCTCGCCGAGGCCCGGAAAGCTCCGCTCACCATCGAGAACGCCTTGATCACCCCGGTACCCAGCACCCAAAACGGCTGGCTGACCGCCGGGTTTACTTTTTGCTTCATGGCCTTTTTCGCCATCGGCCCGGGTGTCTGCGTGTGGCTGGCGCTGTCGGAGTTGATGCCCACCCGCATCCGTTCGAACGGCATGAGCATCGCCCTCACGCTCAATCAGGTCGTCTCCACGACGATCGCCGCGGTCTTTCTGCCGACGGTCGGCAAGTATGGCTATTCGGCCATGTTCTTCCTGTTCGCCGGATGCACCGTCATCTACTTCATCACCGCCGCGTTTTTCCTGCCTGAGACCAAGGGCAAGACGCTGGAGGAGATCGAGACGGCCTTTGAAAAACGTGCGCGCTGAGTGCGGCTGGCCAAAATGCCGCGCCGGCGCCGACGTCGGCAGCCCGGATTAACACCACGGTTGGTATGTGGGTGCCGGAAATACAACTGGCTGAACTTACTCGCCGTCGCCGCCGATGGAGCTGGTCGCGCAGCCGTTCATGGCTTCCTCAACTGCATCAATATCGTCAGGCGTCACGGGTTGCTTGATCAAAAAGGACATGCCGTCCTCCGTGCGGCCGAAGAAGTCGGGCGCGATGGCGCGGCATTGGTCGCAATCGATGCAGGAGGCATCAACATAATACTTGCCGGCAACATTCTGCGGTACGCGTTCAGTAAGGGTAGCCATGGGGGAATCGGGTTGGTTTGACGAACTATACCCGTGCGGTCGGTGGCAGACTCACCGCTTTTTGACGAGAACTGGGCGTTTTTTGCACAAACGGTCAGCGCGCCGCGCCGTAGTCCGCCCGGCAGGGGAAGGCGGATCATCCGGGATACCAGATGACCCGCGGGTCATCCGCCGCCCGCTGATAGTCCCACGCAGAGTCGGTCATTCTCTTCAGGTCGTATTCCGGCCGCCAGCCGAGCAGGGACTTTGCCTTCGTGTTGAGCAAATGCGTGGAATGATACGGGGTGCGCACGCCAACCGTCGGCAAACCGCGCGTAGCGGTGAGGTAGGCGCCTAGCTCGCCATAATCCACCGGTTGGTCCATGGAAATATTGAACGTCTGCTGGTGGGCCGCCGGGCGATCGAGGGCGGTGAGAATTGCAGAGACGAGGTCGTCGACGTGCACGAAATTGCGCTTCACGGGCTGGCCTTCTGGATCGAGCATGATGGGGACAGCCTTCGCCCTGATGTATTCCGCCGCTTTCACCGGACCGACGAGGTCGCCCCAGCGTGGCCCGCCAAACACGTCGGGGCCGAAGGAGAGTTGATATTTGAAATCGTCCTTCTCCATGATCCACGGGGCGCGCAGGCAGCAACCGTTCAGACCATATTGGATGTAATATTGCTCCAGCATCACTTCCTCGATCACTTTGGAGAGAGCGTAACAGCCGGGGTAGGCGCTGCGCGGCTGCGCCTCAGTGACCGGGGAAGAACGTGGATAAAAAAAATGCCCCACGGCGGCATCGCCTCCGATCAAAATGAATTGCTGGAAAGCCGGACTGGAGCGGGCGGCTTCGAGCAGCCAGAACATGCCTTTGACGGAGACATCCATGACGGCCTCGGGCGTTTCCTTGCAGGTTGCGAGGTGCAGGAGGTGCGTGACGCCGGCAATCGCTTCCGCCACGACCGCGCGCTCGGCAATGGAACCGGTGACCACCTCCAGACGCCCGCTCGGCGCCAGTTTCCGGTTGTGGCAGAGGGCGCGCACCATGAACCCGCTAAACCGTGGGTCGGCCAGCAGCCGGGGGATGAAAGCCTGGCCGACCTTGCCGGTCGCGCCGGTGATGAGGATGCGTTTCAGGCTGGTGACCATGCGTGGGATTCAGATTGTCATGCGGTCGAATCGGGCAGTTCCAAGCATATTCAAACAGGCTTCTGGACTGACATTTTTACTGGCCGGCCTTCGGCATTCCATGCTTCGTATTCACTGTTCTCAATGTCGATTTTCTCAAAGTGATGCTGCATCTCATAGATGTCCTTGCAGTGGATGATTTCACCAGAGTCCTTGGCACGAACTTTAATGGGAAATTCAGGAAACATTGCGACATTTGCTACTTCTGTGGCTTCGTGAGCAGCAACTGGGCGTTGAGCCCGGCGTGCTTGTCGGAGAACTCGTCATTCTCGCCGGCCTGACGGAGCAGGCGCTGGACCATGCCCATCTTCGCGTCGAGGTCGTCGATCTTCGCGATGAACACGGCCTCGGGCGTGGCGGCGATGACGGCCGCGCCCCACTCAAGCTCGCCCTGATGACTGAGAATGATGTGCTCCAACCGTTCGAGCGAATCGGCGTTGAGCTTGACCTTGAGCCCGGCCTTGCGGACGAGCTGGTAGCCGAGCACGACATGTCCCTGCAAAATGCCCTTGCGGCTGCGCGAGGTCACGAGATCGCCCTGGTATTCGATGACTTTGCCGGTGTCATGCACGAGAATGCCGGCCAGTGCGAGGTCCGCGTCGACCTCGGGATAGAGCGGCAGGAGAGCGCGGCAGGCGCGGGCCATGTGGCAGGTGTGCTCCAGCAGCCCATGCCGGTAGGCGTGGTGCATGGCGATGGCCGCCGGCGCATTGCGGAACTGTTCGCCGATTTCGTCGAAGACGGCCTGCACGGTCGCCCGCAATTCGGGATGCGTGATGGCCGCGATATGTCCCTGAAATTCGGCCCAGAGCTTGTCTGGATCCTCGGGTGCGGTCTCAACCAGATTGGCCATGAGCGGCGAGCCGGCCAGTTGCTCGGCGTTGATCTCCTCGGCCCGCAGCAGGCGGGGGGAGAGCCGGTTCTGGTAGTAATCCACCTTGGCCTCAATGCGCACGATGGCACCCTCCTTGAGCGCCTTGAAAAACTCGAAGGCCGGGTTGTCGCTGAAACAATTGCAGGTGAGCGAACCGGTCTTGTCACCCAGCTCCACGGCGAGGAAAGGATTGCCGGTCTTTGTCGGGCGCTCCGTGATGCGCTTGATGAGCAGCAAACTGGTGAAGGTGTCGCCACCGGAGCGGTCGAGGGCCTTGATGTCGCGGACGGTAAGGGAGGTGGAGATGTCAGACATGGGGGAAGAGCGGGGAGCTTGGAGCTAGAAACAAAAAAAGCGGATTGCCCGAAGAATGGCCACTAAAACCGGTTGGGCAGAACGGAACCGTCATGCTGAAGAAAGCACGGAAACTGACTCCCGGCTCCGTGCTTTCCGTCAACTGTACTTCTTCACCAGTGCGGTATAGTGACGGAAGAAGGGATGCCGTGCCTCGTGCAAGAGGGCATAGAAGACCGTCTCGGCCGGCAGCACCGCGCAACCGGCGTGAGCCAGATGGGTCAGCACCGTCGTGGCATCGTTGGCGCGCCGCGCGCCGATGCAGTCGGACAGCACGGTTACCTTGTAGCCTGCCTTCAGGGCATCCATGGCCGTCTGGTAAACACAGACGGGTGTCTCGATGCCGCAAATCAAAAGGTTCTTCACGCCACTGGCGCGAAGGTAGGCGGCAATTTTCTTGTCCCCCAAGGCGGAGAATGCGCCCTTGCCCGCTACGTCCGGCTGGTCGCAAAGCGCGAGCAGGTCCGCGGCGGTGCCGCCGAGCTTGGCTGGCATCTGCTCGGTAAAGAGCACGGTCAGACCGAGCCCCCGGGCGGCCTCGAGGGCGAAGGAGCAGCGCCAGTGCACGCGCTGGTTTTCGGGGATGACCGACAGAAACACCGGCTGCATATCCAGGCAGAGGAGCAGTGGTATCACAGGATAAGTGGTCATGGGAATTATAGCAAAGGACAGAAGTCAGAGGACAGAGGTCAGTAGTCAGTTGTCCGCTGACTTTGTTCCGTGTTCTGCAATCAGCGAACCGTAGCCAGTGATCGGTTGTCTGCAAGCTTCCGCCCGCCGGCAGTGCGCAAGGCACAGCGGACTGATCGCTGACGGCTGAAGGCCGACCGCTGGTCCCTACGGATTGAAATACCGCTCGCGCGCCTTCACCTGCACAATGCGTTTTTCCGGCAGAATGTAAGCGGTCAGGCTGCCGCCGAGCACACAGGCAGTATCGATGCCGAGTGTCCACTTGGTGCGGGCCACCTCATCACGCGGGGTGTGGCCGTAGACGACGAAAGGCGGACCGTTCCACAGCTCCGACCAGTGCGGGGCGTCGGGCGCCTCGGAACGCTTGTGCGGTTCGCCGTCCTTGCCCACCACCTGGATGCGGGTGACAATGCGGGCCGACTGCCTCTGCCATGGCTTGTCCGGCAGAAATCCGGCATGCACGAATACAATGCCATCCTCCTCGTCCTCATAGGTGAGTTTCATCGATTCCAGGTAGTCCCAGTCCTTGCCCCGGAGCTGCTCCATGGTCGCGTAGTCGTATTTCTTGAGATGCGTGGGGTCGTCCGTGCGACGGTAGTTGAGGTGGCGCAGTTCGTGGTTGCCGAGCAGGGATGCCGTGGCGTGCTCGCGGGCCAGTTCGACGACCCGGCCGCTGTCGGGTCCGCGGTTGATGAGGTCGCCCAGCAATATGAGCCGGTCGTCCTTCTTCAGGTCGACCTTGTCGAGCAGGTCTTCAAATTCCTTGTAGCAGCCATGGATGTCTCCGATGGCAATGAGGCGGCCGTTCATGTGCAGGAAATTTGCTAGCGTTCGAACTGGTGGAAGGTAAACAAGAAAACGCCCATGGAGTTAAATCTTCACCCCATTGCCACAAAGTGTTTCGTGTCAGGCCGCGATTTTCAGGAAAATGACCGTGTGGTCAGCTACCTCGTGCGTGAGGCCCCAGTGGCCGGCTCCGGGCAGGCCGTCGGAGAGATTGCCCGGCGGGATCTGCGGGAGGAGGACGACGGGAAATTCATGCCGCCAGCCTTTGTGTATTGCCGCTGGGTGGTGGCATTCAAGCAGCGCAAGGCCGAGGAGAACCCTGCGCTAACCCTCAAGCTGACCGCCGAAAATCTCTTTTTGACCCTCGCAGCGCCAGAGACTGAACCCAGCACCATCAATACGCCGCTGCTGCAATTTCTCGCCCTGATGCTGGAACGCAAGAAACTCATCAAGCTCCGCGGACTGACCGAGGATGGTGCCCGCCAGATCTACGAGCACATGCCCTCGCACCAGCTTTACGAAGTGCCGGTCGGCGACCTGAACGCGGAGTTCTTCCAGAAAATACAGGAACATCTTGGCGTGCTGATCGGCACGCCCAAGCTGAAGGTGGTAACGAATGCGACTCCCGCGGTGAGTGCCACTTGATTCCTCGCGGCGAATTAGGGATCCAATAACAGATGGTTTCCTTCAGTGTGGTACTTCCCACGCAACTCAACCTTGGGCGAGCATGGCAAATATGGGGAGAGTCTGATCAGTGGTGCAGAATGTAGTCTGGGCAAATTGGGAAACAACCACCTGAATCAGCGACTCAGCGCCAATTCAGGCGTAATGTGTTCCGAAGCCTTCGGCTGGATCGGCTTCATTTGTCGAACCATTCTCCGCTTCACGGTCGGGACTCTGCCGTGCATTCCTGCGAGAGTTTTGATCAGGTTCGATATAGGATTCGAAGCGCCGTGCCCGGGCCTTCTTCCGAAGCTTCTCTTCCTGCTCGGCCAGGCGCTCGACCCGGAGCCGTTCCAAATACTCCTGGTATTCGGCCGAGGCTCTTGAGGTGCCGGCGATGGAATGAAGGTGGGACATAATAGTTTACCCAATGGATATCGGCGCAAAATCACCTGCCTTTGTCCCGACTGAATCAGACTGTTTGTAATGGCCGCTGCGAATGACAGGCGACACATCCAAGTCTATGTTCGCGAGAAGATTGTGAAAGGCTGGCGAGATTCTGCGAGCCAACAAGGAATGCCCTCCAAAGCTCGAAGAGCACTTGATGTGTCACTTATGCTGCCTTCCCACTCACCGGGTGAAGAACGGATTGTGCTGTTTTTCCTGCTTCAGCGTCGTCAGCGGGCCATGGCCACAGGCGAGCACGGTGTCCTGCCGCAGGGTGAAAATCTTCTGCTTGTTGTTCCGGAGCTGCATTTCGTAGTGCGTGGCGCTACCGCCCATCGAGCTGGCGAACAGCGAGTCACCGACGACGGCAACCGGCCAGGCCAGACCTGTGATGAAATAGGTCGTCTGGCCCGGCGAATGGCCCCAGGTGAACAGTGTCTTGATCGAGAGTTCGCCGAGATGGAAATGGGCGTTCTCCTGAAAGGTTTTCGCGCCCGGCCGGTCGACTGGCTCGAGTTCGCTGGCCCACACTTCCGCTCCGGTCGAGGCGAGCCGGTCGAGGTCGGCGATGTGGTCATCGTGCGTGTGCGAGAGGAAGATGTAGCGCAAAGTCAGATTCTCCGCTGATAGCGTGTCGAGCATCGGCTGGGCGGTGGCGCCGGTGTCAAAGGCGGCGGCCAGCCGGCTGCGCGCGTCCCACACCAGATAGCTGTTCACGGTCATGTCCTCGAACGCGGTGTTGAACATGGCGAAACCGCGCGGGAAAATCGTTTGCTCCGGATACCATTCGCGCCGGGCGAGCGCCAGCAACGCATCACCGCCGAGACCGAGGGCGTGGGCGGCGGCCCGGATGGCGTGTTCCCGGACTTCCCCGCCTTTGAGGGCGGCAAGATCTTCGCGGGAAATGCCGGCCTTGGCGGCCAGCGCGTCGTCAGTGAGCCGGTAGCCGCGCTGGGCCTTGCCGAGGACGTCCGTGAAATTGTCTTCGAGGGGAATGCGCGGCATGTCACTCTTATCAATCCTGCGAAAGGCGTTTTTCGCAAGCCCCGGCTTTGATCATGGCCCTTGCCTTCGGAGTAGGACGACTCCTCCGAATGAGCCGTGATTCGTTGCAGCTCGTCGGGACGACTTCTCCACCATTTGCCAGAAACGCTGATTTTCGTCACTTGTCGCTAAGCCTGAACACCAGCGTGCCGCTGTAGCTGCCCGTAGCCCGGGCCCACTGGCTGGCAGGGCCGGTCTGCTCGGGGGTCTTGAACTTCGAGCCCATGGGCGGAATGGCGCTCAAAAAGGAAATGTCGCCCGCCGGAAAAGCGACCGTGGTGTTGATGTGGCTGATGCGCGGCGTGCCGACCCGGAGATAGGTTTCCGGTTGCAGGCTGGTGACGGTAAGGGGCCCGGCGGATGTATCGAAGCGCGCCCAGCGCAGGCCGGCGAAACAGCCTTGAAACTCCGGATAGCCCCACGTTTCGCCGGGCTGGATGTCGTTGCGCGCAATTTCGTGCACGCCCAGCGAGGTGCCGCGCAGGCGGTTTTGCCAGACACGATACGGGCCTTCACCCAGCCAGCGCAGGGAATTCAGTTTTTCCTCGGGATGATCGAAGGTGACGCCGTGATAGGCGAATTCGCCGGTCAGTGTGTAGCTGTAATCCAACCGTAGGGCCCCATCCGCGGACAACGCCCAGCGGAAGCGATCAAGACCGGAAGAGCCGGTGCTTTCGAGCCAGGCCACGGCTGCGCCCGTCTGCGGATCAGGCGCGGTGCCGCTGGTGATCTTGCGTGGAGATGCCGGAGCGGACGGGAACCGAGCGGATTGATATCCGATGCGCAGATTTTTCACCTGGACGGGCAGACCGTCGGAGCGGTGAAAATTCGAAAGTCGCAAGGTCACGACCTGCTGGGGCGGGAACTCGAAGAGCTTGCCGTCGCCCGCACGGCGGGTGCCGTCGTAAATCGTCTTCCAATTCCGGCCATCCGGCGAAATCTCCAGTCGGAATCCGGCCCAGCTGACCGTTGCCGGATAATCCAGCTCGATCTCCATGAGGTTGGTGGGCTGCGGCGCAGCTAGATGTCCGTTGATCGGTGCGCCCAAAGTGGCGGGGGCGTCCGTTTTCAAATCAAGCCACTGCACGTCGCCGGTCGCGGTCGGCCGGGCGTAGACGAGTCGCGGACCGTTGGTAAGCGCGCAGGGTTCGCCGCCCCGGCGCACAGTGCGGAGCAGGCCGCTTGTTGCATCAAAACTGGCGATAACCGCGCCGGCCCGCAGGCGGACTTCGCCCTCACTGGATTCGACTGTCGGCTTGGCCGGCGCCATCGGTGCGGCTGGCGCGGTCAGTCGCATCCCCAAGGCCGGGGTCGGCCAGGTCCAGGTCCACAGTTCCTGTCGGTTGGGATCGACCGCGGTCACGGCAAGAGCATCGGCTTCGCGCCAACTGGCTGGCAAATTGAGGGCGAGTTCGCCGCTGGCATGCGGCGCGACCTCCGGTGAAAGCACCGCGCCTTCAGCGAGTACAGCCGGCGTGGTCTTCGGGTCCGCCGGCCCGGGAAAACGCAGCAGGCGCCACGCAAAGGTGCAACGGGCAAGGGAGGTGAAATCGTAATGGTTGTGGACCGCGAGTTTGCCGGTGAAATTTCCATTGAGCACGGGTGCGTCGATTTGCACCGGCGAGTAGAGATCGCGGACGGTGTAGAAGCTGCCTTCCTTTTCATGATGCGGGCCGACGATGCCGTCGGGCGCATAGGTGCTGAACACATCCACGCGGCCGCCCTGGTCCGTGCGCACAATCCCTTCGTCGGCGAACACCCAGATGAATCCACCGCCGCCAAACGGCGAGCCGCTGATGGCCTTCCAATAATCCTCAAGCCCGGCGCCCGCGCCGCCATCGTAAAGGCCGTGAATCATTTCGGTGGGCATGACAAGATTCGGCCCCTCCAGCCGTTTCTTCAAATCGTCGTAGGCGGGGTAGTGCTTCGTATCGACGCCGTTGAACGTCTCCCAGGGATGCAGCACGGTGCGGTTTTGCGGATCATAAAGCGCGAACTCGCCGTCCAGGGTGCGGTTCCAGCCGCCTTCATTGCCATTGTCCCAAAATAAAATGGCCGGGTGATTCACGTCGCGTGTCACCATTTCGCGCACGAGACGGCGCCCGACTTCGGAGTCATGCGCGTGGTGCCATCCGCTCAGTTCGTCGAGAACGTAGAGGCCGAGTTCGTCGCAAGCCTCAAGAAACGCAACATCGGGCGGATAGTGTGACATGCGGACGGCATTCATATTCATCGTCTTGATCAGGCGGACGTCGTCGTAACAATCCTCCCGAGTGAGCGCCCGGCCGGTCTCCGGACGGAAACTGTGACGGCAGACACCCTTCAGGAGGATAGGCCGGCCATTCAGAAAAAGTCCCTGACCCGGGCGCACCTCGAACGTACGGAAACCGAAACGCTCGGTGACAGTGTGCAGTGTGTCCGCGCCTTTCAGCAGTGACATTCGGAGGGAATAAAGATTTGGCGTCTCCGCGGTCCACAGACGGGGAGAAGCAACTTGGGAGGCGAGGTGCACGCGGCCCGTGCCACCGTTGGGGATGGCGGCGGTAAATGGGGCGCCGACCGCCTGGCCGTCGGGCGCGAGCACTTGGGCTTCAACCCGGTCGGCGTCACGCACGGAACCAAGATCCACATCAACCTGCAGCTGGCCGTCGGCGCGCGCGTCGATGGCGGCGTGCTCAATCGACTGCGTGGGCACCGCTTCGAGATACACCGGGCGATAGATGCCGCCGAACACCCAGTAATCGGCCTGGCGCTCGCCGGCTTCCGTGTCGGCGTTGGCGGAGACTTTGGCGACGTCGACGTCGAGCAGGTTGTCCGCTCCGGGTTTGAGCAGCGCCGTGACATCCTGGCGGAAGCGATAGAATCCTCCCTGGTGAACGTGGCCGGCGGACTTGCCGTTAACCTTGATCGTCGTGTCGGTCATCACGCCTTCAAAGACGAGGCGGACAAGCCGACCTTTCCAATTATCGGGAACCGTGAAGTGCAGGCGATAGAGGCCGTGCTCGTCCGCTTTAGTGACGGGTTCTTCACCATAATTGTAGGTGCCGAAACCTTGCAGCTCCCAGTTGGAAGGAACAGGAATGGTGGTCCACTCACCGGCGCGCCGGCCGCCGGTGACGGAAAATTCCCATGGTACCGCATCGTTGGGGCCGTGCCCGGAGAGGTAGAGCTGCTCGGTTTGCGTAACGGCCGCTGGAAGCGCCATGGGCGTGAGGGCGACGAGCGGCAGGAGGCAACGGAAAGAACGCGGCAGAAAATTCATCATAAAAAAATAAGCCAGATCATGCCGGCAGGGCAAGGATGGTGCGGAAAAAGTGCAATGGCGGTCCCTAATTGTGGCGGTTTCGTCCGACGCGCTGGAGAAGACGAGTGATTGGTGGAGCAGGCAAAGCCGCGCAGTCTCACGGCGTTTTGTCGGGCCCGGCCGGCGCGGGCGTTGCCGGCGCCGGCGGCCGCGGGCCCCGGGGTGGTCCGCCGGGCCCGGGCGACTGCTTGAGATAGTCGGGCGGAGCTTCGGGGTGAGCTGGCTCCATTTCCTTGAAATCATCGATGACAAACTTCGCCAGGCCGGGCACGTTCGCCTTGATGCCCCGGATGATCAGCTTGGAAAGCAGGTAGCCGCCATACCCGTTGAGATGAGTCTGGTCGTTGAACGCCGTGCCGACGTTCGGTCCGAGCGCGCTCCACATTTCCTTGCTCATGGCCCACTGGTCGATGAGCGGCACGTGGTCCTGCGCGGCAACCTCACGCATGGCCCGGGCCCACGGGCCGACCGTGTCGCCGTTGCTCCGTCGCTCCATTGGCGTGACCAGCACCAGCGTGGCCCCGCGACGCTGGGTTTCTGCGATGAACACCCGGAGGTAGGCTTTGAACGACGTTGCGGGTTCGGTATAACTTTGCGGCCACTGCGGTTTCGAGTCGTTGTGGCCGAATTGCACGAGGAAGAAGTCGCCCGCTTTCATCTGGCTGAGAACCTTGTCAAAGCGCAAGCCGGTGATGAAACTCTTGCTGGTCTCCCCGCCCTCGGCGCTGTTGCAGACCGCGATCTCGGGCTTGAAGAACTGGCACATTTGGGTTGGCCAGTTGCCACCGGGCCCGCGTCGCGGGTCACCCACCGTGGAATCACCGGCAACGAAGATGGTCGGCACAGAGTCGTCTTTCACGATTTCCATCGCGTCGAGGCACGGCCGGCTGCCATTGAATTCGATGGTAAGTTTTTCATCCCAACAGCGGGCCTCGGCCTCGCCAGCCAGAAACATGTGGACGATCGTCCCGCCCGGTGCGTTGGGCGGTGGTGCCGGGAGTTGCGGTCGGCGCACATTGGCGTAGAAGGTGCGGGTCGTGAACTTTGTCGCCGCCGTGGAGATATCAGCGGCCATGATGTGGCCCGATTCGGTGCGGATGGTCGTGTTGGACTCGCCCTGCGCGTCGCCGAGGGTAACCGTGACACGGTAATTGCCCTCCGGCACCTTCACGGAGAAAAAGAAAGGCGCTTCCGCGGTTGTGACGAATCCGTCCGTGCGCGGATCGGCCCCGCCACGTTCAATACCGACGGGCTTCGGCCCGAGATCAAATCCGTAGCCTTTCTCGATGGAGTAAACCTCGTCGGCTTGCACGGGTGTGTAACCCTCGACGGCCTTGCCGGGGCCGAAGTCGAACTTGAACTCGGCGTGGACCGGCGGCGGCGGCAGCACTGCCTTGTCTTCCGGCCGCGGCTGGGCGGACAGGGAGGCGGCCAGCAGACAAATGCCGGCGGCGAATAGCGGACGGGTGTGGCTTTGCATCGGGGTTGACATGGTAGATTTATTTGGCGGTTCAATGCGGCGTCTTGCTCGGATCGACCAGAGTGCCGGAAGCGCCCGTCTCGGTTGGCAGGGGCGGGGCGTTCCGGACCTCGACGGGGCGGTCGAATTCAAGCGCGGCGACTGAGACATCCGGATCCGGCGCCGCGCCGGGCAGCGTGACGACCAGACCGGCGGGGGTCACCGTCGAGTTGACGGCGGCCCCGCCGGCGAGCAAGCGGCCGGAACGTGCGGGCTGCTGTATGTCTGGCAGCAATATTTTGCTGTCAGCCGGCCATTCCCAGATATGGAGGAAAAGCGTGGTGCGGCCGCCTGCCCGGGCTTTTTGCGTGGTCCGGCCCCAAGAAAGCGGCTGCGGGTAGACGCTGCCGCGCGTCGCGTAGATCGCCGCGCCATTGACCTTCAGCCAGCGGCCCATCGCGAGCAGGCGGTCGACCTCGGGCTGCGGGATGACCCCCTCGGCGGTTGGACCGACATTCAAAAGGTAGTTGCCGTCTTTGCTGGTGATATCGGAAAGGTTGCGGATGAGTTGCTGTGCCGATTTCCAGCTCAAATCGTCGGAGCGGTAGCCCCAGGAATTGTTGATGGTCATGTTGACCTCAAGCGCACGGCCGAGCATCGCGCTGGCGGGGATGCGCTGTTCTGACGTACGAAAATCGCCGAGTACGCCGCCGCCCAGCCGGCTGTTATGGATCAGGCTGGGATGGGACGTGACCAAAGCGAAGAAAGGTTTTGCGCGCTCAGGAGTCATTTGATATTCAGTGTCCCACCAAAGAATGTCGGGGTTGAACTTTTCCAGAAGCTCGCGAACCTGAGGCAGGGCAATTTTCCCAAGGTACTCGTCGAAGTCGCCCCTTTGCGCATCGTCCCAAGCTGCTCCGCGACCTTTGCCGCCGCCCGGATTATTCCAGTCCTGCGACTGCGAGTAATAGACACCGAATTTCAGGCCTTTCGCGCGCACGGCATCCGCTAACGGGCGAATCAAATCGCGCTTGGCGCCGGAGGTTTTGACGGCGTTCCAATCAGAGATGGCGGAATCGTAAAGGGCGAAGCCGTCGTGGTGCTTGGCCGTGATGACGACGTACTTGACGCCCGCGTCCTGAGCGAGCTGGGCCCAGGCTTTCGGATCATATTTTGCCGCAGTGAACCGGTTCGCAAATGCCCGGTAATCCGAAACCGGGATCTTGCCTTGAAACATAATCCACTCGGCGCCCACGGGTTTGCCCTGCCAGAAACCGGCGGGCACGGCGTACACGCCCCAGTGAATGAAGAGGCCGAAGCGGGCCTCGCGAAACCATTGCAGACGCGCTTCCTGTTGCTCCGGCGTCTCGTTCCGCCGGACCGCCGGCAGGGCGGGCAGGCCGGCGGCCGGCGGAGCCATTTGGGCCGCTGGTGCTGGCGCGGCGGGAGGGGAGTCAGCGCCAAATACGGGAGCTGCAGATAGAGCTAAAAGGACCAGGCCGGGATACTTGGGATGCATGGGGCGAAGAAGTGGCCATCCGTTGGAAATGGCCGCTCAAAGATTGTCCAGCGCCATCCGGGCTCCGAGGTAATCGGGGGCTTCGGCAAGGGCGGCGGTGAGTTCGGCCCGCGCCTTTTCCTTGTCCCCGAGACCCGCGTAGCCGAGGCCGTTAGCGCCATGGCTGGCGGCAGCATTACCGGCATTCAGGAGTTCACGGCATATCGTGTCAGCCTGGTCGTTTTGGCCGAGTTTGCGCAAGGCCAGTGCCTGGTAGTAGCGCTGGCCGGCACGCCGGAGATTTTCACCCAAAACGTCGCCGTCATTACTGCGCCGGCCCGGAGTGAAAGCAGCCGCGGCAGCGCGATTCCATGCCTCGGAGGCCTTGGCCGTGTCACCGAGTGCGGCCAGCGTGTTACCCTGCCAGTAGGAGATTTCCGCCGTGCGTGTCCCGGTGTCGTTGGCCCGCAGGTTGGCTGGGAATATCGCGGCGGATTCAAATTCGGCCAAGGCGTCGTGGAATTGTCTCGCTTGATATTGCTGCAGTCCGTGGACGAGATGTGCGTCGGTCCACGAGTCCGCCGTGCTGAAGCGCGTGCCGCCTTCCCAAATGTTGAAGGTGTGGCCGGCGAGCAAGTCAACAGCTTCACCGGCCTTGCCGGCGAACGTCTTCAGGCTGATCAGGCGCGCGAGGCATTCGTCGTGTTGGAGCAGCGCGGGTTGATGTGCTTCAAGCAGTGCGAGACGCTTTGCCACCGGCGTCTTCGCCGCCGCATAGAGGTTGTCGAGCTCGGCGAGATGCGTCGGATCGGGAAGGGGCAGCGCGACCGCCTTTTCGAGCGCGGCTATGGCCCGGGCCTGGCCGTCGGCTGCCTTGGAATGGGCATAGGCTTGGGCGAGATTGCGCCACACGAGCGCGAACGACGGATCGAGCGCGGCGGATTTTTCCCAGAGGGCGATCGCCTCGGCTGGCTGCCAGTCGAAGAGCAGGTTGCCGAGGTAATAGGGCGCGCGGGCATCGGTGGGATTCGCAGCGATGGCGTGACGGAGCACGGTGACCTGTTTGGTTTGGAAGGGAAACGCATAAGCGGGAGACTTCGCGGCCGCCGCGGCCCGGAAATCCGCCGCCTTGTCCGCCTGCCCAAGATGTTCGGCGAAATCCGCGAGGTAATAGTGCATCAGGGGCGAATCCTGCACGGCGCCGGGTTGGCTGGCGGCTGCGACTAGCACGTCGGCGGCATCCTGCCAGAGGCCGGCGGTCGCATATTCCGCCGCGAGCTCCTGGGCGGTGGCCGGATGGGCGTTGAGCGTTGCGAAGAGGGTCTGTGCTGTCGGCGCGTCATGCGTTAGCAGCCATTGCTCAGCCATAAACCGGACATCGAGCGGGTCGGTTCGGCGGGTCGCAAGAGCGAGTGCCTCGCGAGCTTCGGCGGTCCGGCTGAGGTGACGAAGCAGTGCGGCCTTGAGGCCATAGGCGCGGACATTCAGCGCATTGGCATCGAGCGAATGATTCACATGGTCGAGTGCTGCGGTGAAATCACCCCGGAGCGCGGCAATTTCGGCCAGCTGAAGATAGGCAGGCGCCTTCCACTCCTGGCTCCACGTGGCCTGGAAATACGCATCGTAGGCTTCCGCTGTGCGCTCCAGATTGCGCAGGGCAAAGCCGAGGTAATAGAACGGCTCCGCGTCTTTCGGGGTGGTGTGCTTCGCTGTCAGCCGCGTCAGCGCGGCGCGATAGTGTCGCTCCGCTTCGTCGTAGCGGGCGCTTCGCAGTGCCCTGAGCCCGAGACCCATGTGGGCGGCGGTGTCGCCGGGGTCGCGTTTCAGGGCCTCCTCCCACCACGGCTCGGGGTCGCGGTCGGGATCGTGGAACTGGTCGATGCGCTGGCCTGCGAGAGTGAGTTCCTCGTCAGTTTTGATTTCCGCTGGCGCCAGCGGTGGCGTCACCGGCTCCGGCATCGGCACGGGCAGGAGTTTAATCGGTGAATAGGCGACGAGTTCACGTCCGTCGGCGGTGAACAACCCGGCACGTACCATGTGTTCGTCGGTGCCAGCCGGCAGAGCAACTTTCCTCGTGTAGGGATGGCCGGGATCGATTGCGATTGTCTCCTCGGTGACGGTCTTGCCGGCGACCGTGAGTCGCGCAATGGCGGCAGGGTGCGCGCTCGTCGTGTAGAACCCATAGTTGACCATACCGTCCTTCACCTCGAGATTCACCGCGGCGTCGAGGTTGGCGTTCTTGACGCCGCCGATGTCGCGGAAGGGATACCAGTGCATGTCGAAGGCGCGGGTCTCGTAGGGCTGCAGCCACGAGTAATCCGGCTGGTTGTCGGAGTAG
>CAZBLQ010000022.1:0-8038 GCA_964492635.1 uncultured Oleiharenicola sp.
AGAAATATTCGTTGCCCTTGTCGTCGCTCAGGTTCGCGAAGGCCAGCACCGCGACGGACTTCGCGTCCACTGGGGGCGAACTCGAAGGTTCCGGGACTTGGGTCAGAGGATTGGGGGCGGCCGCCGAGGCCATCGCTTTGGGCGACAGCCGTGGGTCGGCCTCGGCGCGGGCGAGCAGGGCCTGAAAGCGCGGCTCTTTCCTCAGTGGATCATAGATCGGATCCAGGCGCAGCTGCGCGGCCGTCGGCACCTGCCAGCTAAGCGGCTGGCCTTTGATCATGGATTCCAAGACCTCGAGCACGCGGTCCGGTGGCTCAAGTTGGATCATGATCATACGGCGCATAAACGAGGTGCGGTCGTCGCCATAGAGACCCAGGTCGAGCTGCCAAAGCCGAGTGGCCTCTTCGCGCTCGCCCAGCCGGGCCAACAGATAGACTTTAAGCTCCAGCAGGGACTGCACGTTGGGGGTGGCGGCCAGACGTTGCTCAACCAATTGCAATGCCGAACGCCATTCGATCCGGGCGGCATCCGTGCGACCGGCCATGTCCAGGAGGTCGCCAATCAACAGGGCCTTGGGACCGATGAAGGAAAGACACTGCAGATAATCACCAGGAACCGCCCGCAGGACTTCCAGCGCCTTGCCCGGCTCGCGCCGGTATGCGTATACCATTTGAGCGTTCGTCGCACCAATCGGCTCGAGCCGCCACGAAGCGGAAAGCCCGGCCTCCGTGCGCTGGGCCAGATCTAGATCCCCCTGCCAGGTCAACTCCAGAAAAGTTTTCCATGCCAGAGCGAGCCAATTTTGCTCACTCGCCAGGGAGGCCCCGGCCGCCCTTTCCGCTTCGTCAAATCGGGCGGCAAAATAGAACATATTCGACCGACCAAGCGCCGCGCGTGCGGCCGCGCCTGGCAGGCGGGCCGCGCGATCAAAAAGAGCCAGCGCTTCCTCCGTTCGTCCCTGATTCGCGACGTCATGAGCCAATCCTAGCAGCGCGTAGGCGTCGTCGGGATTTTCCGCGATGAGCGGACGCAACAGTTTTTCCGCCTCAGCGCTGGCCGAGGGACTGTATTCGCTCACTGGCACGATGGTTGCCGCCTTGGCATAACGTGCATCGCGGCTGGTCGGGTCCAAGCTCATCGCCCGCGCCGCGTGGGACTGCGCCAGGGTTTTGCGCGCCGCCGAATGATCAAAATAATTGTCAAGGAATGCACAATCGAGGACCGCCCACTGCGCCCATATGGAGGCGTCGTTTGGATCGAGTTTCGAGGCCTGCTCCAGCAAGTCGGTCGCCGTGTCGAAATCCGCCCGCAGCGAGTTGTTCCCGTAGATGAGGGGTCGGGCGCGCTCCACCAACTGACGGGCCGGGGAAAGTGCCGCAGGCGTGGCAGCGGCAGGCTTTGTTTCCGCCGCGGATTTCGCGGCCGCCGTTTCGGCGATGGCCTGGACGGTCGAGAGCAGTTTTGCGATTTCCTCCGGACTGCGCCGCGGCTTGAAGAGGAGATAAAGCACTGGCAGTGCAATGACGGCGGCGACGATCCACGGCCAGACCCGCCGGCGCTCGGCCTTGGCAACCGATAACGGTGCCGCCGGCTCCGTCCTCTGCCCTCCTTGCTCCCCGTCGCCAGACCTTGGGCGTGCCGGAAGGGTCCCGGCTCCCTGTTCCGGGCTCAAAAGCTTTTTCACCCGATCACAAAATGCCGCCTGCACCTCGCCGCCCGGCAGCCGCATCCATTGCACGGCGAGAAAGGCGTCGGGCACGAGCGCCTCGGCATCGGTGGTCTGGTCAATGGCCACGGGCACGATGAACGGCCGGCCGCGCGCGATGAGGTGCGAGCGCTGTTCCGCGAGATGCCATTCCAGCCGGAAATATCCCTCGTGCCGCGCCTGAGTCGCCGCCGAAATGATCGGCACGAACAGCGCGCACTCCTTGATCTGCCGGCGGATTTTCTGGTCCCACGCGTCGCCCCCGCGCAGCTCGCTCTGGTCGAACCATACCTCGACTCCCGCGGCGCGCAGCGCTTCGCAAATGCGCAGCGCCGCCCCGGCGTCTTGTGACGCATAGCTGAGGAAGACCGCGCCGGGTGCGTGTGTTTGATCCGGCATTTTAAGTGCGGCAGTTCATGCCGGCTAAGCTTAGCCCTTGCCAGCCCAAACCTGTGGCGGCATGAGTGAGGCCGGTTTATTGGGAAACTTATCCCGGAAACAGTGTCGCATGCTCTGCCTATGAAACCGGCCGGATTTTCACTACTCCTGTCCGCCGGGTTGGCGCTGATCTCCCATGCCGCCGAGCCGGCCGCCGATGTCCCAACGAAGCTCTCGACCCGTTTGAGCCAGGAGATCCGCACGAGCCTGCCCAAATATGTGACCCCGGCCACCCAGCCGGTTAGTTCCGACACCGCCCCGCCCGATCCTGACGTGCTGGTGCTGCCCAAGATGGTGGTGAGGGAAAAGCGGCTGCCCGGCAACGATCCCGATGTGTGGCTTAACGAACGCCTCGTGCAGCAGAAAGCCATGTCGGCCTACCGGGATTCGATGACCGATTTCGAGTGGGCGCTGAACTGGTGGTTCGTCCCGATTTTTTCATCCCCAGCATCCGTCCGGGCCCGGGCGGCCTATGAAAATGGCAAGGTCTCCGCCGAAATCAGCCGGCTGAGCAGCGTCATCGATACCATTGGACGGTCGGACCCCGGGGAAGCTGCGAAATTGCGTCAGGCGCTGGATTCGGCCAAACTGTTAATAGAAGACCACTGAACCTGAATGCTGAGACATTCCTCGCAGCTTGCTGCGGGGTTTCCAAAATGAGATTAGGACGCCGCCCGGCCAGTCACGTGCCAACGGGGCTGTGCCAGCCGCGGGTCGAATCCTCGGAGCTTGCCCCGGGGAGTAGCGCTGGCGAAAGGGCGGCGTTCAATTCAGCGGACTGTTTGGTCACAAAAAGCACAAAAAATGCAAAAACAAGGAATAGTGGAGCAGACGGAATCATTCCGCATTTTTGTTGGAAACAAGCCGGTTCCCGCCTGTCCTAGCTGCATACCCGTATGAGAACCGCCGGACTATTGCTGACCCTGATCATCGCCACCACTTTGCCGGCGACGGCTCAATCAAGCCCGCCGGCAGCAGACGCACCGGCCAAGCCCGCGGCTGAGACCCCGGCCAGGCCGGCGGCCGACTCGCCGGCCAAGGCAAACGCCGACACCGCGCCCAAACCCCCGTCGCAAATCACCCAGGCGCTGGCCGACACCGCGCCCAAATATGCCCCGCCCGCTCCGCCCAAGCCCGAAGTGGCGCCCGATCCCGACGTTTTGGCGCTGCCCAAAATGACCATCATCCCCAAGAAACGGCCGCGGCTGGGCGACGAAGTGATGATGACAAACAAGGCGTTCAACGAAAAGCTGGCGAAGGAAAAGACCAGTTCCTTCGACCGCGATTTCCTCAACAAATACAACTGGCTGGGCGGTGCCAGCGCCGCAGAACGCGCCCGGGAGGAATATGATCGCCAACAACGGGAGCAACTGCAGAGCGATGTGGCCCGTATGGCCAAGGTGGTGGATCAGATCGACCCCGCACAGGCGAAAGCATTGCGCGACGCCGCGAGCAAACCCTGACCCGGGCTCTGAGGTAGATTGTTCGCCCTACAGTTTTAATAGCAGCATCCGGGCAATCTGCTCCCACTCGACCGGCAATGCGCCTTGCGCCGCCGGGTGACCCGCGAGCCGGTACCAGTATTCGGCATTCCCTTCGTCCCCCTCCTTGCGATGCAGGTAGGCATGCACCCAGGCACCATCGCTCCCGCCCGCACCTTGCGCCAGAGCGTGCGCCTCATCCCACTCCCCTCTCCGGTCATGCCACAGTGCCAGCAAGGCCTGGCTCAGCCCCGCCGGTGGCGCGGGAGCGGCGGTGGCGGAGCGTTCAAAATCAGCAAATGACATTGGCCCATCCATTATGCTGTGCTTTGATAACGTCCCAAACTAGCTTCGCCACAAAAATTCTCCGATGTCCCTGACCGAAGTCACCATCCTGCGCGAGTTGCTCGCCGCCGAGACCGGATTTGTCTCGGGAACGCGTCTGGCCCGGACGCTGGGCATTTCCCGCGTGGCGGTCTGGATGCAGCTGCAAAAGCTGACGAAGCAGGGATTCGTCTTTGAAGCAGTGCGCAGCCGCGGCTACAAACTGGCCAAGACGCCCGGACTGCTGCACGCCGGCCTGGTGCACGCCTACCTCAGCGGCCGGCCGCGCCCGCCCCACGTCATCTGTCTCGACAGCGTGGACAGCACCAACAGCGAGGCCGAGCGCCAGCTGGCCGCCGGTTGCCCGGTGCCGCTGGTGATTCTCGCCCGCGCGCAAACGCAGGGCCGCGGCCGTCGCGGTCGCGCCTGGCACAGCGCCGCCACCGGCAACCTTTACACCACGTTTGTTTTCCGGCCGCAGCTCGATCCGTCCCGCATGCAGGACTTCACCCTCTGGATGGGGCTGAACATCTGCGAACTCATCGTCAATTTCTGCAAGATCAACCCCGGCCTCAAATGGCCCAACGACATCTTGATCGAGGGACGCAAGGCCGGCGGCATGCTCACCGAGGCCCGCATCGACTCCGACCAGATCCGCGACCTCGTATTCGGACTCGGCCTGAACCTCAACGGTCTCGCGTGCGATCTGCCCCCTGAACTGCAACGCACGGCCACCTCGCTGGCCGATGCGACCGGCACGCCCATCGACCTCAACCGATTCGCCGCCGCGCTGATCGGCCGGGTGCTGTCGGCTTACGGGCAGTTTGCCGACGGCGCCCATCGCGAGAAATTCACGGAACTATGGCCGCGTTATGATGTGTTGCGCGGCCGCCCGGTGACGGTCATCCAGGGCACCCGCCGCATCACCGGGGTCGCCACCGGCATTGACAATGAAGGCTCGCTGATCGTCCGCCTTAACACCGGCCGCACGGAACGCTTCCGCGCCGGCGAGGTCACTCTCGGGAAGGAAGCGGTGCCGGCGGCCTGATTAGCAGGCTTGCCCGCGGGGCCGAATCTCCGTGTAAATGTCCCCGCATACGCCTCCCTGCCTGCATGGCCGATATTCCCGACATCACCATTGAAGTTTCCCACCTGGTAAAAAGCTACGGTTCGCTCACTGCGGTCAACGATCTCAGCTTCACGGTCAAGCGCGGTGAGATTCTCGGCCTGCTCGGCCCGAACGGCGCGGGCAAGAGCACCACCATGCGCATCCTCACCGGCTACCTGCCGGCCACTTCCGGCTCGGTCCGCATCTGCGGCCTGCCCGTCGCCAGCCAGCCCGAGGCCACCAAACGCCATGTCGGCTACATGCCGGAAAACAACCCGCTGCCGGAGGACCTGCGGGTGTCGGAATATCTCTGGTATCGCGGCCGGCTGAAGGAGATGCCCCGCGCCCGCCTGCGGTCGCGCATCGACGAGGTGCTCGAACTGTGCGACCTCAAGCGCAATCGCCACCGCATCCTCAGCCGCCTGTCCAAGGGCAACCGGCAGCGCGTCGGCATCGCCGAGGCCATCCTGGCCGAGCCCGCGGTGATCATCATGGACGAGCCGACCATCGGCCTTGATCCGCACCAGATCATCATCGTGCGCGACCTCATCGCCAGCCTGCGCGGCCGGATGAGCGTCATCATCTCCAGCCATATCCTGCCCGAGATCGAGGCCACCTGCGACCGCGTGCTAATCATCAACAGCGGACGCATCGTCGCCCAGGGCTCGCCCGCCGAGCTGCGCCACGAAATTTTCGGCCACACCAGCTACCGGGTGGAACTCTCGGGCGACACCGCCGCCCTCGCCAAGCACCTGCCCGCCCTCGAGCCCACGCTCAAGGTCGCTACGCTGGGCCCCGGCGACGGCGACGGTTTCTGTGTCGCCACGCTCATCACCGACGCGCCCGAGGATCTCGGGGAAAAACTCCTGCAGGCCCTGCCGGCCTACGGTTACCGGATCCGCTCGCTCGGTCGCACCCAGCCCTCGCTGGAGGATGTATTCCTCGCGGCCACCCGCCGCAGCTGGGACGCGCGCCTGCCCGACAAAAAGGAACTGCACGGCGACAGCCGCGCCCCGCTGCCCAAAGCCTGAAACAAAGCCATCATACCTCGGACCTCAGACCACAATGGAATCCCGAATGACGAACCCATGGATCGCGTCCCAACCGGGCTTCTGCCCCGACCGCATCACCCGGAGGTCCGTGGTCGGCAGCCTCGAAGTCTCGTAGCCCTTCTTCCCGCCATGCGCCACTATCCCACCATCCTTTCGCAGGAAATCCGCGCCCTGTTGTACAGCGCGAGCACCTATATCGCGGCGGTGCTCTTTCTGCTGGTCATGGGCTTCATTTTCGCCGGCATCCTCGACCAATACAGCAAGTCGCCCCAGGAGTCGCCGCCGGCCGCGGTTTTTTTCCAGACATTCTGGTTTCCGGTCTTTTTCATGGTGCCGATGCTCACGATGAAATCCTTCGCCGAGGAACGCCGCATGGGCACGCTGGAGACGCTGCTCACCACGCCGGTCAGCACCGCCGAGGTGGTGCTCGGAAAATTCTCCGCCGCCTACCTGTTCTACTTGCTGCTTTGGGGTTCGACCCTGGGCTTCCATTACATCCTGCAGATTTACGCGGGCGACGCGCGCCTCCTCGATCCCGGACCTCTCATCGGCGGCTATTTGTTCATCGCGGTCAGCGGACTGCTCTTCATCGCCATCGGCATACTGGCCAGTGCGCTCACCCGCAGCCATGCGGTCGCCGGCATCCTGTGTTTCACCCTGTTGCTCGCCTTGATCGGTGGACTCAGCTATCTGGGCGACCTCAGTGCGCTGAACACCGCGGTGATGCTGCCGGTCAAAACCGCCGTGGATATACTGCGCATCCCCGGCCATGTGGAGGACTTCACGCATGGTGTCATCGATACGCGGCAGGTGTTCTTCTATCTCACCGGGGCGATCCTCGCGTTGATTTTCAGCATCCTCGGCGTCGAGGCCAAAATCCTGAGCAGCTGATTTATGAATTACCCTGAGTGTCATGCTGAGCGCAGCGAGGAATCCATGTGCACGTTCAACCCTGGATGCTTCGCTGCGCTCAGCATGACAGGCGAACGGGAAATTGGCCGTCGTGCAAACGTGCCCGCGGCATCAGCCCTGATCCCCTCCGCATGAACCTCGCCGACAGTTTTCGCGCCGCCCGCTGGATCCGGTTCTGCAACCTGCTCCTGCAGGCGGTCCTGTTTCTGGCCCTCTTCGGCGGGCTCAATTACATCGCGCTGAACCACGCCTGGCGGTTCGATCTCACCCAGAGCCGCCGGCATTCGCTTTCCGCCGAGACCAAATCCTACCTCGACCGGCTCGAACGCAACATCAGCATCATCGTCACCATCCCCAACGATGACGCCAACGAGGAACTGGCGCAGGCCTACCGCGACGTCAACGGGCTGCTGCGCGAATATGTTTACACCACCCGGAGCAGCGCCCGGGGCAAGGTCGAGGTCCGCTACCTCGACGTTTACCAGAGCCGCCATGAGGCCGAGGCGCTGAAAATCGATGTGCCCAATGTCGTCGTGGTCCAGTGCGAAGACCGTCAGCGGGTGCTGACGCTCAGCGACCTCTACCGCACCAAGGACCGCCGGCGCGATGCCTTCCAGGGCGAATCCATCGTCACCGCCGCGATCCTCGACGTCTCCAGCCCCGATAAGAAAAAGATCTATTTCGTCGCCGGTCACGGCGAGATGCGGCCCGACGATGTCGATCGCGCCCGCGGGCTCTCCCAGTTGCGCGACGAACTCCGCCAGCGCAACTTCGATATGGGCGGCCTCGACCTCAGCCTTTCGCGCAAGATCCCGGACGATGCCGCCCTTTTGCTCATCGCCTCGCCGGAGGGCCGTTTTCTCCCGGCGGAGGAGGAACTGCTCCGTAATTTTCTCCAGACCCGCGCCGGCCGCGTCATTCTCATGCTGGACCCCGCCCGCCAGGACGGCCTCGGCCAGTACGGCCTCGAAAACCTGCTCTTCGACTGGGGCATTATCGTCTACGACAAGCTCATCAT
>CAZBLQ010000022.1:8138-17355 GCA_964492635.1 uncultured Oleiharenicola sp.
GTCACCAACAACCGCATCTTCAATCCCGGCAACCTCAACCTGTTCCTCGCCACGGTAAACTGGGCGGTGGACCGCGACACCCAGCTTAACATCCCGGCGCGGCCGATCCAGCGTTTCAAGCTCAGCCTCAGTCAGGAGGAACTCACCCGCCTCCGCCTCGGTCTCCTGTTGGTCGTGCCGGGCGTCATCGCCCTGCTGGGCCTGATCGTATATTGGACCCGCCGGAACTGATGACCAGCGCCCAGCCCTTCCATCCATGCCAACTTCATTCCCGATCACGCTCGCTTCGCTGACTGCTGATTGCTGACCGCTGATCGCTTCCCCCCATGCGCTCCAAAGTCACCGTTGTCCTGCTCTTTCTCAACGTCCTCCTTTTCGGTTACATTTATTATTATGACGTGCCCCGGATCAATGAACAGAAGACCCTCGAGGCGCGCAAGCGTGTGCTCGGGCCGGAGGTCGCCGCCATCGATTCCCTGACCCGCACCAGCCGCACCGGTCCCGCGGTAAAACTCGAACGCCACGGTGAATCCTGGCGGCTCACCCAGCCCTACGACTGGCCCGCCAATCCCAACGCGGTTGCCCGGGTGATCAATGAACTCCAGTTTCTCGAGCATGAAACCAGCTTCGCCGTCGCCGATCTGGCCAAGAGCGGCCAGTCCCTTGCCGACTACGGACTGGACCAGCCGGCCATCACCCTCAGCTTCAGTTCCGCCGGCAAAACCTACACGCTGAAGATCGGTGACGACACCAAGATCGCCAACCGTCTCTATGTCCTTTCGCCGGATGGCGGACGCATCCATGTCGTCGGCCGCAGCCTTGCCGACAGTGTCGGCCTGTCCCTCGACGCTCTCCGCGCCGAGTCCATCTTCACCGTGCCGGTCTTTGAAGTCCGGTCGCTCAACGTGCAAACCTCGGCCCTCAAGGTCCGCCTCCGCCGCGACGCTGCCGCCCGCTGGGCCTTCGAGACTCCCATCCTCGCGCGCGCCAGCAAAAGCGCCGTCGAAGTCACCATTAATGCGCTGAACGCCCTCAATGCGAAAAGCTTCCTGGAGCCGGCCGGCACCGACCTCGAGCGCACCGGCCTCAACCTGCCCGCCTTGCGCATCACCCTTGAGGGCAATGCCCGCCGCGAAACCCTCTTGCTCGGCAATCCGGTGGCGGGCGGCGGGGCCCCGCCCCGCGATGAAAAGGCGGTGGGCCCGGAATACTATGCCAAGATTGAGGACAAGGCCGTGGTCTTCACGGTTCCGGTACCGCAGCCTTTGCTCGAGGTGCTCCGCAGCGCGCAGGAAACCCTGCGCGACCCCCATGTGCTCGATTTCGAGCCGCCCACGGTCACCGCTTTGGCGCTGACTGCACCGGGCCAGCCCGAACTCACCCTGCAGCGACTCGAAGCTGGCGTCGGTGCCGCCGCCTGGCAGGTCTTGGTCCGCGTCACCGGCCAGGCCCCGCAGACCATCCCCGCCGACACCGCGGTGGTGGATGAGCTGATTCAGAAAATTCATCTGCTCTCCGCCACCAAATTTCTGAGCGACGCTCCTTCCGCCGCCGATCTTGAAAACGATGGTTTCAACCGCCCCGAACGGGAACTGACGCTCAGCCTTAGCTCCGGCGGCGGCCTCCGCGGCACCGACGCTTCCACCCTCACTCTCCAGATCGGCGTCAAACCCGATGAGCACAGCATCGCCTTTGCGCGCGTCACCAAGGAACCTTTCGTCTACCAGATTGTGCCCGATCTACTCGAACAGGCGCCGGTGCTGGCCCGTTATTATCGCCAGCGCCAGTTGCGGGATTTGCCGGAAAGCGCCCGGGTCACCCGTATCCGGCTCAGCGAACTCGCCTCCGGCAACGAGGTCTTCCAGGCTCGCAACGAGGTGGCCCTCACCCCGGACGGACTCGCTTCCGCCAAGCTCCCCGAGCCTGTCCTGAAGGCTTATACCGCTCTGCTCGCCCAGCTCCGCACCCTCCGGGCAAAGCGCTTCACCGCCGAGACCTTTTCGGCCGACCACGCCGATACCCCCCAGGGCCCGCAGCCGTGGAAATACCGGCTCGACCTCGACGTCGTTTTTGCCAGCGGCGCCAGCGATGCGCCGAACTCCACTTCGACCCTTTTGCTCACCGAAAGACTCGGCGGTAACACCCTTCTGGCCGGCACGGCGGAATTCGGCGGAGTGGTTTTTGAGGTTTCCCAGGGAATGCTGGATGCGCTGTTCACCCTGATGTATCGCGAGAAAAATGACCCCGGGCTGCCCGCAACCGTTCCGGCCGTACCTGTCGGTGAACCCGCGAACGCTCCGGCCAACCCGCCGGCGGCCGTGCCGCCCAAGCCCTGAAGGACGCCGGCTTCAAACGTGCCTTCCACCCAACAGCCGTGGTACAGCCTTGGACTGCGCTTCTGCGGCTCCTGCGCGGTCTCGCTTTTATATTGGATGGTCTGGCTCGCGCTCAGCGCCACGCTGGCCATGCTGATCTACATCGCCGTGGCCAAGGAATTGCCGGTGCCGGATTTTGTGTTGCGCCGCGTGGAAGCCCGTTTCGCCGAGGCCAATCTCACGATTAAATTCGGCCGCGCCCGCTTCGACCCCACGGGCAGGATATTGCTGGAGGATGTCCAACTGCGTTCCAGGCAGTTCGAGGAGCCGTTGCTCACGAGCCGCCTGGTGTTTGTCCGGCGCAGCTTCTGGAATATTCTGGCCGGGTGGCCCATGCCCGACGAAATCCGCCTAGAGGGCGCCACCCTGCAGCTCCCCGCCATGCTCTCCCCCAGCGGCACGGCGGAACCTCTGGTGCGGGACCTCGCGGCGGTTCTGCGGCACAACGAAAATACCTGGCAGGTGGACCAGTTGGCCGGCCGCATCGGTGCGCTCACCGTCACCGCGCAGGGGGCCGTCAGCACCCCGGCCCGCAAAGCCGGGTTGCCGCCGCTGTCCCTGGCGGAGATCGCCGCCAGGTTTCTGCAGATCGGCCGCCTGCTGGTGCTCGAGGTGCACCAATTCGACGCCTTTGATGAGCCGGCCCTGGCCGTGCGGCTGGAAAGTCCGGCCGGCATCGGCAACACCGCCGCTTTTCTCTTCACCGCCCGGGCCGCCCGGCAGCCGTGGGGGCAGCCGCTCACCCTGGGGCCGCTCGCGGTTGCCGCCACGTTGCGGCTGGATGGCCCGGGCGAACGCGTCATGCGTCTGCATGCCGCGGTGCGCGAGGCCGTCTACCAGGACGAATACACCGTGGGCCGCGTGCGCGCCATCATCAGTGCGCAGTTCCGGCCGGACAATTTTTCCGCCCGGCCGGTGGAAGCGCTCGTGGCCGCGGGCCAGGTGACCGCGGACGGGGAAACGGCGCTGGCTCCGTTGCTGCGCGCCGATCTGACCCGCTGGCCGGAAACGCACGAAGTCCGCGCCACGGTGGCCACGCAAATCAACGGGGAATTTCTCGCCGCGGAGGTCGAGGCGCGCCTGAAGGAACAAAGTGCCCGCCTCCGGGCCGAGGGGCGCGGTTCGCCCGAATTCATCAACCGTGTGCTGACGAAACACACGCCCCGGGCCGCGCCTTATTTTGTGTTTGGCGATCCGGTGGAGTTTACCGCCGAGGCGGTACTCGCACCCGGCTGGCATTTCGACCGGCTCACCAGCCATGTGGCCGCCGGCCGGCTGGACTCGCACGGGGTGAAAATATCCTCGGCGCGCGGCCGGATCGACATCACCGGCATGGATTTTCTCGCGTATGAGGCCCGGGTGGAAACAGGGGAAAACTTCGCCCGGGGCTCCTACTGGATGAATTTTTCCAGCACGGACTACCGGATGCTGCTGACGGGCCGGTTGCGTCCGCCGGAGATCACGGGCTGGTTCCACGGTGATTGGTGGACCAGTTTTTGGAACGAGCACTTCAATTTCCCCGCCGCCCCTCCCGAGGCCGACGTGGATGTGCAGGGTCGCTGGCGCGACGCCACCCGCACCGAGTTTTTCGGCCGGGCCTCGGCCCGGTCCGCCAGCGTCTGGGGTGGCGATTTCGACCGGGTGAAAGCCACGGTTTTTCTGCGGCCCCTGTTCACCGATGTGATCGAGTTCACGGGAACAAGAACCGGCCCACAGCAGCTCAGCGGCACGTTGAAGCGCTTCGCCGACACCAACACCCGCGAGACCAACCGGGTGGAGTTCAATATCGATGGCAGCCTCGACCCCGAGGTCTACCGGCGGATGTTGCCGGGAAAGACGGACGAGTTGCTGGCGACCCTGCAATTTGCCGTGCCGCCCCGCGTCCACGCGCAAGGCGCCATCGAGGGAACATTGCCGGAGGCGAAGTCGAATTACATCTTCACCATCCAGGCCGAGGGCGGATTGCACTATTATGGATTCCCCCTCGAGACGGCGCAGGTCGCCGGTGGCGTCAACGGCGGTGATATCCGGCTGGATGACATTCAGTTCACCGCGGCGGGCGGCAAGGGCGCGGGCAAGGTGGCGCTCAGCGGACAGCCTGATTCCCGGCAGCTTGGTTTCGATCTTTACCTCAACGGCGCCGACCTGGCCCGCATCATCCGCGCCGTCGAGGAGTATCAGGCCAGCCGCACCGGGCAGAAATCAGGGTCGATGACCGAGAGCAAATTTTTGAAACGCGCCTCGGGCGGGCGGCTGGACGTTGCGCTGTCGGCCCTGGGCCAGCCCGGCCAGCTGGCCAGTTTCACCGGTTCAGGCAACGCCGCGCTGACCGGCACCGAGTTGGGCGAAATCCATCTCTTCGGCCTCCTTTCGCAGGTGTTGAGCGGATTGTCGCTGAACTTCAGCTCGTTGAAACTGGATGCGGCGCATACCAGTTTCCGGCTGCAAGACGGCCGCCTGGTCTTTCCCGACCTGAAGATCACGGGGCCCACCGCGGTGATCGATGCCCGGGGTGACTTTACCTTCGCGACCAGCGCGCTTGATTTTACCGCGAAACTCAAACCGTACGAAGAGCACCGCAATCTCCTGACCGCCGCCATCGACATCGTGATCAAACCCATCACCAGCATCCTTGAATTGAAATTGACCGGCCCGCTGAGCAAACCTGACTGGTCCATCGTCGTCGGCCCATCCGCGCCCAACCCGGCCCCGGCTCCATCCGCAGAGAAGATTCCCGAGCCAGCCGCGCCACCTGCCAAGTAATAAACCGGTTCACCTGGCGCGCCCGGTTTTGCGCACCGGCGCTTTTGTCGTGAGCGTCATCCCGATTTTCCTAGGTGAAAGTCCCCAAATGCGCATTGCCATGCAAAAGCCGCGGCTTATCAACTAGCGTCGTTTCCGCCTCACCCTTTTCATGGACCGCCACCGCCCCAGCTTTTTGCAATACGGCTATCTCGCTCCGTTTGCAGTGCTGTCTATCTTCGGCCTCACGGTGCTGTTCGGCTGGATGACGGGCAATCTGGCTTTGGTGCAGCCCCGTTCCTATGACGCGCCCCTGCCGGCCAATGCCTGTGTCTGTGCAATCCTGATCGGATTTTTTCCCATCGCCCTCGCGCTGGGCTGGAGGCGCACGAGTCTTGCCCTCGCTTTTTTCACCGCGTTGCTGGCGGGAGCCACGCTCGCCCAAAGCCCCGCGGATCTGGATCTCCGGCTCGACAACCTGCTGGTGCGTCATGAAAACCTCATTGCCGGGCAGCACATCGGCCGGATGCCGGCGGCGCTGGCCGCGATCTTTCTGCTCACCGGCCTGAAACTGGCCTGGCTCGCCGCCGGGGTGCTCGTGGCCCGGCGGTATGTCCTGCTGGCTGTGATTGGTTCGGTGTGCGCCGCCTACGGGCTCACCGGTCTGCTGGCCTACAAGACCGGCCTGAATGCCCTGGAGTTCTGGCAAACCTATGCCCGGCTCGGCCCGCACACCGCCGTGATGGTAATCCTGCTGGGGGCCGCCCTCATTGTGCTGGCGGCGCGCGATAATTCCATCGGGCCGAACGCCGGCCCGCGCTGGCTGTGGCTGCCCGTGGTGGTTTGCAGCCTCACGGTGACCTGCACGCTCTGGGTGGCACTGCGGCAGCGCGAACTGGGCTATATCAGCGGCACCACCCAGCTCACGATCAACAATATCGCGGCGCTCTTCAGCGGTGAATGTGAAAACCACATCGGCAATCTTGCGCGCCTGGCCTCCCGCTGGGAGAAATCCCCCGGCCACGCGCAGTTGGTGTGGGAAAATGATGCGGCCGAATCCATGCGGGACTTCCGCGGCTACCGCTCCATCCAGTGGGTTGACGCCAGCCTGCACACCCGCTGGTTCTGGCCGCACGAAGGCAATGAGGACGCCCCTTCCTTCGACCATGCGGGCCAGCCGCAGCGGCGGGCGGCGGCAGAAGCCGCGCGCCAGTCCCTCGCCTTCGCCATCGCCGCCCCGCTTGAATCCCCGCTGCAGTCCGCCACTTTTGCCGTTTATCTCCCCGTGGGCGGCGCCGACGCCGGCGGTTTCATGGTCGGCGAGTTTTATTACGACAAACTGTTCGATAGCATCGACCGCCGGCTCAATCTTTCGCACCGCTACCAGCTCGTCGTCTCGGTCCATGATGCCGGAGCCGCCGGCGGTCCGGACCGTGAAGTCAAAGTCTTTGAGACCATGACCCCCGAGGAGACCATCGACGAGCGCCTGCGCCTGTCCGCCAACTACTTTCTCTTCAACCAGCGGATCACGATCACCCTGACCCCGCGCCCGGTCTTTCTGAATGCCAACCGCCAGTTCCTGCCCGAGGTCGCGCTTTTCTCCGGCCTGGGCGTGAGTATCCTGTTCGGTCTCGTCATCAATCTGGCGCAGGCCGCCCGCCGCCGCCAGCTCAGTGCCGAGAACACCACGGCGCAGTTGCTCGCGGAAAACGAGGAGCGCCGCCGCATCGAGGCCCGGCTCAAGGCCACCGACGAACGCCTCAATCTCGCCCTCGATTCCACCCAGGTGGGTGTTTATGAATGGGACGTCGAATCCGACCAGGTCTATTTCACTCCCAGCATCTGGAAGATGATCGGCTATAACCCCGCGGAGATGCCCGCCACCGGCCAGGGCTGGCTGAATCTGCTCCACGCTGACGATCAACCCGCCGTGCGGGCGGTCATCGCGGCGCACTTTCGCGATGAAACCCCTTTCATTGAAATCGAGCACTGCGTGCTGCACCACAGCGGGGAATGGCTCTGGATCGCCCTGCGCGCCAAATGCATCTCCTTCGGCGCGGACCACCGCCCGTTGCGGGTCCTCGGCACCATCCAGAACATCAACGCCCGCAAGCGCGCCGACGAGGCCCTGCGCGCCAGCCAGGCCGAGACCCGCAAGCTCTCCCTCGTTGCGAGCCGGACCGACAATGCCGTCATCATCACCGACCCGCATGGCCGTATCGAGTGGGTCAACGAAAGTTATTCCCGCCTCACCGGCTCGCGTCTGGCCGAGGTCGCGGGCCGGCCGCTCCCCGAATTGCTCGCCAGTCCCGACAGCGACCCCGCCGCCGTCGATCGGATCAGCGCCGCCCTGCGGGAACGCGAGCCCATCGGCATCGATGTGGTGCAGCAAGCCCAGGCCGGGCGGCGCTTTTACGTGCACCTCGACGTGCAGCCCATCATCAACGACGAGGGCCTGGCGGAAAACTTCATCGCCATCGAGACCGACATCACCGCCCGCGTCGAGACCGAGCAGCAGTTGCGCCGCGCCAAGGCCGAGGCCGATGCCACTTCGCGCGCCAAGTCCGATTTTCTGGCGACGATGTCGCACGAGATCCGCACCCCGATGAACGGGGTCATCGGCATGACCAGCCTCCTGCTCGAAACCGAGCTGAACGCCGAACAGCGCGACTATGTCAGCACCATCCGGACGAGTGGTGATGCGCTGCTTTCCATCATCAATGAAATTCTCGATTTCTCCAAAATCGAGTCCGGCAAGATGGAATTGGAAAACCAACCCTTTGAACTCGTCCATTGCGTCGAGGAGACCGTCGATATTTTTGCCCTGCAGGCCGCCGCCAAGAACATCGAGCTGGCCTACTTCATCGATGCCGCCGTGCCGCGCTGCATCCTCGGCGACAGCACCCGTCTGCGCCAGGTGCTGGTCAATCTGGTGAACAATGCCGTCAAGTTCACCGAGCGCGGCTCCATCACCATCGAGGTCCGGGTGCCGGGCGACATCGCCCCGGCCCCCGACACCAAGGTTCTGCTGGATTTCAAGGTCACTGACACCGGCATCGGCATCCCGCCGGAGCGTCATGGCATGCTGTTCAAGCCCTTCACCCAGGTTGATTCCTCCACCACGCGCAAATATGGCGGCACCGGCCTGGGTCTCGCCATCTGCGACCGGCTCTGCCAGCTCATGGGCGGAAGCATCGATGTGTCGAGCACTCCCGGCGAGGGTTCGTGCTTCCGCTTCAACATCCAAACCACCGCGGTCAGCCTCGCGGATCTCGGCGCGCCGGTTTTTGCGCCGATCCCCGGTAGTGGCCCGGTGCTCGCGGTGGATGATCACCCCGTCAACCGCGCCATGCTGGCGGATTGCCTCAAGTCCTGGCAGTTGCAACCTCTCATCGCGGCCGACCAGGCCGAAGCCTTGCGCCTGATGGGTTCGGGTCCGCTGACAGCCGCCATTGTCGACCAGGATCTCGCCGGAATCTCCGCGCTTGATCTGGTGACTGAGCTTCGCGCCACCCGGCCCCGCCTGCCAATCATCCTGCTGACTGCACCAGGCGATGGTCACCAGCGCGGGGAGAGTCAGGATCCTCTCGTCTTCCGCCTGCCCAAGCCCATCAAGCCCTATACCCTGCACGACACGCTGCGTCACGCCCTCATCGGGGCGGGCGCCGCCGGCACCGACTCCGCCATGCTGAGCGGGCTGGCGATCCAGCTCGCCGAATCCATCCCGCTCAACATCCTCCTCGTCGAGGACAATCCCGTGAACCAGAAAGTGGCGCTGCGCTTTCTCCAGCGCATGGGCTATCGCGCCGACGCCGTGGCCAACGGCCTCGAAGCCGTGCAGGCCGTGCGGGAACGCGATTACAAGCTCGTGTTCATGGATGTGCAGATGCCCGAGATGGACGGCTTTGAGGCCACCCGGGAAATCCGGGCGAAAATCGCCCAGGAACGCCAGCCGGTCATCATCGCCCTCACGGCCAACGCCATGCAGGGTGATCGCGAACGCTGCCTCGAAATCGGGATGGACGACTACATCACCAAGCCGGTGAAGATCGACGACATCGAAGCCATCGTCCGCCGCTTCTTCGGCTCGAAACCGGATA
>CAZBLQ010000022.1:17455-41609 GCA_964492635.1 uncultured Oleiharenicola sp.
AAGATCGACGACATCGAAGCCATCGTCCGCCGCTTCTTCGGCTCGAAACCGGATAACGTTTGAAATCATGACCGATACGACGCACAACACCGAGAAGACTAACTATTGGCCAATCGTTGCAGCGATATTGGGTCTCCTCGCCTTTCTGCCGATGATCGCTCTCTTCGAGAATAAGATGTCTTCGGAAAGTATTCCCCAGAAAGAGAAGATTGTCTGCGGGAGTGCAGCGTTAATATAACTGGCTGTTTTCTGTTTCGGAATCGCATACGCTGCGTTCAAGATCAGAGTTTGTGGAATGGGGCTCACGATTGGGCTCGTTTTCATGGCAGTCTTTCTCGCCGCTATTGGGTTACCTCACCTGAACCGCCCACATACGGGAGACTACATGCAAGGTCTCGGCGATGCGATGGACTTCGTCATGATCGCGATTGCATTCGGATCAGTCTATTGCGCCTATGCCCTCGGCAGCGTTTGGAGGAAGAGCTGAAGACAAGCGAAACAATAGGCAAAGATAACTTCGGGGCTTCGCCTCTCCGTGTCTGACTTGTAACGTTGCCTTTCGGATTTTTTGGTTTTCATGGCGCACCCGGCGGCCACACTCCGCGCATGCAAATCCTTCGCCACTTATTGGCCGTGCTGCTCGCGTGCTCCGGTGTGGTTTCCATTCACGCCAAGGTCACTGCGCTGGTGGGCGGCCGGCTGATCGACGGCTGGGGCGCCGCCCCGGTGAACAACAGCGTTGTCCTCATTGAGGGCGAACGCATCAAGGCCGTCGGCACCGTTGACACACTCCCCGTCCCCGCCGGCGCCGAGGTGCTCGACTGCCGCGGCATGTCCGTGCTCCCCGGCCTGTGGGATTGTCACGTCCACACCATGTTGCTCGGGCACTCCGATTACGAGCACTGGGACAAGGTTTATCCCGCCCGCCTTGAGAAGGAGATCATGCCCGCCGCCGCGCACCAGCTTCTCAACGCCGGCATCACCAGCGCCATCGACCTCGGCGCGCCGCTGGAGGCCAGCCTGCATGTCCGCGACCGCATCGCCCGCGGTGAGATTCCCGGCCCCACCCTCTACGTCTCCGGCCCTTTCCTGCAGCATGCACCCTACCCCGGCACCGAGGCGTTCCGCTGGGGCATCTCCGGCGCCGCCGACGCCCGCGCCAAGGTCAAGCTGCTGGCCGACGCCGGCGTCAATGTCATCAAGCTGATCGACCAGGACCAGATGACCAGCGAGGAGATTGAAGCTGTCGTGACCGAGGCACACGCGCGCAAACTCATGGTCATCGCCCACGCCCACCGCCCGGATGAAATTCGGCTCGGTTTGAAGTATGGCGTCGACCGCTTCGAACATACCGGCCTCGCCACCGCACCCGAGTATCCCGCCGACATCATCCAATTGATCCAGGAACGCACCGCGAAGATGTCCCTCGGCCCGCTGTATTGGTGCCCGACCGTCGAGGGTTTCTTCAATTACGAATATCAGGTCGGCAACCCGATGCACATTGATGACCCCGGCTGGCAGCTCGACGTTCCCGCCGACATCGTCGCCGACATCAAAGCCTCGGTGAAACATCCTGGGTGGCTCGCCTATTATCAGATCACGCCGCTGCGGGCGAAGACCAGCGCCGCCAAGTTCGCGCAGCTGCAAAAGACCGGACTCGTCCTCCTCATCGGGACCGACTCCGGCATCCCGATGAAATTCCACAACCAGTCCACGTGGCGCGAAATCGACATCTGGGTCAGCCGGCTCGGCGTCGACCCGATGACCGCGATCCGGGCCGCGACTTACTGGCCCGCCGTCTCGATGAAAGTCGACAAGGATTACGGCACAGTTTCCGAAGGCAAATACGCGGACATCATCGCGGTGAAGGGCGATGTCCTTCGTTACATCGACCTGCTCCAGCGCGTGGACGTGGTCATCAAGCACGGCCAGCGGGTGAAGTGACTTTCCACACCAAGCAGCAAAGGAGCTAAGGTCGGATAAATCATTTCGCCGAGGTGGAACGCAGTCTCCGGACGCGTTTGCTTTTTCCGCTCAAGCGAACCCGCCCGGAGGTCGGGTTCCACCAATTGAAACGAGCAGCTAGACCGGCGTCCCTAATGATTTGGACTATTGAATTCCATTCGATGGGTAGGGCGCGACCGCTGGGCGCGCCGTCTGGACAATCGCGGACGGCCCGGCGGTCCGTCCCTACCGGCGCTGTCGCGCCAAAGTCTATTAATCAAGGACCGATGGTATTAGACAGAATCGTCTCAGTTCAGGTCTGGTATGACTCGTTCGCTGCCTGGTGTGGGTCCTGTCTTTATATCAGCCGCTTGAGCACCTCGATTTCCCCCTGCCTTGCCGGATCGGCGGCGAGGTTCTTCATTTCCAGCGGATCGTGTTCAAGGTCGAAGTACAGCCACGGCGAGCCATCCGCGTTCAGCACGAGCTTGTGCTGCGGCGTGCGGAATCCGCGCCACGTCCGCTCGCACTGCCCCGGAATCACGGTCGTGCCCGTCATCGAGATGCTCGCGCTGTCGCGTCGGCAATGCCACTCGCGACCCTCGGCCCATGCCAGTGCCATGTGCGGCAGGTCGACCAGACTGACCGGACTCTCGTTCTTGCTGCCTGCCGTGCCCTCCGAAGCCTTGGCGAAGGAGGGACCCCGCTCACGACGAATCAGAAGCGGAACGCGAACTGATTCCTCATACGGCCACGCTTTGCGGAAAAGTCCGTGTGCGCCGTGCATGTCGCCATGCACCGACGTGAACACCACGGTGGTCCCGGCCAAATCGATTTCCGCCATCAGCCTGCCGATGGCGCGATCCGTCGCCTCGATATGCGCGTAGTAGCCCGCCAGTTCCCCGCGGGCCTGCTGCTCCACCGCTCCTCCCCGCGGCACATTGGCCCGCAATTCGATTTCCGCCGGCGTCCGCTCCGCCACATGTGGTGCCGGCGCGTGATACGGCGGATGGGGCGACTCCAGGCTCACGACGCAAAAATACGGGCGACTGGAATCCGCATTCCGCATTCCGCTTTCCGCCATCCACTGGGCGGCCCGCTCACAGAGCACATCAGCCTGGTAGCCTTTGAACTTCCTCGGGGTCTCCAATCGTGTGCCATGCAACCAGGGATCATTGAGCAAAAATCCGCTCTCGAACCCCTCCCAAAATTCGAAGCCACCGCGCCGTTCGGGCGGCACGATCATCTTCGCGTGCACCTCGCCCAAAAAAGGTGCCGCACGGTCGCGTTCCGCCAGATGCCATTTGCCAAAGAACGCCGTCGCGTAGCCGCGATCGCGCAAGGCATGCGCCACTGTTCGCGCCTCGACCGGCAGCGGATCCCAGTAATCAATCACCCCGTTCTCCGGACTCAGTTTGCCGGTCAGCAACGCCGCCCGGGCTTGCGGCCCGAGCGGATGCGGCGTCACCGCCTGCAAGTAATTCACCGCCTCACTCGCGAGTCCGTCCAGCCATGGGGTCTGTGTATTTGGATCACCTGCGTAGCCCGTGGCCGACGCCCGCCATTGGGTGGTAAGAATCCAGAGAATGTTGGGCTGCCCGGCCATGCAGTCTTCTTTTGGCCGGAAGAACTCCAAAAGAGGACAAAAATCCGCCACGATGAGGTCGCCACGCGCGGTCTGTCTTGCCCACGTGATAAACGCAGCCTAGCATTGAGCTCGGCAATGAATACAGAGGCCGCATTTAGAATCTCGGTCTGGACCCTGATTGGGCTGACCATCCTGATGCGCAGTTGCTTCGCGCTCCGGCTTTATCTGGCCGGCGAACGCCTGACACCGGACCGGGCGGCGCTCTTGCGTGAAGGCAGGGCGATGATGGTTTTTCGGGCGGGCGGTTTCCTGCTCCTGATCGTGTTCCTTGCGTTATACGGGACCAATCCGGCCTGGCTTGCCGGAATCACGATGCCATTGCCGGATTGGCTGCGCTGGACGGGCGTGGCCCTGAGCCTCGCGGGGCTTGGCCTCTGGACCTGGACGCAGGTCGAGCTTGGCCGGCAATGGTCGGCGCAACTCACCCTGCGAGACCATCACCGCTTGATCACGACCGGCCCTTATGCCCGCATCCGGCATCCCATGTACACCGCCATATTCGTCTGGATTGGAAGCCTGGCTCTGGTCTCATCGAACGGACTGTTTGTTTTCATGGCCGTTGCCACGATTGCCGCTCTGTCCTTCCGGATCCCGCGCGAAGAGGAAATGATGTTGGCCGGCTTCGGGGACCAATATCAGGACTACATGAACCGGACGGGCAGATTTCTCCCGGGCAAATCCTCGCCGTTGAAAAGAACTGACCGAAATGGCCCCGCGAAGGATATCCGCTCTGCTCCGCGATGAAGCCGGCCCTGTCCAGGCCCTGAAGAAACAGGAAATCCGGAAACTGGGTTGAAACGTAGGGGCTCAGCAAGACTGCGCCCCTACGCTGCATTCCCCGGTTTTGGGTTAGCCTCTAGTCCTCGCCCACGGTGATTTTCAATTTCCTGATCGCGCCCGTCACATCGAATTCAACCTGCACATCGGTCGTCAGGGCATAAAATTTCGTTGGGGATTCCGCGTGTAGCACCAGGTCCACCCCGGCCAGATTAAGTGATAGCAACCCGTCGGGCAGCCGGTGAACCTTGGTAGTTTCCGAGCCACGCGGGTAGTCGCCCGCGTAGGATTCAAGCAGCGCATCGGGCAGCATTAACTCCTTGTGACGGGGATTGCCCAGTTCCCGCACCCAAACATTGCGGTAGCGAACGGGATTGCCGTGGTCCTGGAAGGCAATCGGCGTCCGCTCCGGGTGCGCCTTGTAGGGGACGCGTCCAATCCAGCCGGTGGGCCCGGTCAGTTCCACGTTGTTCTGCACCAGCACGCCGTTGTGGAAAACCGTTTCGCGCGCCTTCGACACGAGTTTGCCTTCCGCGTCGAAGCGGGGGGCCGTCCAGACGATGTCGTAGGTCTGCCACTTGCCCGGGGGCAGCGAGACATTCACCAGCGGAGGGTACTGGCCGTAAACGGAAGCGGCGGATCCGTCCGCGTAGGTCTTGTTCTCGTAGGAATCCAGCACCTGAACCTCATAGCGATCGAAGCCGAAAAACACCCCGCTGTTGCCGCGCCCCTGGCTGTTTCCATGCGGCGGAGTCGGCGCCGCCCACTCGACGTGCAGTTGGCAGTCGCCAAAGGATTGGAGGGTGCGGACGTAGCCGCTGCCCGGCACGCATTCCAGCGCACCGTCATGGACAACCCATTTGGTGGGGCTGCCATCCATCGCCACCCATTGCGAAGTGTCCTTGCCCTCGAAGAGCACCGTTGCGTCGGAGGGCGGAGTCCCCGGCTGCTCCTGCGAACTGAACATACCCGGGGTGACGACGGTCGGCGCCGGTCGATCACGGTCATGGCCAAGCCAGTTTGGGTCAGGTGCGCCTTGCACGGCGACAGACGTTGCGACGATGAATCCCAAGGCGGAGACAAAGGAGATTTTCATAAGGGGTGGATAATCAGCCTGCCGCGCGCTGAAACGGCTGTCCAATTCAATTCCAGCCCATGGCGCAAACACTAGCAGACGGAGCAATGGGCCGCCGACTCTTCTAGTGAGGAAGATCTATTTTCATCGGAATGCATCCAGTAATTGCCACATCCCGCGCGGGGTGTAATGCTGCGATTACCATGCGTTCCATTCCCTCCTTGCTGCCTGCCTTTGCGCTCCCCGTTCGGTTGACCCTCGTTGCTTTCATTGTCTGCGCGACCGCGAGTTCCGGCGCCGGGGACCGTCCGCCCAATGAATTGACCGAAGTCTGGCAGCCTGTGCCCGCGGTGGTTGCGACGCCCGCCGGCAGCGTGCCGTCCGATGCCATCGTGCTTTTCGACGGCAAATCCCTCGACGCCTGGGAGCCGGTCCGGGCGGGCGAGGCCGGCTGGAAAATCGAAGACGGTGCCATGGTGGTCGTGCCCAAGCCGAAGCCTTGCGATCTGCGCACGAAGCAGAGCTTTGGCGATGTGCAACTCCACCTCGAATGGCGCACGCCGGCCGAGGTCAAAGGCAACGGTCAGGACCGCGGCAACAGCGGGGTGTTTTTCATGGGCCTCTATGAGCTCCAGATTCTGGATTCGTGGGAGAACCCGACCTATGTCAACGGCCAGGCGGCCTCGGTTTACAAGGAGCATGCACCGCTCGTGAATGCCTCGCGCCGGCCGGGGGAGTGGCAGGTTTATGATGTCGTTTTCATCGCGCCCCGCTTCTCGGCCGAAGGAAAACTGGTCAGCCCGGCCCGGCTCACGGCATTTCACAACGGTGTGCTGGTGCAGCACGATGTCACTCTCACCGGCCCCACGCCAAACGGCGCCACCTTCCACCAGCCCACGCTCCCGCCCTACGAGGCCCATGCAGCCCGGCTGCCGCTGCAATTGCAGGACCACCGGCATCCCGTCGCATTCCGGAATATCTGGGTGCGTGAACTGAATTTGCCGGAGACTAAATCAGCCACGCCGCATTGATCGCGGATTGCACCGCGCAGCAGCACAATCCGCGGCTGATTCGCCCGCTTACTTCTCCGCCCACTCCGCCGGCACGGCGGTGATCGGCTGGATCTCAATGTTGCGGTAGAAGACCTCCGCCCCTTCCGTCTGGAGGCTGACCTGTCCCGCGGTGATTGGAGCCGGCGCCGGCCCGTCGAGTCGCTCCGCATGGTGCAGCCGCATGACGACCTTGCCGTTCACGATGTGGATGCTGTCGCCGTTGAAGCAGATCAGGTCAAGGGTGTTCCATTCGCCGTTCGGCTTCTCCGCATCTTCCAGCCGCACACAGCGATTGCCCACCGGCGGCTTCTGCACGAAAATCACCGGTTGCCCCGCCGGATCATAATGGTAGAGCGTCCGGCCGTTCGCGCCCTTTTCCGGGCGCGCGTTCACGGTGATCTGTGCACCCAGCGCGTAAAGGTCGCCCATGTCGTGCTCCTGAATCTGGAACTCGATGGAACGCGGCCACGTCTCGTGGTCGAAACCCGGCTCGCCGTGGACGAAATAAAGCAGCCCGCTATCGCGCGGGGCGTTGAGCTTGGAGCCCCATTTTCTCTCCCCCCATTTCACCTGCAGCCGCAGATGAAAACTGCCGAACGACTCGTTGGTGGTCATCACGCCAAAACCCTGGCCGGTGATGTGGATCACCGGGCCGCCGTCGACGGTCTCGATGTTGAACACCTTCAGCGGGTCGTTGTTTTTGCCGATGAACTCAAGATATTTGCCACTGGCATCTCGCTTCAGGCCGGGCACGTTCCAGGATGGATCGGGCTTTGTCATGAAGGTCTCCCAGCCGGCGAGATCCCGGCCGTTGAACAGCGGACGCCAGCCCGTCTCCGCCGCCGTCAATCCACCAACCGCGAAAAGGGCGAATATCATCCGCCCGAGGGGTAATCCGGAGTTTTTCATACTGGAAACAACCCTTGCCTGACCGGGCGCCTTGCGCAATCTCTCTTCGTGTCATGATCAAGGGACTGCGCACGACCATCTACAAGGTATCCGACCTCGCCCGAGCGAAAGCGTGGTATGCACAGGCCTTCGGCGTCGCTCCGTATTTCGACGAACCGTTTTACGTCGGCTTCAACATCGGCGGCTTTGAGCTGGGTCTCGACCCCGAGGCACCTGCGAACAGTTCCCCGGACGGCGTGACGACCTATTGGGGCGTAGACGACATTGAAGCGGACTATGCCCGGCTTCTCGCGCTCGGAGCAAAGAAGCATGAGGAACCGAAGGACGTCGGCGGCAACATCAAGGTGGCAAGCGTGCTGGATCCTTTCGGCAATGTCATCGGCCTGATCTTCAATCCGCATTTCGATCCTGCCGCCGCGCGCTGAAGCTGCCCCGGACCCAAGCGACCGGAACTGCCCGAAAATAGCGCGAATCAACGCGAAGGCCAGAGCAGTCAGGCAATGAAAATGGGGCAGGGTTTGGGCGCACGACCCTGCAAAGGCTCATCCCTTTCGGTTTCACGCTGCATTCGCGTCCATTCGTGTTATTCGCGGGCAACTGTATCGTCCAGACTGGTGGCCGCACATTATTCTGGCCACCCGGACCGAACACTGGGAAATCTTCCCCAATGAATCTCGAAGACGCCCGCTCCGCCATCATCCTCGCCCTTGGCCGCATGAACGCGTTGTACCACCAGCCGGTCTTCGATGAATGGGTGCTGGTTAAGCTGGCCAGCGAACAGGGCGCCATCCTCGCCTACCATGGACCGCGGGCGGAGACCTACCAGCGCCAGTTCAAGACCGATATTATCCCGCTACGCGCGGAACTGGAGCAGCGCCACATGGCCGTGGGCGATTTCGCCTTTGTCCAGGACGCGGCCGGCACGCGTTTTGACGCCTGCATCCGCTCCGGTCCGGCCAGCTATCTTTTCTGCAACCACACGGCCAAATCCATGACGGACATCCGGCAGAATCCGCAGTGGCTCGAAGCCCAGAAGCCCTTCGTGCAGTTGAGCGAGTTGTTCCGCAAAGATCCGCTGAAGTAGTGGGTAATCCGCCCTACCTTTTATCGCGGCCGCAAGGCCACGGGCGGGCCGAGGATTTCCCGAAGGATAAACGCCCGGCGCAGTGAGTCAGGATCGCGCAGATCGTCCGCCAATGCACTGCGCGCCACCGCCGCGGCCTGGCCTACACTGGAAATCGGGGATTCAAACTGCGCGCGACTCATGGCCGCTGCTTTCGCCTCGGCAATTTGCCGGAGCTGTTCCACCAGTGCCGCCTGCTGCTCGAGGATCCCGGCGGTACGCTGTTCCTCCTGCTTGGCTGCGACCGCCCGGGATAACGGAGGCGGTTCGGGTGGCCGCGCCATCACCACCTCCCGCAGGACGGGAGGTGGTTCAGCCGGTTCATTGTGCGGCAGCGTCGGTTGCTCATTGACGTAGCCGCGCGCCCGCTGCTCGATCTTGCGCTGGATTTCCTCACGGATGCGGCGCGTGCGCTCGGCCAGTTCGGGATCATCGAAGGTTGCTTCCTTGCGCGGTTCCTCGCCGGTCATTTTCGCCTGCCGGCGCTGGTTCAGCCACCACGCCACCGCCCCGGCGATGGCGATGATCAACTGCAGGTGTTTTAGCGCCCAATCCATAGTGGAGGTAAAAGTGAGAGTGACGGGTAAAAGTGGCGCTAGAAAAAAAGTGGGGGCGAGGCAGGACCGATCACCTTCACTCTCCCTTTCACTCTTATTTCTTTCCCTCCGGATGCGCGATGGAGCCGCGCATCGCCGTGTCGGACTGGATGTTTTCCATCCGGTAGTAATCCATCACCCCGAGTTTGCCGGAGCGGAAGGCCTCGGCCAAGGCGAGCGGCACCTGCGCCTGAGCCTCGACGACCTTGGCCTGCATCTCCTGCACGCGGGCTTTCATTTCCTGTTCGACCGCGACGGCGGCGGCGCGGCGGATTTCCGCCTGGGCCTGCGCGATGCTCTTGTTCGCCTCGGCCTGGGCTTGTTGAAGTTTCGCCCCGACGTTTTCGCCCACGTCCACGTCGGCGATGTCGATGGAAAGAATTTCGAAGGCGCTACCCACGTCGAGACCGCGGGCGAGCACGGTCTTGGAAATGCTGTCGGGCGACTCAAGCACAACCTTGTAGCTCTCGGACGAACCGATGGTGGAGACAATGCCCTCGCCCACGCGCGCGATGATCGTCTCCTCCTTGGCGCCGCCGACGAAACGGTCAAGATGGGTGCGCACCGTCACGCGCGCCTTCACCTTCACCTGGATGCCGTCCTTCGCCACGCCGTCGATGGTCGTGCGCCCGCTCTCGGGATTCGGGCAGTCAATGACCTTGGGATCAACGGAGGTGCGCACAGCCTCGACCACCGATTTGCCCGAGCCCTTGGTCGCGAGATCGATGGCGCAGGCGCGGTCCCAATCAAGCGCGATACCAGCCTTTTTGGCAGCGATCAAAGCCTCAACCGTTGCCAATACGTTTCCGCCGGCGAGAAAATGAGCCGCGGCTTGATCCGTCGTAAGCGGAATTCCTGATTTGACCGCCTTGATCCGTACATCGACCATCAAGCTGTAAGGCACGCCACCGAACCGCATGGCGATCAGGTTGGTGATGCTCACCGGCGCGCCATTCATAAACGCTTTTACCCAGACGCTGATGAAAGAAAAAATCAGCCCGAGGATGACGAGGGCAACGACGCCGCCGATGATAAGTAAAATGGAGATCAAGTTCATGGAGTTTCAGGTTTAGTGACGATGAGACGGAAATTGTCGAGGCCGGTGACGCGCAACTGCGCGCCGCGTTCCGCGTGCCCGCTCTGGCAGAACGCCTCGTAGCGGTGCCCCTCCACACTCACATAGCCACTCGGCGCGAGCGTGGTGAGAGCTTCGGCGGCTTTGCCGACAACGGCATCGGCTTCGACGTTCTGCTGACGAATCGTCGTGCCGCTGGTTGAAAGTACGGAAAACTTCTGCGCGAAACGGGTTTTTGGCAGCCAGACAAGTTCCGCGTAGAGAGTGGCACATACCGCGGCAAGCGCGACGACCCCCGCCAGCAAGCCACCGCTGCCGCCAAACTTATCCGCCGCCGCCGCGATGCCACCAAGCAGCGTCAGTCCGCCAAGAATGCCGAATACCGGTCCGGGCGTGAACACCTCGAAAAACATGAACACGAGCCCAAGAACGAAGAGGAGAACGATGATGTTCATGCGTCAGCCCTTTCCACCGTGAGTGCGAAATCCGAGCTCCCCGTCACAACGACCGCCGCACCACGATCGATTGCGCCGACCTCAACTTTCGCCTCGTACCGCCGCCCATCGACCTCCACTTGCCCGCCCGGCCTCAGTGCCGTCACCGCCACGCCGTGCCGGCCGACGAGCGCAGCAAGGCCGATCGCGGCTTCGACTGTGACACCCGCCACCTGCGCGATGCCGCCACTCGTCGACTGGATCACGAGCCGGTCCCACACCCAGCTTTTCGGCAAGAATCGCAACAATGCCATGAAAAGCGCAATGGCGATCGCCAGCCCGGATCCGAGGTTGACCAACGGTCTAGCAAACGCGTCCGCCGACCACGCGATGGTGATCGGTTCGTTCGGCCACAAATCCGCCATCGACCAGATCAGAGAGAGCATCATGAGCGCGGCGCCGGCCACGCCGAGAAATCCCGCGGAATGCCAGAACAGCAGTTCGAGCAGCACGAGCAGCACACCCAGCCCGAAAAACAGCAGTGGCTCGTGCCCCGAAAGGCCAGCCACGTAGCTCGACAGAAAGACGATCGCGAGCAACGCGATTCCGCTGACACCGAACACGCCGAAGCCTGGTGTTTTGAACTCGATAAAGAGTGCCAGCATACCCAATCCCAACAATACCGGCGACCACGCCGTGAGATACTGCGCCAGCACTTCCGACCAGGTGACCGTGAAATTTCGCACGGTATAGCCACCGGCGCCGAATTTTCCGGTCAATAGCGCATCAACGTCGGCGGCCTTGCCTGCGCCAAGCAGGGTCCGCGGCGGCTCGCCGTATTTTTCCATCGCCTCGGTGGCCGTCAGCGAGAGCAGTTCCCCCTTGGGCTTCAAAACCTTCTCGCCAATCTTCAGTTCATAGTCCTCGTCAATCATGGCCGAGATGACCTGCCCACGATAGCCCTTGCCTTCGGAGTTGGCCCGCATGCGAGCCCGCAGGTAGCTTACAATCTTCTGCTTCATGGTCTTGTCGACATCCCCGCCGGTCGAAAGCACCGGGGCCGCCGCACCAATGATCCCGTTGGGCGCGAAATAAATCTCCGCGGTCGTCGCGGAAATGAACGCTCCAGCCGACATGGCCTCCTTGTTGACGAAAGTGACTGTCAGGCCGGGAAATTTGTCGAGCGCCTCCATGATGTCGAACGTAACATCCAGTGCGCCGCCGGGAGTGTTCATGTCCAGCACCACGACATCGGCCTTTTGCTCAATGGCCTCCTTGAGCCCGCGTCGCAGGATGTAAAAGGTCGGCCGGTTGATCTCGTCCCGCACGGGAATGACGAAAACCAGGGCCTTTTTGGCCGGGACGACCAGCGGGGCCGGCGCCGGGGAAACTGCCGCCGGTACAGTCGCAGGAGCAGACACCGGCTCGGCCGCCTGGGCGCCAAGGGCACTGGCAACGAGGGTGATCAGAAAGCCTGCCTGCTTGAACATCAGCCCGGGAGCCTAGCACTGCTGCGGTGACAAGCAAGCACGCCGAACTTACAATTCCGTCGAATCTTTCAAGCCTGACCCGACCGGCCCTCCGAGGCAACCCCGTACCCTCCCGGTCTTCGCTGCCCCGGCAGCCGGCAGGCGCGGCCAGATGCGCGATAATTTAACTGACTTTGTATTGGAACGCTGCGGTCATTTTGTTTTACCAAGTAATCCATGGAACGCATCCCGTATCTCGGGCAAACGATATTAAAGTGGCAGGTGGGCGCCTCCTCGTTTCTGGCCCTGCCGGAAATGGGCGCACGCCTGATGAACTGGAACGTCACGCTGGGCGACGGTACCGTGCGCGACATCATTTACTGGCCGGAAGTGGATAACCTCACCAACATCGCCAGCATCCGCGGCGGCAACCCGATCCTGTTTCCGTTCAGCGGACGCACCTACGACCGCGGCGAAATCCATCACTGGCGCGCCGACGACGGGGTGCGCCGCGCCATGCCGATGCACGGTCTCGCCCGACAGGGCCGGTTCCGCACAACGCGGCTCGATGAAGGCGGGTTTTCGGCGCAATTCGTCCCCGATGAGGCGGCCAAGGCCGCCTATCCCTACGACTACGAATTCGTGGTCAGCTACCGTTTTGATCCCCTTGGCCTCTTCGTGGAACTGCAACTGAGCAACCTCGGCCCTGCTCCGATGCCGTGGTCGGCCGGGCATCACTTTTACTTCACCCTGCCCTGGAGCACCGGGCGCACCCGCCAGGATTATTTGCTGGAGACCACCGCCACCAAACACCTGCAGCGCGACGAGCAAGGCGGACTTTTCCCCGGTCCGCGCACCAGCACCCGTGAGACCCTCGCCAACGAGGACCTCATCGACCTCATTCACACCGGCTTGCGGCGCGATGTTTTCGCCGTGACCGAAACGCCCACTGGCAGCCGCCTCCTTTTCCGCACCGGCATGGCCCACAGTTCGGACCGCGACCTGGCCGTGGTGACATGGACTCAGGATGAGAAGTCCCCCTTCTATTGCATCGAACCGTGGATGGGCCCGCCGAATGCGCCGGAAACCAAGGTCGGCCTGCACACCGTCGCCCCCGGCCAGACGCAAAAATTCTACGTGGAGATCACCTTGGGATGAACCGACCGAGACATGCCGGGGTGGAAAGGAAAATAATGAAGGTTTTTCCGTTACATTTCCCCGCCAGCACCGTCTAATTCCACCATGAATCCTTCCCTGGCGTTTATCGAGGGTATCGGCGGCCCGGAACTGCTGCTGATCATGTTCATAATTTTGCTGCTGTTCGGAGCAAACCGGCTGCCCGAGCTGGCCAAGGGCATCGGCAAGTCCGTCCGCGAATTCAAGAAGGCTGCCAGCGGCGTGGAAGAAGAGGTGCGCCGCGCCATGGAGGAACCGACCGAGCCCCAGCCCAAGAAGTTCCCCCCCTACCCGCCTCAAGCCGGTGCCATCCCGCAGGCGACGCCGGAAAAACCGGTGCCACCGCCCGCCGATTGATCACTCGAACATCGGGCTGCGATTGAGGCGCCAGACAGCGATGGTCATCACCACGGCCGTCGTGCCGAGCAAAATGCCCAAAATGGGCAAGAGCTGCCCGAGACTGTCACCGGCCCAAAGCACTGCGCTGAAGCCTTCGATCGCCCAATAGACGATGGTGAACCGGGCGATATGCTGCATGAACTCGGGCATAAAGCTGACCGGAAACCAGGCGCCGCCGCAGGCACTCATTATAATCACCAGCATCGTGGCCAGGCTGCTGGCCGCAGCGGCTGAGCGGGTGATCGCGGCGAGAAGCATGCCGAAGCCCGTGCAGGCCGCGGCAACACTGGCACAGACGATGAGCAAATTGCCCAGATGGCCGAATACATCCACCCCGTACAGCAGGTGGCCGGCGAAAAAAAGCGCCATGAGCTGCACCAGCCCGAACAAAACCCCATAGAGAAACCGGCTCCACAACAACTGGGCGCGGCTCACCGGCGAGGAAAGCAGGCGTTGGAAAACACCGGAGTTTTTCTCGTCGAAGAAGGCCGCGGCGGAATTGCTGAGGGCGAAGAGCAGGAACATGACGGCGTAGCCGCCGACGATGCGCGTGGCGGCGGGGCTTTTCACGTCCTTGCCGACGACCTGCTCGCGATCGATTTCGACAATGCGGGAGAAAATGTCGGTGCCGGCACCTTCGGTAGGACCCGCCTGTCCGGTCGAGCCGGTGGCGGTTGCGAGCCGTTGGGTGAGCTGGTCGAAGCCAAAGTCACCGTTCTGCATGCTGACGAGCATCCGATCAGGATCGCCACCGAATGTCGCAACGACGTCCCGCACAATGGCACGGTTGAAGGTGTCGGTCTCGGCGGTGCCGACATATTTCTTGGCGCGGGCCTGGAGCGACTGGCCGAGCAACTGGGGCACATTGGAGAAAATCGTCTTTTGCAGGAGTCCGTTCACGATCTGGCTTTCGATGTCGTTGCGCGGGTCGGACAGGATTTTCAGATGCAAGCCGAGCCGGGAGTCACTGAGAAGGTCGGGCGGGATGACGAGCGCATAGCTGAACTGCCGGTCCCGGATCATCGGCCGCAGGTCGGCCTCGGTGAGCGGCCGGGTGGTCTTGTCGGGGTTGACGAATTTTGTCAGGATCCGGAAGGATTTTTCCGCCTGCAACGCGGCAACGAGTTTTTGCGCGGCGGGGTTGTCGCTCTCGTTTACAACGGCGAAAGGAATGCCGGACGGCCCGCTGTCGTTGCGGCCCAGGCCGAAGACCAGGCCCACGATGTAAATGATGACCATCGGGACGATGAACGTCAGGACGAGGGCGGCGCGGTTGCGCCGGAGGTTGGCAAAGTCTTTGCCAAGGAGAGTGAGCAGGATGCGCATGACGATGATTATTCGCGAATGTTGCGGCCGGTGAGGTGGAGGAAAAGCGCCTCGAGCGTGGGACGCTGGCTGGTGAACAGGCGCGCCGGCAGACCGAGTGACTCGGTGAGGGCGAAGAACGCCGAGAGTTTGCAGTCGGGGTGGGGCCGGAAGCGGTGCGTGCCGTCAAGGGTCGTCAGTTCTCCCAGGGCCGAGACCCGGGCCGCAAGCGGCGCGGCTTCGGTCGTGGCAGCAAACCTGATCTCCTCCTCGAACGGCAGCCGGGTCAGCAGTTCGTCGAGCGTACCGAGCGCGAGGATTTTGCCATGGTCGATGATGCCGATGCGCGAGCAAAGCCGCGTCGCTTCCTCCATGTAGTGCGTGGAGTATATGATGGTGAGACCGGCGCGGTTGAGCCGCTCGAGGTATTCGAAGATGGCGTTGCGCGACTGCGGATCGACGCCGACGGTGGCCTCGTCGCACAGCAGGAGCTTAGGCCGGTGCAGAAGTGCCGCCGCGAGATTCAACCGGCGCTGCATGCCGCCGGAGAAGGTCTTCACCTGGTCCTTGCGACGGTCGATAAGCTGAACGGCCGCCAGGGCTTCGTCCACCCGCTCACGCAGCCCGGCACCGCGAAGGCCGTAGAGCCGGCCGAAGATCCGGAGGTTCTGGTCGGCGCTCAATTCCTGATAGAGGGCAATGTGCTGCGGCACGAGGCCAAGAGCCAGCCGGCCGGTGGGGTCAGCGGTGGTAAGGGCAACGCCATCGAGCGCCAGCGTGCCGGCATCGGCCGCCCGCAATCCTGCGACCAGCGACATGAGCGTCGACTTGCCGGCGCCGTTCGGACCGAGAAGTCCGAAAAATTCGCCGCGCTCTATGTCGAGCGAGATGTCGCTGAGGGCGGTGAGCGCGCCATAGCGCTTGGTGACGGAACGTAGTTGAAGCATGGGAAGCGGAGGGAGGGTTGACTGCGACGGTGCGAAAATCCTACATGAAATGCCGGCTGGTTAAGAGGTTTTTATGATGGCTCGCAGGGCGGCAACATGGCCCGCGAAGGCCTTCCGGCCGGCGGCACTGGCGGCGACGAAAGTTTTTGGCCGGCGGGCCACGAAGGTTTTCTCCACCGCGATGTAGCCGGCATCCTCCAAGGCGCGCAGATGGGCGCCGAGATTGCCGTCGGTCAGGTCAAGCTTGTCCTTGAGGAAGGCGAAATCGACCTGCTCACGCGGGCTCAGGCTGCCGAGGGCGGCCATGATGCGCAAGCGCACGGGCTGGTGGATGATTTCGTCGAGTTCGGGCATGGTGTTCGTGGATCAACGCCAGCAATGGCGGATATAGAACCCGGTGAGCACGAGCGGACCGCCGGCGAACAACGCCATCCACAGCCAGAAGATTCCCGGCAACAGGAAAAAACCGACGAGGATCATCGCGGCAACAAAGAGCCCGAGCCAGAGCAGGTAGCGATCGACCCAGAGGCCCATGACCACGTAGGCCTGCATGCAGGCGAGGCAGGCGTAGGCGTAGTAAGCGCGCGGATCGGGCCGCCCGTGGAGCACGAAGGGGAAAATGACGGCAAACAGGAGAATGCCCGCCATCACGCCGAAAGGCCGGAAGCTGTCCGGGCTGCTGATCTGACGGCGCTGGACCAGACTGACCGCCGCCGAGGCGAGGATGCCCGGCAAACAGATGAGCGCGAAGTAGCGCACGGCGCCGTCTCCGGCAAAATACGCGGTGAGCGGCATCGCGATCCAGGTCGCGCCCCAGATCCAGAGGTAATAGTGACCGCGGTGTTCACGGATCACGTGCCGCATCGCGGTGCGCGCCAGGTCGACTTCGGCCAGCGCGGTGGCGGCATCCTGCGGGGAAAGTTTCAGCGGCATTGCAGAGTGCTCTACTATGCAGAGTTATCTGTCAACCTTAATCGCAAAGGCCAATTATCGCCCGCCCGGATGTCCGGCACTCCGGGAGCCATGATCGTCCCATTCCCGGGAACGGTGGATTTCATCTTCGTGCCGCGACCGGTGCCTGGCGGACCGGACAAAACAGCCAAGAAAAATTCTTCTGCCTGATTTGGTGCGCTTTACGCGGTCCGCTGCAACTTGGCACAACCCTTGCGTGTATGTAGGGCAACGAAATCTTCCTCATGAAAACAAACACCCTCCTCTTTCTCGCCAGTCTCGCGGTGCTCGCCACCAACGCCAGTGCCGCTCAGGGTCAGCCCGAGCCCGTCGTCCTGCCGGCATATGTGATCGAAACCCCGCGGTATCTGCCGGCCGAGCAGCAGATCAACGCCAGCTTGAATGAGTTTGGCCAGCTGGCTCACGCCCGCATGGTCATCTGCCCCGAACTTATCGCGCCCAAGGCCCAGGTTAATGCGAATCCCAGACTCGTCCAGACGGCCAAAGAGGCCAAGTCCGTCCGGGTAGCGAAATCGTAAATTTTGGTCGTTAGGATCGTTCTTTATTAGTGTGTGTGTGTCAAAAACCCGCCCTGCAAAGGGCGGGTTTTTTGTCGCCTGCTTTTCCCGGCGAACCAGAATGCCTCCATGCCCGACGCTGATGACCCCGAGCCCGTTGCCATTCCGATCACGGGCGAATTGGATTTGCATGCGTTCCGCCCCGGCGAGGTGACCAGTCTGCTCGACGAATATTTCATCGAATGCCGGAAGCGCGGTCTCCAGCGGGTGCGCGTTGTGCACGGCAAGGGCACGGGCAAGTTGCGCGAGACCGTGCATGCCCATCTGCGCCAGTCACCGCTGGTGGCGGGTTTTGCCTTGGGTGATGAAACCTCCGGCGGCTGGGGCGCAACGCTGGTTACCCTGAAATCCATCGGCGCCGACCGCTGAAGCCGTTTATCCGGGTGCATTGCCGTCCGTCACTTTGGATTTGAGCGGCAGACTGGATGGGGTAGGATGGCCGCATGAGCACCAAATTCGTCTACGCGCTGACCTTGACCATCTGCGGAGCAGTGATGAACCTCCTCCTGTATTTCACCGGTTTTCAGACGGAAAAGCTGGCCACCGGCCAGTATCTCCAATGGTTCGGCTTCGTCATCATGTTCGTTGTGCTTTGGCTTGGCATCAAGGCCGTGCGAGAGGAATCACCCCATCAGGCCCTCAGTTACGGCCAGTGCCTGGGCACCGGCGTGCTCATCTCGCTCTACTCGGGTCTGATGAGTTCGGTCTACTCCTATATCCATTTCAAGTTCGTGAATCCAAATTTCGTGGACTACCAACTCGAACTTGTCCGGGCCAAATGGGCGGCGGCCGGCATGGGCGATGCCCAGATGGAAAAAGCTGAGGGGTTCATGCGCATGATGATGGGGCCGATCGTCCAGGCCATCATGACGCCGATCTTCGTGGTGTTCTTTGGTCTGCTCCTTTCGCTGATCATCGCCGCTTTCTTGAAGCGCAATCCGCCGCCCGAGGCAGCAGTTGCAGCCTGAGGCAAGCGGGGCTGCGCTTCCCCGCAGCCCCGGCACACACACCGTCGCGACTGGCGTCGCGCGGAATTGTCAGAATGAGCGGACGTCCCGGTCAGGTGTTCTGACCGGACCGCGGCCGAGATCATGACTGATCTTTGTCTTGGCCGGCTCGGGTGGCAGCGGCACGACGTCAGGCTTGAAATCCTCGCCGACCTCAAACTCGAAGGTGTCCGCATTGAGTTTTTCCAGCTGCCGGCGAACTTCCGGTGGCATTTTCTTGCGTTCCTCCTCGGTGTTGATCGGCCCATCAAAAGCCACCTCGCCCTTGGCATTCTTGACCGTCAGGTGGCGCTTGCCCTCGTCCACCTTGATTTCAAACGAGCCCTCGTCGTCCGAATAGGAAACATTGCTCTTGGGCAGGTCGAGAATCGTCGAGCCCTTGCCGCCGTGTCCGTGAATGCGCATGCCTGGGCCGGTCAGGAAATTGCCGCGCTCGTGCTCGATCATGCGCAGGACATCCCTCGCTTCATCGGGCCCCATGCCGGGCAGCTCCTGCACCCGGGCCAAGCCCTGCATGCCTTCCGGTGGCATGAACCCTTGCCAGTCAGGCTCACCGTGACGGCCGTTATAGAAAAAGGGCGCTTCGGCCAGCTTGGGCACTTCGTGTACGCCAAGCTTCACCTTGACGCTCATTTCCTTCTCATCACGCAGGAGAGTCAGCTTGACCTCATCCCCCTCCTTTTTGGCGCGAACCAGCACACCGAGCTGATGGGTGTCGATCATTATCTGGTCATCGAATTTCGTCAGTATATCGTCTCTCTTCAACATGTCGGCCGCCGGGCTCTTTTCCATCACATTGCCCACCACCAAGCCGGTGTCTTTCGGCAGGCCGAGCTGGGTGCTGAGGGTGCGATCCGCCGGCCTGGTCATGATGCCGAGGTAGGTGACTTTTTCTTTTTCCACCTTTTCATCATCATCGTTAATGAAGACATGGTGCGGCGAATCCGCGTCGAGGCGGCGGATCACCACTTCCTTTTCCGCCCAGGCATGAGGCGCGAGGGCGGCGACGGCGAGTGACGGGAGCAGGTATTTTAGATGGGGTGTCATGGGAGATGAGGATTGGATTACATTTGTTTTGGGAAAACTCAGTTCATGCTGACCGGCAGCACGCGGATTTCGTCGCGCGGCACGCTCCACTTGAGAGAAGCGTTGCCCCGGGAATTTTTCCAGGTGTAGGTGTCGAGGTAGCGGTAGCGCAGGCGGCGGGCTGGAGTATCGCCATCCACATAGGCCGGCCCCTCGTCCTTCAAGTCGTACAGTACATTGGACGCCGTCACCGGCTGATAGTGCTCAGCCTGGTTGGTGCTTCCGGGCCGGGGTTGAACCACCAGACCGGTTGCGGCCAGCGGGACCGGTTGTTTCGCCGCGGATTTTTCCGGCGTGGCCGGCCATTTGGAATTCACCAGAGTGAGCGCCGCCACCAAGGCCAGGGCAGCAGCGACGCCGGTAGTCCGCCAGCCGAGCCATTTCCATGAAGACAAATTCGTCGCGGTGCGGTAATGGCGGGCGGAATCGGCCGTAACTTCGCCACCCAGCTCTTGCTCCAGCCCCTGCCGCAAACGGGCCGACGGCCGGAGTGGCGGCAGGCGCTTCAGCTCGTTTTCGAGGTCTTGCAGGGTTTCATCCATGGCAGAGTGGCTCCAGTTCCTTGCGCAGGGCATTCAGCGCGTAACGGTAGCGCGACGCGGCGGTGTTGGACGAAATATCAAGGATTCCGCCAATTTGTTCGAAGGTAAATTCCTGCCAGATCTTGAGCACGAGCACTTCGCGCTGCTCGGCCGGCAGTCGTTGCATCGCGGCCTCGATCTCGAGCCGTCGCTCGTCGCCCTCGCCCGGCAGTTTATCAAAGGTGGTCTCGGGGTCATCCAGACCGCCCCCGGATTTTTCCTCCCGCCCGAGTCGCCGCGATTCACGACGGGCCTGATCCAGCGCCGCCCGCCGAATGGAAGTGATGAGCAGCGCCCGCGGATCCCCGGGAAGCTGCCGCTGGTGGCGCCAGTAACGCACGAAAGCCTCCTGCAGTACATCCTCTGCGTCGGCCAGCGAACGGGTCCATTGCCGCGCGCAAAGCAGAAGCCTGGGGCCGTGGGCCTCGAACCAGTCTTTCCAAGTGCCGTCTTCATGAGTTACCGCCATGCAATACTTTGGGGGTTGTTTCCTGAAGAGCGTCACAATCCTGAGGTTTTGTCTAAATTGGGCCGGCGCCCATTCGCCAAGCTTCAGGGCAGGCTGGAATGCAGACATTAAAAGGGGCCGGGTGTTCAAACCCGGCCCCTGTTGCACACTTATGACCGATAAATGAATTTCCCGGTTTACCGCGGCGTGATGCTCTTCGGACCCACCCGGTAATCCAACGCCGTAAGGGCAATGAGAATGACTACGGCGAGGGAGCTTACGGAGATTGCCATCGTGGACACGAATCTGGCGGGGACCTCGATCATGCTCAGTGCCGCAATGATACTGATTACGATCGTTGAAAGGATGATATTCAGTTTATTTGTTTTCATAAATTATCTTGGTTGATTGTTTTATGTAGGAACACCCCTTTGGTGTTGGCAGAGTATACGACATCTCTTGTAATAGTCTAAATACTTAGATTCTATAGTATTCATCTGATTTACCTATGGAAATTTACCAACTGCGTTACTTCCTAGCAGTGGCTGAGACAGGCAATTTTACAAAAGCCGCGCAACGTTCTTTCATCTCCCAGCCGTCCCTGAGCCAGCAAATCCTCAACCTTGAAGAGGAGTTCGGGCAGAAGCTGTTCCACCGGCTTGGTCGCAAGGCGGTGCTGACTGAGGGAGGCAAAATCCTCTTGGAAGGAGCACATCGGATAATCAATGAGGTCGATCAGACTTTGGGCGAACTGAAGAGCGACCCCATCCGGGGGCCCAGGGTGTCAGTCGGCGCGATTCAAACGGTGGCGCCGTTTTTCCTGCCGGGTGTTCTGGCCTATTGCAGCGCCAACGGCATCCACCTCAGCCTGCACACCGAGGAGAACTTCCGCGTGCCTTTGATCGAGGCCCTGCAGGATGGACGGCTCGACTGGGCCCTGCTCTCGCTCCCCCTCAATGAGCCTTACCTGCACATCGAGAAACTTTACAGCGAGCCCCTTTGGCTGGCCGTGGGCGCCGCCCACCGCCTTGCGAAAGCCGACCGCATAACCTTCGACGAACTGCGGGACGAAGATTTTATCCTGTTGGGTGACGGCTCCACCCTCGCCTCCCAGATCCAGCGCTACTGCGGCGAGCACCATTTTGAACCCCGCATCGCCCATCGCTGCGGCCAGCTCGCCACCGTCAAAATCCTGGCGGCCATGGGATATGGCGTGAGTGTGCTGCCGCAAAGCGCCCGCAGCGCGACCGATCCCGAAGGCCTCGTGTTCCGGAAATTCACCGGCCTGTCGCCTTCCCGCGAAATCGCCCTCGTGCGCCACCGGCGGCACCACCTCGGCCCGGGCGCGCTGTTGTTTGCCGAGGCGGCCCGCGCCGTGGTCGGCCCGGTCTCCGCCCTCGGTTCCACTCCGCCCTTCCGTCTTTCCCCCGCACCGCGCAAGCCGGGTTTGCACCCGGAATAGTTTCGTGAAATAGTGACCGTTCATGTCCGGACCAGCCCAGCACCACGAACTGCCTCGGAGCCGCGAGATCATCACGCTGCTCGCGCTCGGGGCTGTGCAATTCACCCACATCCTGGATTTCATGATCATCATGCCGCTGGGGGCACAGTTGATGCATGCCTTCAACATCACGCCGGCATTGTTCACGCATCTGGTGGCTTCATACGGGATTGCCGCGGCCATCAGTGGTTTCGCCGGCGGATTTCTGCTTGATCGCTTTGATCGCAAGCGCGCCCTGCTTGTCCTCTATGCCGGTTTCGGCCTGGCCACGCTCGCCTGCGGCCTGGCCCCCGGTTACAAGACGCTGCTCCTCGCGCGGCTGGCGGCGGGAGCCTTTGGCGGACTCGCCAGTTCTCTGGTCACGGCGATGATCGGTGATTTCATTCCGCCCGCACGGCGGGGTCGCGCCATGGGTTTTGTCACGGCGGCGTTTCCGGTGGCCTCGGTCCTCGGTGTGCCGGCCGGCCTGATGCTCGCGGGCCGGTTTGGCTGGCATGCGGCCTTTTTCCTGCTCGCCAGTTGCTCGGCGGTGAACCTGGTGATCGGTTCGCTGGCGCTGCCGCATTTGCGCACCGCCGTGCATGGCCACGAGCCTTGGCGGCAGATGAAAGAGATCATGACCCACGGCGTGCATCTGCGCGCCTTCGCGGTCGGCGCGATGCTCGGCATGGCCGGCGGAATTCTGGTGCCTTTCCTCGCGCCCTCGTTCATCGCCAATCTCGGTCTCACCGAACGGGTCCAGCTGCCCGTTGCCTACGCGGTCGGCGGCGTGGCCACCGCCATCAGCACGCCCATCATCGGCTGGCTCAGTGACCACATGGACCGGTTGCGCCTCCTCGTCTTCATGTCCATCGGCGCCGTCGCGGTCACGCTGGTCATAATGCAGCTCGGGCCGTCTTCCGTGGTATTCGCCAGCATGATGATGGCTCTCTTCATGGTCACCATGTCGGGCCGCTATGCTCCCGCCATGACCATGATCACCAATGCCGTCGAGGCCCGCTATCGCGGCGGATTCATGAGCATCAATTCCGCGCTGCAACTCGCCGCCAACGCCCTCTCCAGCATTCTCGCCGGCTTCTTCGTCACGCAGGATGCGACCGGACACTTGCGAGGCCTTCCCCTGGTCGGTTATATCGCCGCCGGCTTTTTCCTCCTGACCGTGCTATTCGCCATTGAACTCCGTGCCATCGCACCGCACGTCGCCATCTACGTGAATCCGGGCGCGCCGCCCCCACCACCTCCGCCGGAGATCGCCGCCGCCTGACCGGTCCCGCATGCCCGCCGCTCCCTCCCTCGAAACTTCCCCCGCGCCCCGCTCCGTTCCGGTGCGGCCCGAGTTGCTTTCACCCGCCGGTGACTGGGAATGCGCGCGCGCCGCCGTCGAAAACGGCGCCGATGCCATCTACTTCGGTCTCGAACGCTTCAATGCCCGGATGCGCGCGCACAATTTCACCGTCGCCGATCTGCCGAAGCTGATGGCCTACCTCCACCGACGCGGCGTGCGGGGCTATGTGACGTTCAACACCCTCGTCTTTGCCGACGAACTCGCCGCGGCCGAGGAGTATCTCAAGTCCATCATCGCCGCCGGCGTCGACGCCGCCATCGTACAGGACATCGGCATCTGCCGGCTCATCCGCGCCCTCTCGCCTGATTTTCCCATCCACACTTCCACGCAAATGACGGTGACCAGCACCGCCGGGGTGGAGTTTGCGCGCGAACTCGGCGCCAACCTCGTCGTACTCGCCCGCGAAAATTCCCTCAAGGAAATCGCCGCCATTCAGGCCGGGCAATCTAGGGCGGCTACTCAGCAAACCACCGGGGGCGACGGCGCGTTAGGGATAACGCGCCCTACCCTCATGCCGCTCGAGGTCTTCGTCCACGGCGCGCTCTGCGTCGCCTACTCCGGCCAGTGCCTCACCAGTGAATCACTCGGCGGTCGCTCCGCCAACCGCGGCGAGTGCGCCCAGGCCTGCCGCATGCCCTATGAACTCGTCTCCGACGGCCGGACCGTCGACCTCGGCGACCGCCGCTACCTGCTCAGCCCGCAGGATCTCTCCGGCCTCGACGTGCTGC